>CAZSUF010000147.1:8460-9476 GCA_964609875.1 uncultured Bifidobacterium sp.
AAAGGCTAAGGGCACGCCCAAAGAAATAGTTACTAAGTCGTATAAGATTTTTTCGTACAAATTTTGAATGAAAAATACATGAGGCTTAATAAAGAACCCATCAATAAGGTAAGGCCCCAAGTGCGTAAATGATGCTGAGGTTCTATGAATCGTTGAAGAATATCTGAGGCAAGCGAAATAGGATTGGCGATGATGTCCCAGCTATTCCATCGAAGAAAACGACCTAGGTATACGCCAAAACTGGTGATGAAAAAGAGAATACAAATGGCCAAAGGAATTAATTTTTTTGAGAGCCATTTTTCAGCCAAGTTTTCGATATCCATTAAGCTCATAAATCCGAAAAGCAAACCTGTCCATGCATAAGATAAAATCATGATGAGGTCGTACCAAATTGGCATGTCTGAATTTTTGCGTAAATGAAAAAGATCTGTGAGAATATAGGGCGAGTTAGGGAAAAATGCAATCCACAGAACTACAACGAAAGTGCTAGCCACCGCAGGGCGAATTTTTTGTTTCAGCCAATTTGAAGCAAACCAAGGAATGAGTGCTAGAAATAAATTCCAGTTGAGAAAAATGTAACGAATATTATCGGTAGCCATTATTCTGAAAGTAGAAAGTAGTATGCTAAAAATACATAAAAAGGCAAGTAAGATTTTAGCTTCGAAACTGAGTTTAGTGGACATGTTATGGCGTGTTTTCAAGTTCAAGCAAAAGTATTTGTAGTTGGTATTAAGGGAATGCTAAAGTCTGTGGGTTGGTGTTAAACAAAACTGAAAATCTGTAGAGATTTGCATGGCTATTCTTTAAGTAAGTTACATGTAAAAATGTATCTTGCAATTCATAAACTTGTGTATGAAATTAATTTCTCGTTTACTTTGTCTAAGTATATTTTTCGTAATGACCCAAAAAGGAATTTGTCAAACTTCATACGGGGATCGCGAGGTTTCTATACATAAGCGAAATGTGGCTTTTACCTTAGGTTATGGTGCGCCAAGTATTATTAGATCTTTTTTGAA
>CAZSUF010000148.1:0-1394 GCA_964609875.1 uncultured Bifidobacterium sp.
TAGGCTGATGATTAAACACGGTACTGCATTTTATGCTGCCAAACAATTGTTTCATTGGTATACATAAAAATATTTGCTTCAAATTTAATATGTCTCAAAATCATTTAAAAGCAAAGTATATTGCTTAAAAGGACGATGAAGTTTATTTTCAATATTCAGATGTCCTCCTAATATTTAAAAATTAAACATCAATTCATTTCCTTAAAATATAAGTGGCTTGAAACCAGCTTCAACTATTCTTCAGAATAAAAGATTATTGCTCTCCTTTTCGCTTTACAAATCCAATGTTAGAAGCTGTTATTGAATTAATCATTTAATTAGTAATTTTTAAAATTATCAAATTAAAAATCAACTTGTCCTTATAATTAGATTGTATTAAGAATGAACACTTCACATAGGGAAACAAGTTCAAGACTATAATTAATTCAGTTGAACTATCAACAAATAAAAAATGGTCGATTCTGTTGAATCGACCATTTTAATTTCAAGAAAGTATGTTTATTTCTTTTCTACATTTTTATCTGACTGGCTTCTTAATCCACCACCTTCAACTGCTTTACTATCTTTTGCTTTAGCAGCGTCGGATTGACTTCTTAACCCACCACCTTCAACAGCTTTTTTATCATGAGCTTTGGCTTTATCAGACTGAGTTCTTAACCCACCACCTTGTACTGTTTTACTTGGTTCTGATTTAGGTGCGACTTGCTTAGGTGTGCCTTTCGTTGGAACAGTTGCCGGTGTTGAAGGCTTTGGCTTTGGAGCGGGAGCTACTGCAATAGGTTTTTTACCTGCAGCCTTAGCAATAAGGCTATCAGCCTTTAATTGAGCTGCTTGCATTAAACGACTATCACATTCAGCCTTTAATTGATCTGTAGCTGCTTTTACTTTCGCTTCAACTTGTGTATCTAATTCTGCTGCAGAAGGGCCTACAGGTTCAGTATTACAAGCTGTAAAAAAGATGCCTGTTAATGCAGGGATCAAAATATATTTTAAATTTTTCATTGAGTAATAAATTTATAAGTTAATAATTATTGAGCGGCTTGAGCCATTTGAGTTGCGTTTACAATAGAATCTGACATTGTCTTTAATTCTGTAGCCATGCGAGACTCGCAATCCGAATTTGCTTTAGCAGTTGCTTCTTCAATTTTACTAGCAGCCAAAGAATCTACTTTAGCTTGAACTGCTGCTGGATCCATTTTTGCTTCATTACAAGAATGAAGAAAAAACATAGCCCCTAAAACAGCAAATGATAAGATGACTTTTTTCATTGTGTATATATTTTTTTCAAATGTAATATTAAATCATTAAAGTATGTAGCACTTCATTGACTCACTAACAAAATTTTAATTAATTTAAAACGATCAAGTTCATGTGAATGAATTTGATACTATCTG
>CAZSUF010000148.1:1404-2024 GCA_964609875.1 uncultured Bifidobacterium sp.
GCCTCTTTTGAAACTCTTTCCGGGCTATTTAATAAACAGCATCTCTCTGTATTTAGGTAGCCTCCATAATTTATCATCTACAATCAATTCTAATTTATCTGCATGATAACGAATGCTATCAAAATAATGCTTCACCACTTTACAATATTCTACTGCTCTTTCATGCATGCTTTCAATATTATTAGCTTTCTTTCTTGCTTCTATCATTTGTTCAACTTGATCGCTGATGGCATTAATATGTGTTGAAATCACTTCAACGATTTCAATTTGCGAACGATAAGACTCAGCTTTCAGCCCAATTTCTTTAAGTCCTTTCACATTCGATATTAATAAATTTTGATACTCTACCGCAGCTGGCAAAATGGTATTGCTGGCAAGGTAGCCCACTAGCCTTGCTTCAATTTGAACCTTCTTCACATATTCTTCAAGCATAATTTCATAACGAGCTTCTGTTTCAATCGGCGTGAATACTTTAAGCTTTTCAAATAAATCAATTGTTTGCTTTTTAGAAAATATATCTAATGCACTTGGCGTGTCTTTAAAATTATTCAACCCTCTTTTAGCAGCTTCTTGTGCCCAAGCTTCACTATAATTATCACCTTCAAAACAGATGTTTTTAC
>CAZSUF010000148.1:2034-5696 GCA_964609875.1 uncultured Bifidobacterium sp.
AATATGCAAAATAGCAATTTCTTTCTTCTCTCCTTTTTCAACCAAAGCCTCTACTTCTTTCTTAAAGCTAATTAAAGTATCCGCCATGATGATATTTAGGATAGTCATTGGCCAAGCACAATTTGCACTAGAACCTACTGCTCTAAATTCAAATTTGTTTCCAGTGAAAGCAAATGGACTTGTTCGATTTCTATCCGTATTGTCCATCAATAATTCTGGAATATTTTTATGAATATCCATTTTTAAAATAACCTCATCTTGCTCTGTGAACTTACCCGTCACTCTTTCTTCTACTTCTTTTAAAACATCTGTTAGATATTTACCAATAAATACTGAAATGATGGCTGGTGGCGCTTCATTGGCACCCAATCTATGGTCATTATTTGATGAAGCAATTGAAGCTCTTAATAAATCTGCATGATCATGAACCGCTTTCAATACATTCACAAAGAAGGTTAAAAACATCAGATTGGTTCTAGGCGTTTTTCCAGGTGCAAGTAAATTGATGCCTGTATCCGTGGCTAAACTCCAATTGTTATGTTTACCGCTTCCATTCACTCCTGCAAAAGGTTTCTCATGCATGAGTACTTTTAATTTATGTCTTTTAGCTACTCGATTCATCACTTCCATCAGTAATGAATTATGATCGACTGCAATATTTACTTCTTCAAAAATAGGAGCACATTCGAATTGAGAGGGTGCTACTTCATTATGTCTTGTACGTAAAGGAATACCTAATTTATAAGCTTCTTGCTCAAAATCTTGCATGTAAGCAAATACTCTTTCAGGAATGGCACCAAAATAATGATCATCTAATTGTTGACCTTTAGCAGGCGTGTGTCCATAAAGGGTTCTGCCGGTTGCTAAAATATCTGGACGAGCATTGGCCATGGCTTCATCAATCACAAAATATTCTTGCTCCCAACCTAAGGTAGGTGCAACACGAGTGATATTTTTATCAAATAAATGACAAACTTCTAAAGCCGATTTATTCACTAAATCTAAGGCTTTTAATAAAGGTGTTTTTGTATCTAATGACTCTCCGCTATATGAAATAAAGATAGTAGGAATACATAATGTTTTTCCTAAAGCCGTTTCAATGATAAATGCTGGAGAGGTTGGATCCCAAGCTGTATATCCTCTAGCTTCAAAGGTTGCACGTATGCCTCCATTCGGAAAACTTGATGCATCAGGCTCTTGTTGCGTTAAAGCGTCTCCATCAAAAATTTCTAATGCTGTACCATCTCCTTTCAGGGTAAAGAAAGAATCGTGCTTTTCGGCAGTACCCCCAGTTAGCGGTTGAAACCAATGCGAAAAGTGAGTCACGCCCTTTTCCATAGCCCAAGCCTTCATGCCATTCGCAATTTGCTCAGCCATTTTACGATCTATTTTACTTCCAGTCTTGATGCTATTGGTAAGACTTTTGTATGCCTGATCGCTTAAATATTCACGTTGAAATTTAGTTGTAAATACATTGCTTGCAAATAAGGCAGTGATTTTATCACTGTAGCCAAGAACTTCTTTTTGTCCTTCAGACAAATTTTTAATGGATTCGAAACGTAATGAGCTCATTTTTTTAATATTTTATGCAAAAAAAGTAATAATTTTTGACATGACATACATTTTTCAAAAGAAATTTAGTAAAATTATTCACATTATAATTATTTGCATATAATTTAGTATTTAAGACAGCTTATACTGTATACGAACATTTCCAACGGAGAAACATATTTGTATTGCGGCAGCGATTGAACGGAAAGCCCGGATCCCGAGAGGCTTGACAATAGATTCTTATACAAAGTAAATTCCAGCCGAATCGGGAACGGACTTGGAGGGAAAGCGCGTGTGCCGCCCAAATGAATCAAAAACCCTTATTCTAATTTCGTTTCGCGAATAGTTTGCTGGTCGCATTCAACAAAATAACTGTGATTATTTTCCTGAATTGAAAAACTTGCGGCGACCTGTTCATCTTCGAAATAAATGCCTGCAAAATCATCGCAAGCAAAACCCGCTTTGAGGTCGCCTTGTAAAATGGCTTGGTGATACATCGGCTTGCGCTCAATTTCTGCATGATAATGCGGACAATGTGATCCTTTAATCCAACCCAAACAATTAATTTTTGTCACGTGAATAGGCCGAGAATCTGTGGTGCCTTCTTCGAACCAACATAAAGAACCCGCGCTACCTCCCATCATCATAGCCCCTTTTTCGTAGGCGTTTCTTAATAACAAATCAATCCCATGCGCTCGCCAGATGGCTAACATATTCAACGTATTTCCGCCATACACCACAAATATGTCCATGCGATTGATGATATCTTCAAAAGATTCTTTTTGTTGATAAGAGCTGATGAAAGTCCTTAAAATATGACAATCCATGTGATACGTTTTGCAACGAGCTTCCCAAGCCGCTATTATATCAGCCCTATCGCCCACTGCAGTTGGAACAAAGCAAATAGCAGGCTTAGGCTTTTTAGTTTTTTGAATGGCAAAGTCAATAAATTGTTGATCGAGACTGCCTCCTGTAATAAATAATTTTCGTTTCATGTTATATCTTTTTTTGGGCGGCAGACACGCTGTCCGTTTCAAGTCCTCTTCCGAATCGGCTAGAATTGTTTCGAAAAAAATGGAGTGTCGCCAAGCCTCTCGGAATGCGGGCTTTTCACTACCATCGTTGCCTCGAATTCCTAATAAAAATAATAAATCAAGTTCAAATTTTGCTTTCTTTTATTTTTCAAAAAAAATATAGATTGATAAAGGAATATTGAATAAACAGACTTTTGCTGTTAAATTTCATATAATTTCAGAATTGATTCGGATTTAGTCATAATTTATTTTATTTTTGGTCGCCCATGAATTCGGATCTAGTTGTTACATCAAAAATCAAGAAAGGTAAAGCTACCTATGTATACTCTATAATTGGAGTTGCTTTAGTTTTATTTTTATTAGGATCATTAGGTTGGTTAGTCATCAATGCGGGACAATTATCTAAGAGCTTTAAAGAGAACATTGAAATTTCCATCATTCTTCATGATAATACGCGAGAAGAATTAGGGTTAAAGATGAAAGACTTAATAGACAAACAATCGTTTACCAAATCATCTCAATATATTTCCAAGGCAAAAGCTGCAGAACAATTTAAGAAAGATTTCGGTGAAGATTTTTTGCAAGTGCTCGATTATAATCCATTATACACATCTGTAAATTTTCATTTACATTCTCAGTATATGACCACGGATAGCTTGATCAAGATTGAAAAATTTATTAAGCAAAGTAATATAGTTAGAGAGGTATTCTATCAAAAAAATTTGGTAGATATCATGAACAGCAATGTAAAAAGAATTGGTATTGTGATTTTGGTCATTTCATTATTCTTGATTTTTTCTGTGATTATTTTAATAGACAATAACATGTAGTGCAGGTTATTAGTCAACATTTTAGATAAGTTTGTAGGCATTGTCTTTGAGCACATAGATTCTCACTAAGAAATGAATGATATGATCGAATCCCAGATGGAAGTGGAACTATTAAAACTAATGGGTGATTTAAAAAGCAAAATGGCTCCGTGGACCTGATATATTATTTTTAGAATAAAACTATTGCATGTCTTGAGTTTATAGTATCTGCTGTTCTTATGTAGCGCTTGGAACCCTTGTGGTATCG
>CAZSUF010000148.1:5706-9461 GCA_964609875.1 uncultured Bifidobacterium sp.
ATACCATACGTCTTGCCATGTATAGCAATCGTTTCTTAATTAAAACAATGCAAATGGTAGGTGCTACAAGATGGTTTATTGCAAAACCTTTTAATATTCGAGGCGTGGTGAATGGTGTAATAAGTGCTTTATTGGCAATACTCGGAATTTTAGCTTTGAAATTTTTTGCCGAAGGTTTACTACCAGAATTAAAAATTCTGTCTAGTATGAAATGGATGATTATTTTATGTGCATCTATACTGGCCTTAGGCATATTTATATCCTTACTTAGCACACATCGTTCGGTAATTAAATATCTTAGAACACAATTAGACGAACTTTACTAATTTTACAACATGGCAAAAACAAAAGAACAAGAAAAAGTTTATTCCACTTCGGCGAAAGTAGTGAATGAAAATATTCAGGCGGCACCCATCAATTTGGGAAAATCAACTAAAGAAACGAGTAAGATTCCTTTTTTATTTGATAAAGAAAATTACATGATTATGTTAGCTGGTCTTGTCGTAATCATTATTGGTTATGTATTGATGTCTGGTGGTAAAAGTGCCAATCCAGATATTTTTAATGAAGATGAAATTTATAGTTTCAGAAGAATAACCTTAGCCCCTATTTTGGTATTATTAGGTTTAGGTATTGAAGGGTACGCCATTATGAAAAAACCTAAGTCTCATTAATCTTAATTACTCATTTATTTTTAAACCTGTTTCGGCAGGTTATTTTTATTTATTTATATGAATATTTTACAAGCCATTTTAGTAGCTATCATCGAAGGAATTACAGAATTTCTTCCCATTTCTTCAACAGCTCATATGGTGATTACTAGTGCTTTTTTAGAAATTGGCACTGACCCATTTACCAAGTATTTTGAAATTTGCATACAGTTTGGCGCTATCCTATCTGTGTTAGTTTTATACTTCAAGAAATTTATCAATTTCAAAAATCCTATTTTTTACATCAAACTACTAGTAGCTATTATTCCTTCATTGCTTTTAGGATTCTTCTTAAATGATTTCATCGATGCCAAGTTAGAAAATCCTTTGTTCATAGCCATTGTGATGATCGTGGGTGGTGTATTGTTATTGTTTGTTGATAAATTATTTAATGCGCCTAGCATTCTTCATGAAGATGATATTGATTTAAAACTATCTTTAAAAATCGGGCTATTTCAATGTCTTGCCATTGTTTTTCCTGGTTTAAGTCGAAGCGCTGCTACGATCATTGGAGGTATGAGTCAGAAAATTTCAAGGGAAGTGGCTGCCGAGTTTTCTTTTTTTCTTGCTGTACCTACCATGTTTGCAGCTACAGCCTACAAAACACTGAAGTATGTAAAAGGCTATGGCATGTTCAATAGCGATCAGCTAATTATTTTATTGATAGGGAATGCTGTGGCATTTATTGTAGCCTTATTAGCCATCAAGTTTTTCATCAATTTTTTGAAAGCAAAAGGCTTTAAAGTTTTTGGCTATTATAGAATTATCTTAGGCACTATAGTATTGATTTGTTTAGCTACCGGATTGATTCACTAATTAGGCTTTCCGGAATAACGTATAATATTCAGTATCATAAAATTTGCCTTCGAAGTGGGTACTCTCTTTGAAAAGTCCTTCTTGAACGAAATGATTCTTCAATAAAATCTTTCTTGAATTTTCATTGGCTGGATTGATACAAGCAATAAGGGTATGAAAATTGAGTTGATCAAAACAGAATTTTATACAACATTGAATGGCCTCTGTCATAATGCCTTGATGCCAATAATCAGGATGTAATAAATATCCAATTTCAGTTCTATGATTTTCTTTATCGATACGATATAACCCAATCGTACCTATTAGTTTTTCTTGTTCTTTAAAAAAAATTCCCCAAGTGATGCCATTGCCTGTGATGCTGTATTCTTCCATTTTTTGAATCATGGCTTCAGCATCTGCTATGTTTCGAGTTCGTGGTCTTTCTATGAATTTCATGACTTCCTCATTTGATCTGAGTTCGTGAAAATCCATAGCATGACTAGTTTCTATGGCTTTAATAAATAGGCGATCTGTGGTGAATGAAGGATTAGGATAAAGATTAATTTGAAGCATGTAATAGATTTAGAAATCTTTATTCGCCATACGCATGGCCTTCACATCTTTAAGAAATTCTGAAGCAAAAATAAAATCGTTCAGTTTTTCATCTTGCGCAAAGAATATTTCTTTCTTGGTGCCTTCCCATCTTTTTTTCCCTTCAAAAAGATACACAATATGGTCGCCACTTTCCATCACGGTATTCATATCATGCGTATTAATTACAGTTGTAATGTTATACTCTTTCGTAATCTCCATAATTAATTGATCAATCACCAAAGATGTTTGTGGATCTAATCCAGAATTTGGTTCGTCGCAAAAAAGATATTTAGGATTGAGTACAATGGCTCTGGCGAGAGCTACCCTTTTTTTCATTCCACCGCTTATTTCTGAGGGAAATTTTTTATTGACTTCTTTCAGGTTTACTCTGTTTAATACTTCATCTACTCGTTTCTTTTTTTCTTGAAATGATTGTTTCGTAAACATATCTAAGGGGAACATCACATTTTGTTCCACATTTAAACTATCGAAAAGTGCTGATCCTTGAAAAAGCATGCCTATTTGGGTTCTAAGTTCTTTACGATCTTTGTCTTCCATATTGACAAAATCATTGCCCTCATACATAATTTGACCTTGATCAACTTCAATCAGACCAACAAGGCATTTCATAAACACGGTTTTTCCACTTCCACTTGTACCAATAATTAAATTTACTTTTCCTGGTTCCATGATACAAGAAACGTTTTCGAGTACAGTTTTGCTCCCAAATGTTTTACGAATATTTTTAACTTCTATCATGGTTATCTTTAAAGGAGTAATGCGGCTAATCCGTAATCTGCAAATAAAATTAAAATACAACTAACTACCACAGAGGTCGTAGAAGCTCGTCCGATTTCTAAGGAACCTCCTCGAACGTTATAGCCAAAATAGGCTGAAACACTAGAGATGATAAATGCAAAAGTAAAGGCCTTGATAAGTCCAAAGGTTAAATTAAAAGAAACAAAATCTTTAATTAAACCGAGTTTAAATTGTTCTGCATTCATCACACCACTTAATGTGGCAGCTAAATAACCACCCCATACAGACAGAAACATAGAAATTACAATCAAAAAAGGAATCATAATAAAGGCAGCAATAATTTTAGGGAAAATTAAATACGTTTTTGTATTGATGCCCATGATTTCTAGCGCATCAATTTGTTCGCTCACACGCATATTTCCTAGTTCAGAAGCAATTTTAGATCCTATGACACCTGCTAACACAATACAAACTACTGTGGGTGATAATTCTAAGAACGTACTATCTCGAATGATTTGGGCGATGACGTATTTTTGAACTAAAGGACTAATCAACTGATAGGCAGTTTGAATCGTAGTTACAGCCCCTAAAAAAAGTGAGATGATGACTACTATACCTAAAGAGCCAATACCCATTTCATAACTTTGATGGATAAACTCTTTCCAATACACCTTATTATTTTCGGGCCTAGAGAACATGCTTTTCAGCATGATCAGATAACTTCCAAAATGTTCTAAAATCTTGATCATTCAAAGCCAAAAATAAAGCATCTTCCCATTATGATGGCTATTGATTTGCTAAAAAGAAAAAAAAATCAAAAAAAAGCTTTTTGAATTCATTGTATTTGCCCTCCCTTCGCGCTTCTTTAATTTAATTTTTAAAGTAAAATAATTTCTT
>CAZSUF010000149.1:0-3602 GCA_964609875.1 uncultured Bifidobacterium sp.
GTGTGTAATCATCAGCCTATTTGAATTAGTTGAAGTTATGCTAAGGTGTTTTAGTTGAAATAAAAAAGGCTTTCAAAGTTGAAAGCCTTTTTTATAATAATATAAAATAAAAATTATTGTTTAATCATATTGTTGAATGTATAAACATAAGGGTTTGCTACACCAGGATTATCTGATTCCTTGAAGGTTAAGTTAGCAGCAGTTCCTAAAGCTACACTTCCTGTGCCGTTTGAATACATAAAGTTTGTAGTTGTTTTATTTTCTAATGTAATAATTCCATTAGTACTAATCATACCAGTGAATGATAATTGTTGAACATTTGAAGAGTTAAACAAAACAAAGCTCGCATTGGTAGTACTTGAAGTATCTGTTTGAGAAATAACTAATTTCCATGATGAATAAGTATTACCTTTATCGTCAGAACCATTTCCAACGTATGAGCCTAAATATTTTGTAATTGTTCTTGTGTTACATGTTGTACCTTCATATCCAGCAGGACAAGCACAATTACCATCTGTACAAGTTCCGCCATTTGCGCAAACTACATCTTTACATGCATCAGGATTACAAGATGTGAAAATTGTTGCTGTAAAAGCACCTACCGTTAAAATTGAGGCTAATAAAATTGACTTTAAATTTTTCATTATTTTTTTTGTTTTAATGTTAAGCCGCAAATTTAGGTTAAAATAACTTTATACAAAGAATCGATGTGTCATTGACAAATTATTTACACTTATTTCGGATAGTATTTTACTTTGAAATGAATACTCAATTCTATGTCGAAAAATTGTGTTGTATTGCGGCAGCGATTGAACGGAAAGCCCGTATCCCGAGAGGCTTACATTAATTTATTATACACGTAAATTTCATCCGATTCGGGAACGGACTTGGAGGGAAAGCGCGTGTGCCGCCCAAATAAATAATCTTACTTAAAATGAATAATTAATCATCTAATTTCAAGACAGCTAAAAATGCTTCTTGAGGAATTTCTACGTTACCGATTTGACGCATACGTTTTTTACCTTCTTTCTGTTTTTCTAGTAATTTACGTTTTCGACTAATATCTCCACCATAACATTTAGCTGTTACATCTTTGCGCATGGCACTGATGGTTTCTCGAGAAACTACTTTGGCGCCAATAGCGGCTTGAATAGCTATTTGAAATTGTTGTCTTGGAAGTAATTCTTTCAGTTTTTCGCAAAGTTTTCTACCAAACTCATGGGCTCTGCCTCGATGAATTAAGGCGCTTAAGGCATCTACTTTATCGCCATTTAAAAGAATATCCATTTTTACAATATCGCTTTCTCTCATATCAATGGGATGATAATCGAAAGAGGCGTAACCGCGTGTTTGGCTTTTTAATTTATCGTAGAAATCAAATACAATTTCAGTCAAAGGCATTTCAAAAGTAAGTTCTACACGAGTAGGAGTTAGGTAACCTTGATTGGTTAACATGCCTCTTTTACCAATACACAAACTCATGATATTGCCAATATAATCTGGTTTTGTGATGATTTGTGCCTTGATAAATGGTTCTTGAATAGAATCGAGCCTGCTAGGGTCAGGCATTTCAGTTGGATTGTTTACGATAATGGTTTCGCCTTTGGTTGTTTTAGCAATAAAACTTACATTGGGTACAGTGGTAATTACAGTTTGATTAAACTCTCGTTCTAATCTTTCTTGAATAATTTCCATATGCAAAAGACCAAGGAATCCGCATCTAAAGCCAAAACCAAGTGCTTGAGAAGTTTCCAATTCATAAGTCAAGGAGGCGTCATTTAATTGTAGCTTTTCCATACAATTTCGAAGTTCTTCAAATTGGTCTGTTTCTACTGGATAAATACCTGCAAAAACCATAGGTTTTACATCTTCGAAACCATGAATAGATTCTAAGCAAGGATTGACTGTAGTGGTAATTGTATCACCTACTTTAACCTCCTTAGCCACCTTAATACCCGTGATAATATAGCCAACATCGCCTGCTCGAACTTCATTTTTTTCTTCCATGCCAAGTTTGAGGATACCCACTTCATCTGCTCCGTATTCGAGGCCTGTATTGGAGAATTTAATTTTATCTCCTTTTTTTAGCGTACCATTAAATATACGATAATATACAATGATTCCTCTGAAACTATTAAACACACTATCAAAAATTAATGCTTGTAGGGGGGCGTTTGGATCGCCTTTGGGTGCTGGAATTCTACGAATAATGGCATCTAGAATTTCTTGAATTCCTATGCCGCTTTTACCACTTGCTAGTAATATATCTTCTTCTTTGCATCCAATAAGTTCTATGATTTGATCTTTCACTTCTGGAATCATAGCGCCTTCCATATCGATTTTATTAATGACAGGAATAATCTCTAAATCATTGTCAATAGCTAAATATAAATTAGAAATTGTTTGGGCTTGTATACCTTGTGAAGCGTCTACCAATAATAAAGCACCTTCGCAGGCAGCTAATGCACGACTCACTTCGTAACTAAAATCAACATGACCTGGTGTATCAATTAAATTTAAGGTATACATTTCTCCGTTATGCGGATAGTCGATTTGAATAGCATGACTTTTAATGGTGATTCCTTTTTCGCGCTCCAAATCCATATCATCCAACACTTGATTCATCATTTGACGTTCAGTAATTGTATTGGTGAATTCTAATAATCTATCTGCCAAGGTGCTTTTTCCGTGATCGATATGGGCGATTATACAAAAGTTTCTAATGTTTTTCATGCTTCTTTAAATAGACAGTTCTATATTTCCTAAAGTTAAATTCTTCAAGGTTAGATTAAAATGGATTCCTATAATTTGAATGATTTGACGCTTAGTCACTCTTTCAAAATCGCAGGATCTCATGGAGGAGCAAAAGTAGGTTGTTCAGTTCACTAAAAAAAATCCTGATTTTTGAGAAATCAGGATTATGAAATTTATTGAAAAAATATTACCATTTATCGACTTCTGCAGAGCCTAAATCTATATCGAATGTTGAATTAGGCAACTGTGAATTGTTTTGAATTGATTCATTGTCAGAAGATGAGTGTTCAGTATTTTCATCTTGATCTGTATATTCATGATTGAATGAATCAAAGTCATAATCTGGCATTAATTCCGTTTTTACATGATCAATGGTTTCTGTTAAGGCTTTAAGGAATTTATTAAAATCTTCTTTATAAATGAAAATTTTGTGTCTATCATATCCACCATCATTAAACCGCTTTTTACTTTCAGTTAATGTAATGAAGTAATCATTTCCTCTAGTTGCTCTCACATCAAAGAAGTAAGTTCTTCTTTTACCAGCTTTCAATCTCTGACTGAAAATGGATTCGTTATTTCTTTCGTTGTAATTTTCGTTCAAAACAATAATAGTTTAATGTTAAAAAAATAGACAAACAAATATACAAATCCTATTAGAAAAAAAAAATTTAATCAAAATAATCTGTTTTGCCCTGCAATATGAGTCTTTGACCGAAAACAAATTAGCTATAAAGGAAATAAATTTCATCATCTTGTAAGTTTGATTTAATTTAGCACTCAAATCAAAAACACATGTTTACAATGATTAAAGCACAATTTTTACTACCTGCCTTAAGTTTGACAGTAAT
>CAZSUF010000149.1:3640-9456 GCA_964609875.1 uncultured Bifidobacterium sp.
GGCAAATTCAAGATAAGCTTTCTGTTAATCCTGAATATATACAATCTTCTACTTTTAAGAAGCAAGCTAAAGATAATCGCAAAGAAGAATTTGCAGGGGCATTAGAATTTTATCAACAAGTAAGGGCCAATCAAGTCACTGGAAAAGTTGAAGCAAAAGATGTGTATGCCGCAAAGGATAAGGCAAATGCTATGCTAAAGAATAAAACAAGAGCATTTGATCAAATGAAATGGGATGAAGCTGGTCCGAATAATATTGGGGGTAGAACTCGTTCATTGGTTATAGACAAGAATAATAACAACAAGCTTTACATGGGAAGTGTAGGCGGTGGTTTATGGATATCTAATGATAACGGTGATTCTTGGACTAGACGAAGCGGAAATGATTCCACTATTGCGATTGCCATTTCAACAGTTGCCCAAGCCTCGAATGGCGATATTTATTATGGTACTGGAGAAGGAAATACTGGATTTGCTGGATCTGTGCAACATATTGAACAAATTATTCAACTTGGAGAAGGTATTTTTAAATCTACTGATGGTGGAGCTACATTTAATCAATTAGCTGCTACTAAAACAACAAATAACAACACACCTTCTGATCCTTGGGCTTATGTAGATAAAATTGTTGCACATCCTACTAATCCAGATATTTTATTTGCCGCTACGAATGGTGGAGTAAAAATGACTACCAATGGAGGTGCCACATGGGCAAAACCTTCTGGATTAACTTCAAATTTCCGTTTTTGTGATATTGAAATTTCATCAGATGGAAATAATGTAGTAGCAGCTTCAACTGCCGCACTTTATATATCAAATAATGGGGGAACAAGTTTTAGTACAAATAAAATTGGTACCAATGGCTTACCACCATCTTCTACTTGTCAACGCATTGAAGTTGCGATTGCACCAAGTGACCCTAATAGAATTTATTTATGTATCGCTGGCCCAAATAATGCAGGTAGTGTACCTTTAAAAGGTGTTTATCAGTCTACAGATGCTGGGGCAACATGGACTACAATTGGACAAGGTGGTTCTGCTGTGTTTAATCCATTAGGAGATCAAGGAGATTATGATATTGCTTTTGGTGTACATCCTTTAATACCTGATATGGTTTTTTGTGGAGGTCAATTAGATTTATGGAGATTTACCACATCAAACGGGTGGGCACCTATAGCTTCATGGACTGGAAGTACATTTCATGGTTTAAATGTTCACGCAGATATGCATGGAGTCTTTTTTAATCCTTCTAATCCTGAAAATATGTACGTTGTTACAGATGGCGGCATGTATATTTCATTTAATTGTTCAGGGGCTGTTCCAACATTTGCTGAAAAAAATAAATTTTACAGTACTGCTCAATGCTATGGCATTGCAGTAAATAAATTAGGTAAAATTGTATTTGGGACTCAAGACAATGGTTCTGGTATTTTAGGAACTTCATCAAATTCTCCCCTACAATCTAAAGATTTATCAGGCGGAGATGGTATGAAATGTGCCATAAGTGATCTTAATCCTGCTACTATTATAACAGGTTTGCCAAATGGTGAATTATTGAGGGCAACTGATGGAGGGGCTTCAAGTCAATCATTTAAAAGCTTTTTTGATCGTAATATTGATAATTTACCTACGTCTTCTCCAGACGGCAATCCTGATGATAATGCCAATTGGAAAGCACCCCTTGAGTTTCAAGAAAAGAAAATCAATGGGAATAATAAATCTTACTTTTTATTTGGAACAAATAATGCATTGTGGATGACACAAGGTGCCTTGGAAGGGAATACTATTTGGTTTAAAATTCAGGCTCAACTTAATGCTGGTTTTTCTGCCGTTACTTCTACTGCTGACGGTAAACACATATTTGCAGGAACAGCTGGAGGATCAGTTTATAGAATAGATCTACCAAGTTTGTGGGATTCTACTTATAAGTACTATGACACTGTGACTAATTTATACGGTTCAAATGGTTATCCTTATGAAAGCATGATTACAAGTACACTTATAGGTAGTTATGGTCGTTTCATTACAGACTTAGCAGCTGATCCTTCAGGAAATACTTTGGTAGTGACTTTAGGTAATTTTGCAAATACAAGTTATATCGCCAGATCATTAAATGCTTTAGATCCCGTTCCAACTTTTGCAGATATCACTGGCGACTTACCTAAAATGCCAGTTTACACTGGTTTAGTTATAGGAGGGAACTCTAACAAACTTATGGTAGGTACTGACTTAGGTGTTTGGGGAACTTCGAATGGAGGAGCCAATTGGACTGAACTAAATATGATGGATAAAACAGATCCTTCAACATGGCATCCAAGAGTAGCCACTTATGAATTAGTTGAAAAAACACAAATTGCCAATCTTGATGGTTCAGGGTATAATGGATCTTATATTTACTCAGGAACACATGGTAGAGGCGTATTCTCTTCTAAATCCTTGACAAAATATTGGCCAACTGCCATCAATACTATCGATGAAAATTCTGTGTCTGTTACAGCTTATCCTAATCCGGTTATTGATATGCTTACATTAGATTATACTTCTGAGGCATCAAATGACGTGGTAATTAGAATTTATAGTATTACAGGTACTTTAGTGAAGATCGTAAAATCTAAGGTAAATTTAGGTTCAAACAAACTTAGCATGAATCTGAGTGATTTAGCAAAAGGTGGTTATATTGTTAGTCTACAAGATGGACAAAAAAGAGCAACAACAACTGTATTAAAAAATTAAACGAATAATTTGTCTAACAAAAAAGCCTCCTTCATGGGGGCTTTTTTATTGAATAAGTATTTAAGTCGTTTTTGAAAAATACAATATTTAAATTTTCGTAATAAATTAAATCAATTGCTATGAATTTTCATAAACTTATTGTAATATTACGCATATATCTAGTCAATATTAAATTATGATCAAAAGATTACTTTTTATATTTTTTGTCATTCCAATGTGTGTAACAGCCCAGAAACACCATGAAATGGGGATTTTTGGTGGAACTTCAAGTTATTATGGAGATTTACAAGAAAAGCTTTTTCCTAACGAAGGATATCGAGCATGTGGTGGATTAATGTATAAATACTTTGTTCATCCAAGTGTAGGATTTCGTTTTGGAGCTACTTATGCAAGTCTGTATGGTGCTGATAGTGTGTCTGAATCTCCTGCTATTAAAAATAGAAATTTAAATTTTCAAACTAATTTGTTTGAGGCCAATGCAGGTTTAGAAGTAAATCTATTGCCTGTTGATTTTGATGAATTTAAATTTTCGCCTTACGTATTTGCAGGATTAGCTTTATTTTATTATAATCCTTACACAATTGGAAAAGATGATGAGAAAATTTATTTGCGCCCTTTAAGTACAGAAGGGCAGGGGCTTAAACAATATCCTGATAGAAAAATTTATAGCTTAGTGAATGTTGGAATTCCTTTTGGTGGTGGTTTAAAAGTGTTGATTGGCAAAAAGGTTTTAATTAGTACTGAAATTGGATTTAGATATACGGCTACAGATTATTTAGATGATGTAAGTAAGTCTTATGTAAATATGGATACTTTGTTTAGATATAAAGGAAAGCAAAGTGTTGATTTGTCTTACCGAACAGATGAACTTGCTGGATGGGATGGAAATTATCCGAATGATAAATTTGTACGAGGAGATAATATGAAAAGAGATTGGTATTGGTTTGGTGGAATTAACGTAGCCATTTATTTTGATGCCAAAGGAAATTTAATTCGATCTCTTAAAACAAGATGCCCTAAAAGATTATTCTAATTCTTAAGGAACAAAAATAAAATTATCCTTATCATTAGCAAAAGGAAATTTAATTCTTGTATTCAAAATACATTCTTTTTCTAAAATTATAGTAGATATATTTTCTGTCTCTTTTTGCTTATAAATGATTTCTCCAATAGGTGAGATAACGCAACTATGACCCGGATAATGATTTCCTTTTCCATCTTCTCCCACACGATTTACAGCCACCACATAACATTGGTTTTCTATGGCTCTAGCTCTTAGCAAGGTATCCCATGCTTCAATTCGAGATGTTGGCCAATTTGCAACAAATAACAACACATCATATTCATTAGCAGAAGCTAGTCTATTCCACACAGGAAATCTTAGATCATAACATGTTTGCGTACAGATTTTCCATCCATTTACTTGGGCAATAAATCTTTTGTTTCCTGCAGTATAATGAAGATGTTCATCGGCATAAGAAAATAAATGTCGCTTGTCGTAAGAGCCAAAAACACCATTGGGTTGCATCCAAATTAAGCGATTATAATATTGATCTGCTTCTTTTAACATTACACTTCCAGTAAGAATAGCCTTTTTCTTGAAGGCCATTTCTTTCATCCAAGAAATGGTTTTTCCCTCATGATCTTCTGCTAATAGTGATGGGTTCATGCTAAAGCCTGTTGTAAACATCTCAGGTAGTACTATAATTTCCGCCGCCTCTGTGTATGAATTTAAAGCGGATTCGAACATGAATAAATTGGCTTCAATATTTTCCCAATGTAAGTTGCTTTGAACTAAAGTTACTTTTAAAAAATCTTTCATCATGAAATAGATAATTGTTGTTGTACGATTGTTTGAATTAAGTCAGCTTCGAAACCTTTTTGTAACAAGTAGTTTCTCAGTTTAGTCATTTTAGCAAATTTGTTTTTTTCAAGGCTTAGTGTGTCTAGTTTTTTTTCAGCTAAATGTTGTAAGGTTTTTTCATATTCATCTTCATCAATTTCTTTCATGGCTTGTTGTATACAGTATGTAGAAATTTTTTCTTGTTTGAGTGCATATTTTATTTTTATTCGTCCCCATTTTTTGATTCTGAATTTTCCTCTGGCAATGGCACAAGCATAGCGCTCTTCATTAAGAAAATTCTCTTCAATAAGCGCGATGATATAAAGTTCTAAATCTTCTCCATAAATTTTCATATCAAGAAGTTTTGTTCGAACTTCTTGGTGACTACGTTCTTGATAGGCACAGAAACTTTGTAATTTAAGTAAGATAGATTGATCCATATTTTATTCTTACAAATATAGGATGACTAGGAATTAGATTTTTGTGTTTGATGAATTGTTTTTTGGGTGGCAGACACGCTATCACTCATACTTCGTCTCGTTTTTGGAACTCGACGAGGTATCCGTTCTATCGTTGCCACGCGGGCTAGTCTTACCGGATGTTGTTCGAATAAAATTTAGTCCGGTGTTCTTAGCGTATTATTCTTTTGGAAAATTACCGCAATCTTAGAAAGTCGCTGTATAAAGTATGGAGACAAATGTAACAAGCTCTTCTCGCAATTGTTGTTGGCACTTCGCCCTTGCCTTTAGACAACAAGAAGCTGTTTACCCAATCTACTTTACACTACCAATACTCTAACCTGCCTTTCAGCTCACAAGGCTAGATTTCTCGATCACAATGCTAGGTACGTTAATGACAAGTCAAGATTTCTCGATCAAATTGCTAGATACGTTAATGACAAGTCAAGATTTCTGGTTTACATGGCTAGATACGTTAATGACAAGTCAACAAGTCTCGATAAGGATAGGAGATACGTTAATACCATGTCAAGATTTCTCGATCACAATGCAAGATTTCTACATCACCTAGGTTGATTTCTTTTTTAGGAAGCTTGTTTTCTACATGGTTTAAAATGAGCCAGAGACTATTCAATTAACTGTGTTAAACTAGATAAAAACTTACCAACTTATTGGGCGAAGCCGACCAGGTATTAAACCCTTATTCTATCACCACTTTTTGACTTACACCCTCACACCGAATTACATACAAACCTTTAGGCAAAGAACTGATATTAATTTGTA
>CAZSUF010000150.1:0-9453 GCA_964609875.1 uncultured Bifidobacterium sp.
TTTGTCCACTTGAACAAAACATCTAAAAATTAAGCACTATTTTGTCCATTACACCAATTTTTACAAGGGTTTAAAAGGAATTTGAACATTAAACGGCATTCAAACTAGTAAAGGAAATACAAGTTATTTGCTCCCACATTTGCCCCTGCCCCTAATTTAAGGTGGTAGTGCCATAAAACCCTCGCTTCAAATATTTCATCTTGAGTATATTATGCCAATACAATTTCATCTAAAGGATAACATAAAAGTTTGTTTTTAAATCATAAATTAATCTCGGAAATCAACAATCACACGCTACTCATGAAAATTGAAAATGAATAATAAGCTAGATGCAAAACCTATTTTAGTTGTTTATTCTATTGAATCTGAATTTTCCCTTTATCAATGGTGATGCCATTTTCAGTTATTTGGTAGCTATAGGTACCTTGAGATAGGTTTGTAATATCAATTAGATGATTCGTGCCAACAAGCTTCTTTTTAAGCAACGGTTGACCCAGTATGTTATAAATATGAATTTCAGCATGATCAAGATGCGCTAAATTAATATAGAATATTCCCTTAGCAGGATTAGGAAACACTTTAGCAATTTTGCTTGCAGAATTAACTGATAGGCTTAATGGAGGACAACTTTTTACCTTATCAAATAGTATTTGCAAACTATCAATAGGCTCTATACCCTCCCCATCTTTGGTCCTTAGAGAAATGTTTAAACTAGGTTGCTTATGCACATCTGTTGGGTCGGCTACTTGTAAAAATGCAAACAAGGATGAAGTATTTTGAGCATTACATCTAGTATCAGCACCAACAACTTTTGCACCTTGCATAGTGGCCATTAATCTGCAAGCTAAGTCGCCATTTGTATTTCTGAAGCGAGCTTCCATCGAATCTAAAATCATTTGCCCTTTTAAAATATTGCCTTGTATCGAATAATACATGCCATTGATGCTACCTGTAATATGGTTTTTGTAATCTAAACATGCATTTCCAGTATGTGCAGCTGCGGATGGGGTATTCCCATTAAAACCGACTATTCCATATTGCTTGAATTCTGGATTGTTTACTTGATCATTTGCTACTAACCAAGCAATAATTTGAGTAGGACTATCTCCTACACGCATTCGTATTCTGGCATTATCTTGATTGGCTTGTATGTAATAGGATTGAGTATTTACAGCACCCGTATCTGGGATTAAATCAGTCAAAAAAGTAGGATCACTATAGCCAGCCCAAAACAAATCAAGGCAGGAAGCTCCTGCGCTACCCACTTGACGAGTTACAGAATCTAGTGCCACAATAGAAAAAGTGTCCTGACTTTTGCAAAGCTGAAATTGTAAAAGACATAATCCGAATAATAGTATTTTAATCTTCATCAACATAGGTTTTGAATAATAAATTTATACCATTAATTGCAAAAATTAGGAAGCAGATTAATAAGTGATACTATTTTTCGAT
The DNA here is from genome assembly GCA_964609875.1 of uncultured Bifidobacterium sp. Lineage (GTDB taxonomy): Bacteria > Bacteroidota > Bacteroidia > Chitinophagales > Chitinophagaceae > OLB11. The sequence goes on from CAZSUF010000150.1 coordinate 1,453, forward strand.
TAGTAGTGCTCTATGATTTATTCCATTTCCTGTGATTCTGGCCTTGCATGACCATAAGAATTCAAATGAATCAATCCCAATTGATTGGCTTCGCATAATTTATTAAAGGCAATATAAAACTCTTCATGAATTATGTTGGATTTATACCTAAAATTATGTTGATAATAAGACGGCCCTGCCTGCATATTTTGATAACTAAAACCTAGAGATTTTGCTATAGCCAAAAATGAGCTATCCAAGGTGTTATATTGGGTATCCATTATATAAACTATATTATCACAAAATGTTTGGGCATTGGGATGTTGTAATTTACTTAAAGCCTTTATACTGTTATCTTTTTCAAGTATTGAAAACAATTTCGCTGTTTCTTTCGTTGTACACTGTGCAAAATCTACTACATAATAGGGGTAGCTTCTATGTTTGAGCTGGTCTAGAGTGTCGATATTGTAATACAATAAATTTGGAAAACTTTCTTGAAGTTTATTAAAATAAGATCTTTCCAAATCTACTTGAGTAGCATTAGTTTTTAGCTTCATTTCCTGAGTTAAATATTCTACATTAAAAATTGCTTTGTATTGTTGATGATTTAATTGTAAGGGTATTTTTATTTGTCCGCGATAGAAGAAAGGTTCGTCTTTTTTCAATAAATATAGCGTTACGCCATCCTCTTGTTGCAACTTTTCAAAATCTACAATGTATAAAGCTTGCATTGGTTCATTGTGATTAGCATAGTATACTAGAATAGATTTCACTCTTTTTGAGACTGTAAATAAGTGATTACTTGAGGCAGGCACATCCGATGCATTCCAACCACTAATTAAAGTCACTTTACAATCTTCTATATTCGCATTGGCAATTTGAAGTTTAAATAATTTGTTGTGTTGCTCTTTTCTGACAAAATATGTTTCGCTAGAATCAATGATGGTCCATTCGCCAATTTTACACGAATCGGGTAAATACAAGTCGCCATATTCCTTTACATATCCGCTTGGAAAGGTGTTGACTATTTTACTTTTATCTTGCTGAAACTTTATTTCAAGATGTACGCTAGAATCAGGCATCACCTTCTTTCTGGCTTGATGAGATACAATCATATAATTAATAGAAGTACTCACACTTTGACCATCTCCATATTCAATATTAATTCCTTCGTTGATATATTCAAATGGGCCATGCACTTCTTTTATATTATTGCCTTGAATATTAGCTCCAATAAATTCTCTTTTGTAAACAATAGGTAATTTTTGATTAGGCAAAATTTCTTTTGGCACTAAAAAATGAGCACCCCATTGTGTAGGATTCATAACTTTTAGTGTGGCTTTTTCATTCCCATAATTGCTTATCCAAAAAGTATCAATAATAAATTTGCTATTGCTGTTCTCAAAGTATTTTACCTGTTTTATTTTATAAGGAGTATCAATATAGCACATAGCCATTTTTTTAGGAGTTACTTTTTCGCTGGGTTTGGCTTTGAAAAAAGTATCAGTTTGTACTAGACTCCAAACTCTATTTTTTAATTCGAACTTTAGTTCTATTGTCGCTTCTTTTGTATCCTTTTTTTCTGAGGCAAACATTTGTTTAGTTTCTTTGTTAAATCTTGTCTCGAGCTTATTATTCAATAAGGTATCTAGTTCATATTGCTTAGTAACGCTATTAAATCGATAGTAATAGAAACAGTCTTTAGGTGTTTCTTGAGTTTCTCTATTTCTTGCTGGTACGCGAAAACCAAGTTTTTTTATGTTAGGCTCATTATAAAAATTTCCATATTCTATTTGTCCAAGTGCCCATGTTTTATTGGAATTTTCGGGATTAATAATGGTTTGTATAACAGCAGAAGTTTGTTCGTCAAAAAGTTCAATTTTCATCAGGTTGATTTGTGGCTCTGATGTTTCATTTTCGAAACTAGTGGCAGCCTTAATTGCAATTGGAAAAACTTCGTAGTGAGGCAATAAATAACTATTGAATTTATCATGCTTTATGATGGCTTTAAAGTGGCTGTTATTTGCTTCTAATTCAATGTTGATAGGGTCCAGTTTTTCGTCATTACCTAGCTTGCCATCACTACCATACAAATTACTTTTACAAATATCAATAATACCCGCAATCGGAATTCTAATTTGTTGAGTGGCATATAATCCACCATTTTTTATCCCATCCTTATCTTCAATTTTAAGATGAATAAAAGCGCTTTTAATTGCTTCATTTGTATTTAAAGGAGCAGACCAAGGCATACTTCTAGACACAATTCCATTTTTTGCAAACAAACTCATGTCTATTAAACCGCTATAGCTTGGCACTATGCATATATAACAATCGCCAGCATTGGGATATAGTTGGCGATACATATTTTTGTATTTACCGCATTGCTCAGGTACATGTTTATTGGTATTGTCCCAGAATAAATAAGGGTCATAGCAGGGTAATCCGTCTTTAGGCTTTTTAGCCTCCTGTTCATTCACTTCTTCAATGACTTTTCCATTTTCATAGGTCAAATACATATTTAATCCACGTATTGGTTGCTTGGTACTAGCATCTATCACATGTACAATTATGGCGCTATGGTTTTGGTAGCCGCATTGCTGGGCTTTAGCTAAAAGTGCTATGCAAAAGCTGAGGACTATGAATATAGATTTCATTTTAATTCTTTTGTTGCTGCTTTTTCCACTCTTCATATTTTTCCATGCTTTCTTTATGTTGTCTTTCGTTTTCTTCGCACTGCTTTCGAGTTTGTGCCACAAAATGTAAACCATATTCTACGCCTTGGTAAAATAATATGTCACTATTACTTCTAATAGGAAATGATATACGCTTCCCCAATCGAAACATTTTAAAATCTCCGTATTGAATGGTATAGACTCTTTCTACTGTATCTTTCCCTTTAATAATGACGATACCAATTTTATCCCAATTAGGTAATTGCATGGTTTTGGTAAGGCAACCATCGTAAATTATATCTTTTACGTAGGGTATTGCTTTTATTTCATGTAGAATTGCTGCAATATCATATCTAAAAAGGGAGCCTTGATCTTCTAAATATTTTTCAATTATATTTTCTACTTGCTCATCTATATCACCCGTATTTACTTTTTTCATATTAGCCAAATAAATAGAATCTTGTGGGGCTAAATAATAGAACCCACCATAACCATAAGCCCAACCAATGCTATCCTGAATTTTTTGTTTAAATTGTTCAAAAGGTAAAGTAGTGTCAATACTATGTTGGAAATAATTTTCATTCAATAAATAATAAGCTTGGCTATGGGCAAGCTTATTTAAAACGTTTTCTACATTAGAACCAACTACAGGTTTTTGATTTTTAAAGAATTTATCTAAAGTTAAAATCACAGAAGCTTCAGGGTTTTTTATTTCTGCAATTTTTTTAATAATTGCATTGGCTTTTTTTTGATCAGAGGTTTTCGATAACTTAGAAACCAACTTTTTTAAAGGGCCACTCCATTTGCCATACAAAAAGTATAATTCGTTTACATCTGTAAATTGAGAAATCGTTGTGTCATGAATAAGAATAATTTTTGTGGCAAATTTTTGACCATATACATTCATTGTACAGCTCCATATTAATAGTATTAAAAAAATTTTATTCTTCATTGCCTTCACATTTTCTTCTGGTGCGAGAGACAAAATCAGCATTAAATTGTTTATCAACTAATATTTGCCCTTGCTCTTGACTATTTTGAACTGTATAAACCCTTAGAATATATTTATTTTGATTAAATCTGTCTTTACCAACATTAAATATAACACCCAATCTATTAGAATAAACACCATTAGGCGATTCCTGTTGTGCAATACAATTATCCCAAACGCAATCTACAAAGGTAGCCAACTGGTATACTTCCAAAGTAATAGAGTCCAATGAGTAATGCATTTTTTGATTAGGAAATTTGTTAAAGTATTTTTTGAATATATTTTCTACAGCATTATCATAAGGCGCCGGATCTGTTTGCTCCATTTCATATATAATAGCCGCATCTCCTTGCAATGGTTTGCAATATTTTATATCATTTAATTTCGTTTTTAATAAAGGTAAACTTCTCTCGAGTACGGCATGATTAAATTCAGTGAATCCCAAATGGGTGCTTATTGCATTTTTTAAGTAGTGTTTATTAATGGCAACAGGCCCACCGTAATAGGCAATATTGGTACAAAAAGCAGTGAATGGATTCATGTCGTCTTGCTCTTTAAATGGTATTATATAGTAAAGGTGTAATATTAAAAAGGCCTCGTTAGTTTGTAATTGTGCTAATTCATCTAAGACTTTTCGATAGTTGAATACATCAAGTACAGATTGCACTTTCGGACTATTATAATTCCAATCATAATAATTGCTATCAACCACATAAGAAGGATACATTAACTGTAATACTAAACTATCCAATTTGTTCCGCGGTTCTTTATGTAAAAAAGTAAATTGATACACATCATGGATATGTTCCATACTTTTTTCTGTAAAAGGCAATATAGCTTCGCATTGAGCAAAGATTTTGCTGCTTGCAAAAAGAAAAAGTAGTAAAATATATTTTTTCATTTTTTTAATCTAGGACGAAGATAAATTATTCAACTAATTCCATATTTAACAAAAAAAGGAGCGACTTGTCTTATCGGGTTTCATTCTAAAGTATTCCGAATGAATACATGATTTTTTAAGGTTAGCCTCCGCTGTTTTCCTTTCTCAACATGCCCAAGATAGTTTCTCAAGAAAATCTTCTTTGTCCTACAGCTATCTTGGTTTATATTCGTTGCTCTTAAAGCCTACAGGAAAATTATGCCTATAGTTCAAATAGAAAATTTGGGTAAAAAATTTAATGGGTCAGACGAACCTGCAGTCAAGGACATTTCTTTTTCTATTCAAAAAAACGAAATTTTTGGCTTGCTTGGCCCAAATGGAGCAGGTAAAACAACCATTATTTCTATATTATGTGGCATGTTTCCTCCATCTTATGGTGAAATAACTATAGACGGAATGCATTTGACAAATGATATGGCAAAAATAAAAAAGATCATTGGCGTAGTTCCGCAAGATATTGCTCTTTATCCAACCTTAACTGCCATTGAGAACTTAGAATTTTATGGATCTATGTATGGTCTTACAGGAAAGGTTTTAAAAGAAAGAATTAAGCTATGGCTTGATAAATTTGGATTAACCAAAGCCGCCAATCGAAGAATTGAGAATTATTCAGGGGGCATGAAACGCAGAGTAAATTTAATAGCCAGTATTCTTCATCAACCTAAAATTCTTTTCCTCGACGAACCAACTGTGGGTATTGATGTTCAATCTCGAAATGTAATTATTGAACATCTTAAAGAACTTAATAAGGAAGGAACCACCATTATTTATACTTCTCATCACTTAGAAGAGGCAGAAAATTTTTGTTCAGAAATTGCGATTATCGATTATGGAGAAATTTTAATTCAAGGTTCTCCTGAGTCTTTAATCATCAATACACCTGGCTCAAGCAATTTAGAAGATGTGTTTTTGCATTTAACCAAAAGAAAACTGAGAGATTAATGAAGAATAAACTGCTGGCAGCCATAAGAAAAGAAACATTGATCTTGTTAAGAGACAGAATAGGCCTAACTATTTTATTTGTAATGCCCATGATTCTTATCTTAGTGATGACCTTAATTCAAGATTCTGCATTTAAAAGTGTAAACGAAAAGGGAATTCCTATTGTTTTTGTCGATAATGATCATGACTCTTTAGGCATTTCAATTTTTAAAGGACTTAAAAATTCACCCATTTGTTTTGTGACAGATTCTATAGATGAGCAACAAGCCACTGATGTTTCTGCAAAAAAAGCTGTGGCTAAAGGCGAATATTTAATAGGTATTGTAATACCCAAAGGAGCCACACAAGCTATTCGGAAAAATGTAGCAGGGTTAATTAATGAAACCATGGGAATTGTAAACACAAATCCAAGTGATAAGCAAGACGCCATTGATTCTGTCAATATCACTATGTATATTGATCCTGTCACAAAAAAATCATTTATCACTTCTATAACAAGCAATATCCATGAATTTATCGCCACGGTTAAAACACAAATCATGTTTCAATCATTTGGCGAACAGATGACTGGAGTCATGCCGGCAGAAACAAAGTCTCCTCAAAATACGTATGCCAAATCTCAAATTATTAATTATAAAGAGGTTTACGCTTCTGACATTATTGGTGAAGTAGCTCCAAGTGCGGTACAACATAATGTTCCAGCTTGGACCATTTTCGGGATGTTTTTTATCGTAATTCCTATAGTGGGAAGTATCATGAAAGAGAAAAAAGAAGGGAGTGCATTTAGAATACATACCATGCCTACTTCATACCTATTATTAATCAATGGCAAAATTATCGTGTACGTGATAGTCAGCATGATACAGTTTATGTTGATGCTTTCAGTCGGCTTGTTAATTCTTCCGCTATTTGGCTTACCTGTTTTACAATTAGGAAATAGCATCTTAGCCATTTTTGTCATAGCTTTATCTACTTCATTTGCTGCAACTGGCTATGGCGTGTTAGTGGGTACTTTGGCCTCTAGTGAGCAACAAGGTGCCATACTTGGGTCACTCTCCATTTTACTTCTTTCTGCTTTAGGTGGCATTCTTGTACCAACCTATATTATGCCCGATGTCATGAGAGGAATTAGCAAACTTTCGCCATTGAATTGGTCTTTAGAGGGTTTCTATAAACTCTTCTTCAGAGGATCAAATGTTTCAGGAATTTTAAGCGAATCTGGCAAACTCATTTTATTTTTTATTTTCACTATGAGTATTGCAACTATTACACACAGATTAAAGCGTAAAGTATAAAACTTGGGGTATGGAAAGAATACAATTGGAGCATTAACTGTTGCTTTTCTTAAAAAATAATATACTAGCAGACGATGTAAACATAGAGTCTGATACTCATTTAAGTCAGATCGGTATTGACTCTTTTTCTATTGTTGAAATTATTTTATTTGTAGAAAGAAAATTTGGAATTTCAATTCCTGAACATCAGTTACTTCCTGAACATTTTCAGTCTGTTGGAGCCATAGCCACTTTGCTTTTAGAACAAAAATCCTAATCTAACTTGGTTCGTTTATGGATATTCATGCCCATCATATATTTCCGAACAAGGTATTCTTAAGTGGTTCTGATTATTTTCATTTATTACTTAAAAAAGATACAGAAAATAATCCGGTAGATCAGAACATCATTCGAATTGTGGTTGATTTTGATAGAGAGGAAGCTATGCAAACTTTCGTGAAGAATATTCAATCTTCTCAGATTATACATTGGATGTGTAATATTACTTTACAACAAGGAAGTTTTTTCTCATCACCCTATTGGCTGTATAAAAATGCCGAAAATAAAATTCAAGTACATGAACATCATCTGGAAGGAAATCAAAGAATTCCAGATAAAGTTTTACAACAAAGTATTAAATTAAATATTGATCCATGCATTTTGGTGGATGTAATTTATTTACCCAATAATCAAACATCACTAATAATCTCCTGGCATCATCTTTTGATGGATGGTAGAGGTGCAGGTTTGTTGATTAGACATTTGCAAACAATTCATCATGGTACCCAATTTAGTGTTGAAGATTTTTTCCCGAAACCAGAAACATCAAATTCAATTTGGTCTCAAATAAAAAATTTGTTCTTCATTCGATATTTCATGGAAGATTCTGTGCGAGGACCCTTAATGACCCTGCCAGTAAATGCACCTAAGCAAAAGAACACTTTTGTACTTAAGTCGATACATCTGAATCATGAAGAAACTAATTTACTTGATAAAACAGCCAAAGAAAATGGGTGCAAATTTGGCGCTACACTTTATTTATTGGCTATTTGTGCACAGCTATTTTATTCCTTGCCATCACTTCAAAATAAACTAGGTACCATGTGGGTTCCTCTTCCTTATGATGGCAGAAAACGAGGAAGTAAAGGACCTATGATTACGAATTGTATTTCTTTTTTGTTTTATAGAATAGAAAGTAAG
>CAZSUF010000151.1:0-1589 GCA_964609875.1 uncultured Bifidobacterium sp.
AATCAAAGTCAAAAAACTAATACATCCAACTCAAGCAATACAAGAGTAACCAATCAAGTTACGCCAAACAAAAAACTGAAGAAAACCGGAAGAACAGTTTCATTGAGTGCTGGTTATACTTATACGAACAATAATTCGTTGGGTAAATTAAATGGGGTTTCCTTATTTTCATTAGGTGGAAATCCAAGTACAAATATCACTGACCAACAAAAAGAACAACAACAGATCAATAATTCCGTAAACGCGGATGTAACTTATACTGAGCCTTTGAGTAAAAAGTTGCTCTTGAAACTATCTTATGGCATTGCGAATGACGATAGCAAATCAAATAAAAATACAATGGAAAGCGTTACGCCTGATGATGATTATTCAAAACGAATTGACTCATTAAGTAGCGATTTTGATTCTCATATATTTAGTCAAACTGTTGGTGCTGAATTAAAGTATAATGAAAAAAAATACAATCTTACCTTAGGAACCAAAGTGAGGTATTCGACATTTAAACAAGCCGATTTAGTGCGCAACTTGAATTATGATTATAACCGAACAAATTTATTTCCTACACTTAGGTTTAATTACAAGTTTGATCAATTTAGAAGATTAACGTTCAGCTATTCTGGCTCTACCAGACAACCTCAATTAACTCAAATACAGCCTGTTCAGGATAATTCAAATCCTTTAGAAATTTATGAGGGGAATCCGAATTTGAAAATTGGCTATGATCAAGTATTTAACGTAAATTATTTTAACTATAAAGTCATTTCTGGAAGAAGTGTTTATACAGGTATTTATCTCACAAACAATTACAATAATATTGCTTTGAGTAGAACCTTTGATGAATTAGGAAGAACCATCAATAAATATGTAAATATCAATGGTGGATATAATGCAAGCCTTTGGGGCGGATTACAAACTAAAATTCCAAAAAGTAAATTCACTGCTAAGCTCGACTTGAATGGCAATTTCAGTCATACCCCCAATATCATCAACAACGTAAAAGGAATAACCAACGCTTATTCTCTTACCTTAACTCCGGGAATCAGTTTTTCTGATGAAAAGTTAATGGATGCAGAAATTAATTTAGGAACTATTTATACGAATACCACAAACACCATTCAAACATCTCGTAATATTAAATTCTTGTCCTTTAATCCAAGTGCTTCTATAAACGCTTATCTACCTAAAAACTTTGAATTAGGAACAGACATAGATTATCAATACAATCCGCCTGTAGGTCCTTATAAAACTAGTTTCACAAGATTTATTTGGGATGCAAGTCTTTCTTATAAAACCTTGCCAAACAAAAATCTAGAGATAAAAGCTTCAGTCAACGATATGTTGAACCAAAATAGAGGATACGAAAGAACAACAGAAAACAATTTTAATTCTGAACGTAATTTTTTAACCCTAGGAAGATACTTTCAACTTGGTGCTATTTGGACGTTTAACACCGGACCAATGGCAGCAGCCAAACAAAAACCATCAGGCGGCGGTAAAGTGCGCATGATGAGAGGAGGCAGAGGAACTCGAAGAAGACATTAATCAACATATTGACAAGAAAATTATACAAAATTATTATATGCTCAAGC
>CAZSUF010000151.1:1599-8879 GCA_964609875.1 uncultured Bifidobacterium sp.
TATTGGAACTCAAATTTTTGCGCAAACAACAAGTACAGAAACACCTTCTATCGTATTTAAAGGAAAAATTACTTTTGAAAGAAAAACCAATGTGCACAAACAATTAGACGAGATGATGAAAGGCCGTGCTGGTGGAGATAATTCAATGGCTGAAAATTTCAAAAAGCAAATACCTAAATACAAAACGGATATTTTTGAACTATTTTTTACAGACAAACAGAGTCTCTACAAACCAGCTCCCAATGGAATCATGGAAAGCAAAATGATGATGGGGGCCATGCCTGCGGAAGCAAATATTGTGTTTAATAATTTTGAAAGTCAACAATCTGCAGCTGAAAAAAAAGTGTTTGAGAAAAATTACTTAATTCAAGATTCACTTAAAAAGTACAATTGGAAAATTACCGAAGAGTTTAGAAAAATTGCTGGGTTTAATTGCCGAAGAGCAGAAACGATTATGATGGATTCTGTCTACGTGATTGCATTTTATACAGATGCTATCCTAGCTAACGGCGGACCTGAAGGTTTTAACGGTTTGCCAGGTATGATATTAGGTGTGGTAATGCCCAGACTGAACGTTACCTATTTTGCAACAAAATTCGATAACTATTTACCAGATGAAAAAATATTTGCTGCTCAAACTAAAGGTGAAAAAACTAATTTCAAATCCCTTGAAGCAAAACTCAAGGAAAGCATGTCACAATGGGGCGATTTTATGCAACGTATGCTTTGGTATATAAATATTTAGGGTCTCAATAAATTGCTATTTCATTTCTCAAGGCTTTAGCTTAATATTGTAACACGATAAAATTTTAGCGATGAAATTATATATATGCTTGTTACTACTCATTACATTTTCATGTAGTTTGTCCGCCCAAAATGATGCCCAAAAAGAGCTATTCGGTATGAATAAACTTTTAGCTAATTTTTCATCTGAGCAAACTACGCCGCTTACCTTGATGCAACAAACGGGCACTTTAGAACAAAGTCAAGATAATTTTATTAGCAGAATTAAACTCTCCGATTTAGGTAAATTATCTGTAACGGCTTATCAAGGTGGATTTAGTGTGAATTTGTTTTGTATAGATTCTGGCAAATGCATCAACCTTATTCGACCAAATTCTACGAATGCCAACATGAGTGTGGCCTCTTTCTTCTTTAAATTAGATGGTGCCGCAAATGCCTTTGCTGAACATCTAGGCAAGTTGGTAAAATTGTATAATAATGCCCATACAGACATACCCATATTGATGTATATTGATGAAAAAGGCAAAACGAATATTTTAAGGGCTAAAGAAAATAATACCACGGCTAAAGTCAATTCGAGTGAGGAGCATGAAGAAGAAGCAGAGAAAACTGTTCCTCAAAAAGAAGTCAGCAAGCCTAAAGAAGTAGTGGCTAAAAATACAAAAGAAGAAGATCAGGAAATTGATCAAGATGAAGATCCGATTGCAGCTGCCAAAGCAAAAGCTGCCGAAAAGAATCCTAGTGCTAAAAGCAAAAAACAAGTTGACAAAGAAGAAGACGAAGATAAGGATGTAAGCCCAGAACCAATCGCTAAAAAAAGTAAAAAAACGCCTTTTGATGAAGACAATGAAACGGATGAGGCCAAAGCGACCAAAGCAGGAAAAGACTTTTGCGATCAATTGAATTTTGTGATTCAATCTGGCAAAAACACAAAATTTAAAGACCTAGAAGGCAAAGTATTAAACGCTGACAACAAAACAAATGAAAGTAAATTAAAAATCAAAGGTGCTAAACGAAGCTATTTATCTACTTATCAAAATCAACGCGCGTTTATTTCAGAGTTTAAGATACTTACCGATTCTGAATTGGCCATGATAGAATTCGATAAATTACAAACTCAAATTGAAGATTGTTTGGAAGGAAATTGGGATAATAATGATCGTTCAGGCGATGAAGAATATGCGGATGTGAAAGATGAAGTAAGGGATGTTGAGTATAATAATGAAAACGACAAGCTCTCTCCTACTGTGCGTATTATCATGCTTTCTGATGGCAAAAAATATATTTTGTTTGTGAGAATTAGATAAACTTTTCTGGTTAGGACTTATTTCATTTTCATATTTTTCATTTTTTTTATTTGGGTGGCGGACACGCTCTACGCTGCTACTCCTCTCCCGAATCGGCTATCATCTGTCAGGAAAAAGGCAATATCGAGAAGCCTCTCGGGATGCGGGGTATCCGCTGCGATCGTTGCCACTGCATTCGCTTCCATAAGAAACTCTTATTTTCAAAGTGGAACTATTCATTTCATGGCAAAATATAGCATTGTAATATATTGTTCAGAATAAATAAGCACGGGTTGCAAACCCGCGCTAGCCTTGATGCTGAAAATGCACTCGAGGTAGTTGGTGTAAAATATAGCATTGTACTCCATGGTTTTGTCCCCACAAACCATCAATCAATCATTCAATTCTGAGTCATTACATACAGAAAACAAGAACTTCAAACTGACTAGCTGCTTCGTGACAGGGATGGCAACGAAAAGCCCGCATCCCGAGAGGCTACATCCTTACTCCATGGTTTGTGTCCCCACAAACCATCAATCAATCATTCAATTGTGAGTCTTTTCATACAGTAGTCAAGAACTTCAAACTGACTAGCCGCTTCGTGACAGGGATGGCAACGAAAAGCCCGCATCCCGAGAGGCTACATCCTGATTATTTTTACTGCCAATGCCCTAGCCGATTCGGGAGAGGACTTGCAGTGAACAGCCCGGCCCTGAGGCTTTGCGAAGGGGGCACCCAAGAATTGATACATGGTTTAAAATTATCAATTATATTTACGGCCTTAAACAAGGGTACTTGTTTTACTTTATTCAAAAATAATCGCGTACATGAAAAAACTATTTTCACTTTTCCTCCCTTTACTTGCACTACAAAGCATGGCACAAACTAAAATCGAAGCGCATAAAGCACCTCCTACAAAAAAAGATCAAACGGTGGATACCTATTTTGGACAACAAGTTGCAGATCCATATCGTTGGCTTGAAGATGACAACTCAAAAGAAACCGCTGATTGGGTGACTATGCAAAATAAGTTGACTGATAATTATTTAAGTCAAATTCCCTTTCGTCCGAAAGTGAATAAGGAAATGACACAAATGTGGAATTATACCAAGTATAGTAGTCCATTTAAAGAAGGAGAATTTTATTTCTTTTATAAGAATGATGGATTACAAAATCAAGCCGTGCTTTATATGCAACGTGGCTTAGGTGCGGAGCCTGAAGTGTTTATCGACCCGAATAAATTAAATGCTGAAGGGACTTCTTCTTTAGGGACAGTATCTGTTTCCAAATCACAAAAGTATGTAGCCTATGCAGTGTCTAAGGCTGGGAGTGATTGGCAAGATATTATGTTGATGGAAGTATCTACAAAAAAATTGTTGACTGATAAAATCGAGTATTCAAAATTTTCAGGCATTGCTTGGAATGGAGATGAAGGATTTTATTATTCTGGGTACGACAAACCCAATGAAAAAAATAAATTTTCTGCTAAAACAGAATATCAAAAAATATTTTATCATACAATAGGTACTAGTCAGGCTAAAGACAAACTTATTTATGAAGATAAGCAACATCCATTACGATATAAAAGTGCGGCGCTTACAGAAGACAATCTTTGGTTGATGTTATCTATTTCGGAAGGTACAGATGGTAGTGAACTTCAATTTTGGAATTTAAAGGATCCATCACAAAAAGATTTTAAAGTATTGATACCAGGTTTTAAAACCAATCAAGATTTTATAGACAATGTAGATGGCATGTTTATGATTTATACCAATTACAAAGCACCTAATTATCAAGTAGCCTTGGTAGATCCTTCGAATCCTAATCCAAATTCTTGGAAAATAATTATTCCTGAGGGCAAGCAAAAATTAGAATCTGTGAGTCGTGTGGGTGATAAATTATTTTGCAATTATTTAAACAATGCTTGTTCAAGAGTAGATGTGTATAGTTTATTCGGCAATTATGAATCAACTGTTCAATTACCTGGATTAGGTACTGTGAGTGGATTTGGTGGGTCTAAAAAAGATGAAATGGCATTTTTTACTTTTACCTCTTTTAATACTCCACCTACTATTTATATGTATGATATAGCATCTGGTGAAAGTAAAGATTATTTAACCCCGAAATTAAACTTTCCTTTATCTAATACAATAGTAGAACAAATGTGGTTTAGAAGTAAGGATGGCACACAAGTTCCAATGTTTATTTATCGACGTAGGGATATAGAATTTAAAGGCGGCAACAATCCTGTTTTATTATATGGTTATGGTGGTTTTAATATTTCTTTGACACCAAGTTTTAGTATACCAATTAATTATTTTGTGCAACAAGGTGGCATTTACGCCATGGTAAATTTACGCGGCGGCGGTGAGTATGGCGAAGAATGGCATCAAGCAGGCATGTTAGCAAATAAGCAAAATGTATTTGATGATTTTATCGGCGCTGCTGAATTTCTAATTGCAGAGAAGGTAACCACGAAAGAGAAAATTGCGATTCATGGCAGAAGTAATGGCGGACTCTTAGTGGGTGCTTGTATGACACAAAGGCCAGATCTATTTAAAGTAGCCTTGCCAGGTGTGGGTGTTTTAGACATGCTTCGATACCATAAATTTACTGTGGGTTGGGGCTGGGCTGTGGAATATGGAAGTAGCGATAAAGAAGATCAATTTAAGTATTTAATGAAATATTCACCGTTGCATAATGTGCGTAGAAGAACAGAATATCCAGCCACTATGATTACCACTGCCGATCATGATGATCGTGTGGTTCCAGCTCATTCATTTAAGTTTGCTGCTACTTTGCAAGAGTTGAACTTTAGTAAAAATCCAATGTTAATTAGAATAGATACACAAGCAGGTCATGGTGCTGGAAAATCTACGAGCAAACAAATCAACGAATGGTCTGATGTTATTTCATTCGTGATGTATCATTTAGGAATGGATGGATTTAAAGCTATGCGATGAGATTCAAGCTCAGTCAAATAGTGATATGCTTGGGAATTGTTTTATTCCATGCCAATTTATGCAAAGCACAGGATATACAATATGCTAAAGGGATCATTTCAAGCTTATGCGCTCCAAAGTATAGCGGAAGAGGTTATGTAAACAATGGTGTGAATGAAGCTGCATTATTTTTAGAAAATGAATTTAAAAATTTGAAGCTTAAGAAATTTGGCGATTCTTATACTCAATCTTATCAATTTGGAGTAAATACCCATGTCGGTAATATTCAGTGTGCAATTGATAAAAAGTCTTATAAAGTCGGTTATGATTATTTAGTGAATGCGAGTTCTGGCCCCATTCATGGGAAATACAATTTACTCATTTTCAATCCCAAGGATAGTATAGATGAGTATTTATTACGAAAAAAAATTGCCAAAGGATTTTCTCAACATGATGCTTTAGTGATACGTAAATCAAGCTTTAGAAATAATGCTTATTTAGATAGTTGCAAGAAGTACAATCACTTTCCCGGTTTATATATTTTTACAGAAGAGTCTAAAATGACGCATACAATCTCTCATGTGGTTGATGAAATTCCATCTATTATTTTCATGGATAGCTTGATTAAGAATCAGGAAAGTATTGATTTACAGGTAGAGCAACAATATATTGATCAATTCACTTGTAAAAATTTAGCAGGATTTATCAAGGGCAAAAAAACAGATTCTTTTATCGTATTTACTGCGCATTACGATCATTTGGGCATGCAAGGTACTGAAGCCATGTTTCCAGGAGCAAGTGATAATGCAAGTGGGGTGAGTATGGTATTATATTTAGCCAAATATTTTTCCAAGAATAAACCACCTTGTAATGTGGCTTTTATTTTGTTTAGTGGTGAAGAAGCTGGTTTATTTGGCTCGGCCTATTTCAATGAGCATCCAATGTTTAATATCCATCAAATTAAATCATTGATGAATATCGATATCATGGGCAATGCCGAAAAAGGAATTACAGTCGTGAATGGTGAAGTTTTTAAACAGCAATTTGATTTGCTCAAGTCTATTAACGACAGAAATAAATACATGCCTGAAGTTAAAATTCGTGGAAAAGCAAAAAATAGCGATCATTACTATTTTGCCGAGAAAGGCATACCGGCTATGTTTATTTATTCTATGGGTGGACAAGGTTATTACCACGATGTATTTGATACAGCTGCCTCATTAGCATTGACTAACTACGAAGAAGTTGCCCAATGTTTGATTGATTTTGTGAAGGCCTTATAAGATGAATTATTCTTATTCTTAGAAAAGTTACCTTCAATTAACCTGTAGTTTTTGGCCAAATCACACCATACAAAGTAATAAGGCCCGTAATCAATACCAAGACTAATACCAAATTTTTAAATTGTGCTTCAGATATCTTTTTTAGAATTTGCTTGCCAAGAAAAGTTCCAGCAAAGCTAACCACCATCAACATCGGAATTAAGTAAAAATCATGTTGATGAATATAACCATTGAGTGCATACACCACAGTCCTACTTGAATCTATACCTAAATCAATCACAGCCGAAGTAGCAATAAAAACGTCGGTTTTAAGATTAAATGCTGCCATCGTCATGCCACGAATGGCACCACCAGTGCCAACAAGTCCCGCAATAAATCCAGACAAAGAACCACCTATCACCGAATTTTTCACAGAGGCTTCGATATGAATATTTTTAAAAATCAAGAGTATTAAACTCATGGAAATAAGGAATATGGCCAAACTTAATTCTAAATAATTGGAGTTGATATACTTACTTAAAATAGCGCCAATGATTACAAAAATGACTGCAGGAATACCTAATGAAAGTATGAGCTTTTTATCATACCCTTTTCTGAAAAAGAAAATTTTAGTTAGATTACTTGTCACATGAAAAACAGCCGTAATGCCCAAAACAGAATGAAAATCTAAAAAGTAGCCTGCGATCGGTACAAAGAATAAAGAAGATCCAAAGCCACCTATAGTACCTAAAATTTCGGCAACTAAGGCAAGTGCTAAAAATAAGGCGATTTGTTCTATGGTCATAAGCAAAGGTAAAAAACTTCAATCAGCGAAAGTATTTATTCTAATAAATCCGAAATTTTCTATAGTCTCTTTTGTATTTTCGCCCCATGAATCCTTCCAATAAAGACCCCTTACATGGTATTACCTTAGAAAATATTATTACCTATATGGTAGAAAATTATGGATGGGAATATCTTGCTGATCAAGTTAAAATCAATTGCTTTCACTTCGACCCTAGTATTAAATCCAGTCTGACATTTCT
>CAZSUF010000151.1:8960-9367 GCA_964609875.1 uncultured Bifidobacterium sp.
GAGCCAAAGTGGAAAGTTTATATTTATATGTCAAGCGCCAAGAAAAGAAAAATATTTTAAAACCTGCAAATAATACACCTGAAGACTAACTCAATTTCTCTGGTCTCATTTGAGGAAAGAACAACACATCTTGAATACTCGACTGATTTGTCATCAACATGGCTAATCTGTCAATTCCAATGCCAATACCTGAAGTAGGTGGCATGCCGTATTCCAAGGCGCGTAAAAAATCATGATCAATAAACATCGCCTCATCATCTCCGCGCTCCATTAATTTTACTTGCTCTTCAAAACGCTCTCTTTGATCAATCGGATCATTTAACTCAGTATACGCATTCGCAATTTCTTTGCCATTAATGATTAACTCAAAACGCTCAACTAAGCCTTCCTTGCTTCTATGCTTTTTT
>CAZSUF010000152.1:0-1387 GCA_964609875.1 uncultured Bifidobacterium sp.
GCTTCAACAGTAATACTGGTAACACCATTTGGTACTATCCAAGAATCAATCACTCCAGAATAATTAAAAGTTTGCGTGACAAGTGGACCTGCAGCACCTACCACTGCCTCTGCATAATATGTTACACTTGAATTTGGTGTCTGGCTGAAGGGGTTGCCACTTGCTACAGTTCCTAATAAATTTCCTCCAGTGGGTGCATCGTACCAGCTCACATAATTTCCCAATGAGATACCATCTAGTTGTGTTTGATTTCCTAAACAAATATTTGAAGGAGTTGCTGTTACATTATTTGGGGCGGCTGGTGGTCCACCGGGATTCACCACAATAGTAACTGTAGCGCAATTTGAATTGCCACATGTACCCGTTGAACTTTCTGCACGAACAAAATAAGTTGTTGTAACAATTGGTGTCACATTTAAAGTAGCTCCATTTCCTTCAAAATTTCCACCGCAAGTGCCCGAATACCAAAACCAATCTGCATTTGATCCGAGTGATCCGCCTTGCACTGATAAAAGTGTATTTGCACTGCCACAAAAACCAACACCATTTGTACTGCTAATCCCAGTTGGATCAATAGAAGGATCTTCTACAGCAATTGTAATTGGAGTTCTTGAAAGACTCGTACAAAATTCTTGATAAGGAATATAAGTTCCAAATACACCTTCTGCATAATATGTTGTTGTAGTTGTTGGCAAAACAGTGTAAGGATATGAGTTAAAAGTTGTATACAACAAATTACCACCCGATGGGGCATCATACCAATTAATCATATTGCCTGTTGAGCTAGTAGTTAAATCTGTAGAACCTCCTAAACAAATTGGATTTACGCTTGCCGAAATAGTTGCAGGACTTGTAGGAATCCCAGAAGGATTTACAAAAATATCTAAGTTAACACAAGTAGTTGAAGGGCAATAACCTGTTGTGCTTACTGCATTTACAAAATAAGTTGTATTTGCTGATGGTGCAACAGGAATAGAAGCCCCTGAACCGATGGATACACTATTACATGAGGCTTCATACCATTGCCAATTGGCATTGTTTCCTAAACTTCCACCATTAACACTTAGTGTTGTACTACCTGTTCCACAAAAACCTATTCCTGCTGAGCTTGAAATAGAACTTGCTGAAGTTGAAGGTTGATCCACAGTTACAGATACAGGCACTCTTGAAGTGCTTACACAAACTACGTTATAAACTGAATAAGTAATTGATACAAACCCATTATTTGTTTGAATTCCGGAAATATTGGTTTGACTTGTTCCGCCATTATAAGAACCACCACCACCACCATGGGTAGCATCAGTTCCGCCTGCACCACCTGAATAACCGCCGCCGCCGCCGCCGCCGCCAAACAAATTACCCGCGCCGCCGCCGCCGCCATAACCTC
>CAZSUF010000152.1:1397-9332 GCA_964609875.1 uncultured Bifidobacterium sp.
TATCCTCCACAACCAAAACCACCCGAATAGCAAAACGGAATTCCACCTGCCCATGATCCAAAGCCTAAACCACCATGAGGAGCCGCCGCACTTGACAACCAGCCTGTTCCTCCGCCAGTGCATATAGTTGATACATTCCAAATACCTGAAGTACCTGGATTGCCGTTTGTACCAGGTATTCCATTTGAATTATTATTACTGTATACAGGAAATGAGCCATTACCACCTGTAACGCCAGCTTGCCCATTTGCATCAGGATGTAAAGGAACTGCACTAGTCCAATTACATCGACCGCCTCCACCTGCTGCTGCTAATAATAAATCTGTTGAAGAACGATAGACAAAAGTACCGCCACCGCCTCCAGAACTTCCTTGAACATCACCACCAATTTGTAAATGACCTTTTTCACCAACAACAATATATAGAGTCTCTCCTGGAGTTACAGCAAATGTACCTTCTAGGGCTGCACCTAAACCACCTCCACCATACTCACCACCACCTTGAGCACCATTTGCTTGAATCGTGATGGATGTTACAAAGGGAGGCACAATAAAAGTTTGTACGTTTCCGGTAACATTAAAAGTTTGTGTTGTAGGTGGAAGAATAGTACCGACAACTGCCTCTGCGTAATAAGTCATTGAAGCATTAGGTGTAACAGGTGCATTTATGCCACTTGGTGCAGAAGTAATTAAATTACCGCCACTTGGAGCATCGTACCATGCAATAAAATCAGCCGAAGTAAGGGCATTTAACTGAATGGTATGTTCCACTAGGAATGGCAGTTACAACTGTTGGGATGGGTGGCGGACACTGTGCCAATGCACTTTGCCCAAACGCCCCAAAAAAGAATGCGATGATAGACAAAAGAATTTTTGGATTCCGAATCTGTTTTTTAGTTAAGTCGTCCTTGGTTATTCTAGCAATTGTCGAAATACAGCTATTCGGAGATAAAGCGTGACTTGCTTCAACACATAATTTTGTAAAGATTGTTGGTTTCATTTGAATTGATTTAAGGTTATATCCATTTACTACAATCAATGCAATTCAAACTTTCACCCCTACTACGCATTCAAAAAACGTAAGTTTAAAAATATGAAAAACAGCAGACTGTAGTAGGAAGTACAAATATTGTTAAAAAAGTCAAGTAAATAAATACCCTGTAGTGGGTATTTTCTATATGAGGAAACTTTTTATATTGTAGTTCGTAGAGCGAAAATTGATTTTGTGGATGAATAGAAGGGATTTTTTCATTCATGTTATAACTTAATTTTTAGTGGAGTATTGCCTCGAACTCTGCGGTATTTTGAATAAGAATATTGAGACATTCATTATGTTGACGATTCATTTGAGTGAATATCAAAAAGAGAACCTATTTTTACTCTTTATCGTTTGTTCAATATGCGATTAATTGTTTGCTGTTTTCTATGGCTGTTTGTACAAGATGAGTTAAATGCTCAGGTTACTCATGCAGTAAGTTTTCAAGCGGGTGTTACAGAAACGATGTATGTTTCTAAAGTGGAAAATACTAAATCTACCTATTCACATTTGATGCCTCTTTTTGCAATAGATTATGCCAGGTATAGTTACAATGCAGTATGGGCAAGTGTTGGTTATGGATTTTCACCAAGAAAATATATAGCTTATAAAGAAAAGTATCGTGTAAAGTATGGTGTTGAATATCCTGATTTTTGGTTTAGACTAAGAGGGGGATTGAAATTTGAAAATGAAAAAACTACCCACTTGCCCCATATAGGTATAGGGTTGAGTTTTGTAAATGATTACCAATTTTTTGCACAAAATCAACAACAGGTTACATATGGAGGATACTATGTCAACGACACACTTGATTTTCGTCGTTTTAGTCCGTATATAGAAGTGAGTCATACGATGATAAATTCGAGTTTTAGAGAAAAAAAGTTCAATGTATTTAGCACTTTAGGACTTCGTTATTATCCTATGCCTTTTTATAAGACCGCCGTACAATATGAGTATACTTGGAATAATACAGTTGCCGTTCAAAGCAATTTGATAGAAGTATTTTTTTGTATAGGTTTTCAAAGAAATTTTCATAGAGATTAGATTGTCTTTTAGGTTGCCATCATTGTAAGGCTTTGCTAAGCAATCTCTAGCGATATCAAATATAGAGACAGCTTCGCAGAAACATGCAATGACCTTAATTTGAAAATTATTTTTCATATTTGTATTATAGGGCACATCAATTAGCATAGAAGAATATACCAATTGGATAACTGTGTAGAATTAACTAATTGATTGATCACAAATATCACAACAATGATTTTTCATCTCAACAAGAAAACATGTCTAGAAACGCAGTGATGCGGAGGGTCCCCGAAACGAAAGTATGTTTGAAGTCTATAGATGCCGGGGGCAAAAAAATACCTGCCTTGTAGTTTTCATCTATTGTAATTCAGGATTAAGCGCACAAGATGTTAATATAACTCTCTTCTATGCATTTTCTTTTATTTTTGGTTTTCAAATTTTTTAACTACCCTTATGAAGCTAAAATTTTATGGCCTATTGATTGGCCTTTTCGCTTGCTTTATGCAAACTCATGCTCAACAATCTCCGCCATCATTACCCGATTGGGTGGCAATGATTGACAATCCAACCACGAATTATTTTGAAGCCATAAAAACTTTTGAGGCGTATTGGAAGGATAAAATTAGGCCTATAGATGAAGCCGAACCGAAAGAGGAAAAGGAGCAAGAAAGTAAAGAGGAAGAAAGGGAGCATGAACAATTGAGAGAACAATTGAAAAAAATGACGGCAGCCGAGCGTCAACTGTATGATCAAATTCAATATCATTATAAGCGATTTGTGACTTGGTCAGAAGAGGTAAGAGCTTATGTGCAAGAAGATGGACGAATTTTAAGTCAGCAAGAACGAATTAATATTTGGAATCAGCAGCAAGCTGAAATTAAACAACAGAAAACATTACGCATTAATTATACTATCTATCTTTTTTAGTACTTCTGTGTTTGCACAACTAGCCAATTGGACAGCCGTACAACCCAACTTATTTCCTACGAATGTAAGTGGACAAATTCATGGACTCACACGTGTTAGTCAAATGAAATTTCATCCGACTTTAGCGAATAAAAGATATGCCATCAGTGCTAGAGGAGGCTTGTTTATCAGTACGAATTCTGGAGCCAATTGGACAGTTGCTCCAGGTACAGATTTTATGCCTTATGCGCGATTGGCTTCAGTATGTATTGATCATACGAATGATCAGATTTTGTATTTAGGAACGGGGGATCATAATTATTATTACTCGGGCAATGGGGTGTATAAATCAACGAATGGAGGAACTACGTTTTCCTATATTGGTCTTGCTGGTAAATTAGTGGTTGATATGATTATGGACCCCTTAGACAATCAAAAAATAGTAGCCATTACCCATACAGGAATTTATAAAACTACGGATGCTGGCGCGACATGGGTGCTAAAATCAACCACATTTGCTGGTGATGAAATTAAACAAAAAACACCTACGTCGAGAGTTTTGTATGCTGTATCTAATGGTTCAGAATTTTATAGATCAAGCGACTTTGGCGATACATGGACCCAAATCACCAATGGTATCGTATTGCCTGCGGGTATTACCAATGGCAATGGATGTAGAATTGCTGTAACTCCTGCTGATACGAATGTGGTGTATTTAGGGATGGTGGCAAATGGCGGCACTGTGTATAAATCTACTGATGGAGGAACTTCGTTTGTGGCGATGAAAAATACAGCCTCACCTTATTTAACTTACTATGATAATGCAGCAGGGTCTTCTGGACAAGGCGATTATAATTTTGGAATTGGCGTAGATCGAGTGAATGCGAATATTTTGTATTTAGTAGCACATAACAATTGGAAGTCGACTGATGGTGGTGTTACCTGGACACAACTTACCAATTGGTGGGCCAAGTGCCATACAGATATGCACGAAATTGTAACCAACCCATACAACAACAATGAATTATATAATATGAATGATGGAGGTGTTTTTCTAAGCACCGATGGCGGAAACAATTGGACGCCTAAAAGTGATGGGATGAATGGTTATGAAATTTATCATGGTAATTGTAGTCCGACAAGAAAAGACATGATGAGTATCGGCACCCAAGATAATGGTGAATTATATTCGACTTCAACAGGCTGGTTTACCAATCGAGGCGGAGATTGGGGTTCGCAATGTTCATTTGATTATCGACCTAATAGTTCTATGGTATATTATCATCAGAATAATAAAAGAAGGTTGGTTACTGGTGGCGATGCGACTTATGGCTTGCCTGCACGTGTAGCTAATGTAGATGATATAGCTTTTCATAGATCAAATACAAGTTTGGCTTTTGTAGCAGATTCATTTATTTATCGTACAACGAATTTGTTGGTTACCACACCTACTTGGACGCAAATTGCCAGTTTAGGAAAAATCATCATGGCTATGCATAGTGCCTTTAACGATGCGAATATTTTGTATGTAATTACCAACGATGGAAAATTTCATGTGAGTACAAATGCATTGAGTGCCACACCTACATTTACTATGTATAATTTGCCAACTGCATCTTCAAGCAAGGCAAGTATTACGTCTATCAATGCAGTTCCTGGAACCGTGTATATTACTGCGAATAATAAAGCTTATAAATCTACAGACTATGGTGCTACTTGGGTGAATATTACGTACAACCTACCTTCTGTGAATCATGTGCGCATTTTAGCTGACGAGTATTTTTCAACCAATCAATTAGTTTTTGTAGCAAGCAACAATACGGTGTATTATAAAACAATCAATGCTACGAGTTGGACTATATGGAATACCAATTTGCCTTCAAGAACAGAGGCCATCGATTTGTCTATATTTAATGATGGTACGCCGAATACTTCATTACGCTATGCATGTTATGGACGAAGTGTGTGGGAAACGCCTATTACCAATTTAAGAGCCTTAGGGGCCAATTTTGCAGCTGATAAATTAAATCCATGTATAGGAGAAGCTGTGCAGTTTACTGATTTGTCTACAGGTGGTGTTACAAACAGAACATGGTCATTTCCTGGTGGTACGCCTTCTACTTCTACTGCTGTTAGTCCTTCTGTAACTTATGCTTCAAGTGGAACTTATACAGTGAGTTTGACAGTATCAGATGGCGTGAACACAAATACCTATACACAAGCAAATTATATTTCAACATTAAATGCTGGACTTCCATTATCTGAAGGTTTTGAAGGTGCGCAAGATCCTCCAACAGGTTGGAAAAACATGGATAATTCAACCGCGGGTGTGGCTTGGGCTAAAACAAATACAGCAAGTGGTTTTGGTACCTCTACTTCATGTATGATTTTCGACAACTATTCATGGAATAATGTTGGAGAGAAGGATGAATTGTACGTGAAAAGATTAGATTTTACAGGAGCCACTTCAGTCAATCTTTCTTTTGATGTAGCGTATCAAGTATTTTCTGGTTATGCCGATTCATTGGCAGTTTTAGTGTCGACGGATTGTGGAGCAACATTTACAAAGTTGTATCAAAAGGGAGGCACGGTTTTGTCTTCGGCAGGAAGTGGAGGAAATAACTTTGTACCCACAGCCGCACAATGGAGAACCGATGTGGTGAATTTAGATGCCTATGTTGGACAAAGCAATGTGTTGATTGCATTTCAAAATGTAAATGGGTATGGAAATAAATTGTATCTCGATAATATCAATGTGCAGCAAGTTGCTGGTTGTTCAACACCTTTGGTTGGAGGAACAATTTCTGGTAATGTAAATATGAACGCAGGCGTGGCTACTTCATTTACTTTAACTGGAAATACAGGCAATTCCATTCAATGGCAGACGTCAACAGATGGAGGTCTGACTTGGACAAATGTAGCTTCGGGGAATGCAAGTGTAATAAATCTTACACTCAATGGAGGGACTTATAAACTCAGAGCGGCTTCGAATCAAACAGGTTCAACTTGCGCAGAAGTTTATTCGAATATACTTACTTTAAATGTGGCTTATCAATTAGGCGATGCTTTTGTAAATCCTTTCATCATTACTTTACCTCATGCACAAACTTATTCTAATGCTGCAGGTTCTGGATTTACATCAACTTATACAGGAACAAATCAACAAGCTTCGCCTGATATTTTCTTTAGATTTGTAACGGGTCCATGTACAGATTCGATTAAATTAAGTACTTGCAGTTCAGGATTTGATACCTATGTACATTTATTGAATAGTAGTGGTACGAACTTGGCTTCTAATGATGATAATGGCGTGTATTGTACAGGTACTGCAGGTTCATTAAAGGCAGCGGTATTACCGAATACAATTTACTATGCCGTGTTCGAAGGATATAATACAGCCACAGGCTCTATCCTTGTTGATATCAGTGAAATAGATAGTCCTATTCAAACTGTAAGTATTACAGCAGGTGGTCCCACTACAATTTGTCAAGGTTCTCAAGTTGTTCTGACTTCAACAGCCAGTTCGGGTAATTTGTGGAATACCAATGCAAGTACACAAAGCATTACGGTGAGTACCAGTGGAAATTATTCTGTGACTCTAACCTCAGCGAGTGGTTGTGTGTCAACATCGAATGTTATATCTGTGGTGGTGAATTCTTTGCCAATAGTTACTTCAGGCAATGTAAGTGCATGTGCAGGTAGTACCGTGAGTTTAGTAGGAAGTCCATCAGGAGGCACATTCAATCAAGCCAATCCATACACAGGTCCAAGCACGACGTATACCTATACTTACACAGATGGTAATGGTTGTAGCAATACAAGTGCTGCATCAGCCATTACTATGTTTGCTTTGCCAACAGTTACTTCAGGCAATGTAAGTTCATGTGCAGGTAGTGCAGTGAGTTTGGTGGGAAGTCCATCAGGAGGCACATTCAATCAAGCAAATCCGTATTCAGGTCCAAGCACTACTTATTCTTATACATATACTGATGCCAATGGATGTAGCAATACAAGTGCTGCATCAAGCATTACTATGTTTGCTTTGCCAACAGTGAGTGCTGGTAATGTAAGTGGATGCTCAGGGGCTCCAATCAATTTAGTAGGCACACCAAGTGGCGGAACCTTTAGTGTTGCAAACCCATACTTAGGTCCTACAACAACTTATACTTATTCCTATACAAATGGAAATGGGTGTAATGCTACTTCAGCTCCTGCAAGTATAACAGTGACTAACTGTGTATCATTATTGAATGTCAAACTATTTTTACAAGGATATTATACGGGAGCGAGTAACATGACGCCAGTAAAAATGAATCAAGGTATTGGATCAAACCCCAATGTGGTAGATGATGTAACAGTTGAATTAAGAGATCCTTTATCAAGTCCAATTCCTTATGCCTTAGTTCAAACAAGTAATGCCGAATTGCAAACTAATGGTCAAGCCATAAGTACTTACAATAATTTGCCTACTGGAAATTATTATCTCGTGATTAAACATCGTAATAGTATTGAAACCTGGAGCGCAGATCCTATACTGATGTCAAGCAATACGAGTTACGATTTTACTACGGCTGCGAATAAAGCATACGGATCGAATATGATAGAAATTGAACCTGGCATTTTTGCTTTGTACACGGGTGATCTCAATCAAGATGGTTATATTGATGGTTTCGATTATCCAGCTTTTGATATGGATTCGCAAAATAATGTTTCAGGTGTTTACGTCGCAACTGATATGAATGGAGATGGTTATGTCGATGGGTTTGATTATCCCGTGTTTGATTTGAATAGTCAAAATAATGTAGGATCTACTACGCCGTAAAATAATTGTTACAAGTTATTAAATTAAGACTGTCTTTTACGACGGTCTTTTTTTTGCTCCCGATTTTCTTTTGAGTTGCCGCATCAGGCGGGTCGTATTCTAAGATGTTGAAACAACCAAATTATTGTTATAATCTTTTTGAAATG
>CAZSUF010000153.1:0-9326 GCA_964609875.1 uncultured Bifidobacterium sp.
CAATTGGAAATTGGGAATCGTATTTCCTATTATTATACGCAAAAGCAGGTGCTTCTTATTTTTGATTTATTAGGAGAGCCATCAACTTTTGATTTTGAGAAATATGAAATGGTAGCATAGCTTTCATAAATGTCTTGGAAATCCATCATTTCATGAAGTATTCGATAAACAAATAATTCATTCGCTTGCTCTTGATAAAAGATATAATGATGTGCTATTTTGTAATAATAAAATGTACGATTATCAATCACTATAATTTTACCATACCTTGTGTTCTGAGATAGTTCATTTAAACCAAGGTATAAATTATCTTGATAAAAATTGGCTTGTTGGAGTGACCAGGTTTCAAACGTATAAAGCCAAATTTCTTCTAGATCGAGTTCTGCTAATCGGCTAAACTTAATTTGCAAATTCATTATTTTGCATATTTAGCTTCCATTCTTTTTTTGAAATCTTCATTATTAAATGGTAATGCAAAGCCACTTTTTTCACCATCTAAAATTGCTTTAGTTAAAATAGACATTTGGGTTTGCTCCTTCTCCAATAATGCCAAGCCTGCTTGAATTATTTCAGCTTCATTATTAAATTTACCCGTTGCCATTTCATTCATAATAAACTGGTTATAATAAGGTGTAATTTCTATTTCCATGTCGAAAATTGTTTGAACACAAATTTATCGTAGTTTAAGTAATTCGCCAAACTTTGCTACATCTGCCCATATACACGTTGAATGCAGACCAACTTTCCCGACAAAAGCCACTAGAGAAATCTGATGGCTTTGTTGTTTTAAAACTTCTTTTACACCCACTTCAACTTATGTGCCATTTGTATAGCTTGAGCTTTGCTATGCACATGCATTTTTTCGTAAATTTTTGTGATGTGGGTTCGCACTGTCAATGGACTAATAAATAATATTTCGGCAATGGCTTTATAATCATGGCCAGCAGTTAGCAAACGTAATATTTCCATTTCTCGCTCACTGAGGATGAAATTGTTGTTACTTTTAAATGATTCTACATGTTGCTTTACCCATAGCAATGTTTTTCTTGCAATAGCAGGACTCATAGGAGCGCCACTTGCCTCATGTGCTTGTTTTATGGCTTCTACCAATTCTATGGTACTATCTTCTTTAAGCAAATATCCATTGGCGCCTGCTTGGATGGCATCAAATATTTTTTCATCATCATCAAAAACAGTAAGCACAATAAATTTCATTACTGGATAACGAGTGCTTCCAATGGCAATGGCTTCAATGCCGTTCATTAGGGGCATATCAATGTCCATCAGTACCACATCAGGGAGTAATGATTGATCTGCATGATCATTTAATAGTTGAACAAATTGTAACCCATTGGCCGCTTCCCCAATAATTTGAATACTATCTTGAAAACGCAATTTTTCTTTAACGGTATCGCGATTAATTTTTTTATCGTCAACAATGAATAGCTTAATCATTATAGAAATTGTATGGGTTGCAAAGTTAAATTAATTCACTACAAACTTTATACTCTGTTGAACCATGCCCATTTCAACGAGTAAAGCAAAATAGATTCCTGGTGCAAGTGTATGCTTATCTAAGATAATCTTTTGCTCTCCCTCAAGAATCTTTTGTCCACTCAAAGTATAAATTTGAATCTTACTTCCTGGTCTGTTACTTAGTATTTGAATTGATTGGCCTGAATAATTCGCTTCGAGTTGAAACATATTATTTTTATTCGTAACCACGTTGGTATTACTTCTATATTTAGCTCCATCAATATCTTCGGCTTCTACTACAAAATATTGTAATGAGCTATTACTTGGTGCCACAGAAGTCTTATAAACATATGTTGATTCGTTAGAGGATATATGTTGGACAGTCTTGTAATTTTTATCATCACTGCTTTCTAAAATGTTAAAGCTTACTACATCTTCGCAACCCACACAATTCCATGATAACTGATGTGTTTGATTGGCTGTTGATACTTGTAATTTTAATTCATGAATAGCCAAAGGGAAATTTCCTACTTGTATCCAAAATTCACTAAAGTGTGTTATATCAAATTCCAAATAATACATACCATAGGCATTGCCATGGGTAATTTGAGCAGATGAAATCAAAGTACTATTCCCTCCCGTCGGATCGTACACGCCATCTTCATTTAGTCCATCATATTGTATCACAGATAATTGTGAATGAGTGACCAGAGTACTCACATAATTTTGGAGGTTATTAAAGTCGGCTAATGAATAGTATAATCTAACCCTCTTGGTACCTGAATACTCAGTACTTGGGTTGATAACAAAATGCCTACGCATAAAAAAGTTGCCACCATGTGGTATTGCATTTACTTCTACGAATACACTATCTATACGATCATCGAACGTGAGACAATCGCTTCTTAACGAGGTAAGCACTTGGTTAGGTTGAGATGAGTTGAATGCATGTCTCCACTCATTATCATCCGTTATTTCATTACTGAAAGTAGTATTCAGTGTGCCTGTAGAAAATTGTGTACTTAGATTATTGGTATTGTATTTATTATTTAAATAGGTGTAAACCTGATTTCGCTCTGCTGTGGTAAGTATTTTATTATATACAATGAGTTCGGCTATATCGCCACCAAACTGAGGTAGTGTGGCTAATGGAGATCCGCCAATATATAATGGGGCATTACTTAATGTATTCGTCATTTCTGACCCAACCACGCTTCCATAGGTATTAGCCAACAAAGTTTGATTGTCAAACATCTTTACCTGATTTAAGCCAGTTAAGGATTTATCAAATTGGACATTCATGGTATGATAGCAACTATCGGTAACCACCGTTTTACAACTCGCACTAGCTGTACCATTTCCGTTGAGCACAGCACTATGTCCATTTGTGCCACTCATGCTATTTTCTACGATGCTAAAAGCATTTGGCGTAGTTGGATCACTATTGTGGGTGATAATAAAACCTTCCTTACGTGATTTAGCTACATAAAAAACCTCTATTTTATTCACTGTTGTCAGGCTAATAGTAGGGGTAGCCATATAATCATTCAAGCCATCAAATCGAACGATGGGCTTATTATTAATTTGGTTTGTTTTGTATCTAGGCTTTTGAGTGGCTGTTGTCATACTTACATGATTGCCTAATTGACCTTGATCCTGCCATAAACTTACTTCATTATTTCTATTAAGGGAAACTCCTTTATCAGCCTTCAACCACAATAAGGGGTCGCAGTTAGAAATAGAATTGGGTAAGGAATCTGTATGAATAAAAAACACGTTTGATGCATTACCTACCGTCATTCCATTGTAATTACTTCCTGTACTTGTAGCACTATTCGCTGCAACTAAACCGGCACCTGCTCCTGTTTCATTCAGTTTCCAATAGGCAAATAAACTAGGTTCATTCCCTACTAATTCTATATTCATTTCGTTTTGTATTTCAATTTGGGTTTTTGCTTTATGCCAAATTCTTACATCATCAATATTAGCGGTAATTGAAGTATAATTATTTACTTGGTTAAAAAAAGCACCAATGATAATAGCTTCATTGGTTGGCTTAAAACCTATTGTATTGGGGCCTACCCTTGTATTGATAGGTATCTCTATCCCATTCAGATACATTTTAACGGTGGTATCATCTATAGACACAGCAATATGTGACCACGCATTATAGGGCACTGTTTTGGAAACCGTTTGAAAAATTCCTTGGGTGCCAGCACTACAATTTATAGGACTCCAGGAACTATTTCTCCATTTGGTAAACCTTATTGCCCCACCATTGATGTCGAGTCGATAGCTGGCTGTACTTCCACATGAACCTTTAGAAATTAATGGTCTCATGCTTGTACCGTTTTGACAATCGTAGTAAACCCAGGCTTCAAAAGTCATATCATCATTGAGCGAAGTACTCAAAGAATCTGAAACCTTTACATAATTTCCATGATCTTTTATTTGCAACGAATTCCCAACGAGTTGAGCTTGTAAAATGCTGGGTGTGATGAATACAAGTAGAAGTAATAATTTTTTCATCCTTAATTTTTATACAAAATTATTCTGACTCAAAACCACAAACAATACAGCATATGCTGTAAACTATTGGAAATTTAAAAGTTGATTTCTTACTAGAGTATCTCGGTATTTGCTTAAGCATACTATTGTAGATAAAAGCAAAGAAAATGTGTAGAAATAAGTTTAATGCTACCAGCCAAAGAGTATCCGTTTAACTTTTAGGATAGATCAATTCTATATAAGTTCCACTATTAAGTTTACAAATACTAAACCCATAATTAATTTCTTCTGCTCTTTCTTGCATGTTTTTGATGCCATAATGTTCCTCTCCTTGCTGTGCTTCATAACCAATGCCATTATCTTGTATGGTAATTTTTACTTGGCTATTACTCATAAATGAAATGTTTAATTCGGTTGCTTGAGCATGTTTTACGCAATTATGTATGGCTTCTTGTATTATTCTAAATAAGTGTGTGGTAGAGGTTGGCGACAAAGAAATATTCTTATCAATATCATCTACTACACTCATTTGAATAGAAGGATAAATAGGCTTTAGCTTTAGGATATAATTTTTAATTTTATCTGAAAAATCTTGTAGTTTGATATCCTTAGTTTGCATGATCCAGATAGTCTCTCGGATATTAGATATAATATTATTACCTAGTTCATTCATCTCTATTATATCCTTACTTCGATTTTCTTTGTTCAATTGTTGAATTTTCGAGAGTAAAGCCGTTGCATAACTTCCAATATTATCGTGTAAGTCTCGACTAATTCGTTCACGCTCTTTCTGTATATTTAACTCAAGTTGAAAGGCCAAAATTTTCTGTTCATTTTTCCTTTTAAAATAATTTTTAATCATATAAAATATAGTAGAAACTAAAGAAATAATTGCCAGCGTTATTACCCACCAACGCAAGTACCAAGGAGTTTTTACTAGTATTGTATAATAAGTTGGCTTAGCCGAGTTTAAACTGGCAATACTATTTGCTGCTTTAATTTTAAATGAATTAGTCCCCAAAGGGAAATCAGAAAAGTTAATTCGCTTTTGATTACTAGGCAAAATAACCCAAGGCAAATTATTTAATTGGTAAGCCAAGAATACATTGTCAAATATTGTAGCATGACCAAAACTCAATTCAATATTTTTTTTATATGCATCCAATTCAATTTGTTGATTAATAGTTGAGACTACTTGACCATTGACTGCTATTTGATGTATATAGGGTTGAAATCCAATAGAAGATAATTTCATTTGCTCAACATACCCTGTATAGAGTCCATTATCTGTTCCTACCAGAACAGAACTTTTAAAACATTGCATACTACCAAAGCTATAATACGAGGGTGGCAAGCCATTATAAATACTAATAGGTATAAAGCTTTCTGTACCTTTAGAACATCGGGCAATTCCAGCATTCGTGCAAACCCAAATATCCCCATTGATGGTAAGGCCAACATTATAAACCACATTATTTGGCAATCCATTCTTACGATTATAATGCTTAATGATTTGATTGTTTTTTAAAATAAATAATCCATTATCTAAGGTGCTAATTATTAATTTATCATGATATGGCACTACACGGCTCACTATGGTTTTACCCAGTATTGCATGATTAGAATTAGAATAAATCAACTGCTTAGTTATTCCTTGTTGATTTAGTATGGCTGCTCCATTATTTGTGGCGAGGTAAAGAAAACCTTGTTCATCGACACTGCAACTTAATACATACGAAAATTTAGTAGAATCATTCCCAATTTTTATTCGATTGATTTGATTTGAATTAATTATTTTATAGAAATATTTTTCAGTACATAAACCAATATCCTTTCCAATTTCTACGATATCAAAAATTTGATTGGTTTGTAAATTAGAATTGGTTTTATCAAATTGCCTTATTACCTGACCTTGCTTACTTAATAGAAATAACCCCTTTTGTTCAACAGCTGCATAAATAAAATCGTTCTTAAGAAGAACTGCATTTACTCTATCGGCACCAAAACTTTTTATCAATTCCATACTTCTAATACCAACACGATATACACCCGTATTACTAGCCATAATTATTTCATTATCCTGTAGAGAAATATCCTGTATGGCATCATTTTTATGGGCGCTAGGTATATAGGTGAAATTTGAAAAAGAAGCCGGTTGGACTGCAACACCCGAACTTGCACTACCTATCCATAAATTATGTTTACTATCGGTGAATGTACTCAATATAGGACCTGATGGAATACTTTGAGGATTAGATGTATCATAATAAATTAAATCAGCTTTCTTTAAATTTTGAAAAGATATAAAGCCATTATTCAACGCAACATCTATTGTATTATCAGTACTTATTTTCAGATCAAAGGCTTTAGATGGCAGTATGATTGAATCCACCCATCTATGTTGTTTTAAACTAAATATCTGAATAGTTGGTTTTACTTTCTCACTATAAAGCAACACATAATTGTCATTACTCATAGCTTTTAAAATTTTACTCGTACCAAGCTTAGAGGCTAAATCAACTATATAAGTATTTGCATGAAAATCAAATACACTATCATCTCTGATAATATACTGATGCTGCTTTGTTTGGCTTTCTATTAGTTTTGATGCTTCTACATTAGATTGTTGGGTAACATCTAATGTTTGAATGTTTACTTTAAAAATACGCCTCCCATATAAAACCAATAAATTATGATCTTTATCAAAGAAAAATTGATCATATATAGAAATGCTTTGTCGTCTTTCCCTTTCTTCATTTAGGAAAATTCTATCTGCCTTTCCAGTGATTGGATTTAATCTATTTAGGCCAAAAGCTGTCCCTACCCACATATTGCCTTTCACATCTTCCTTAATTTTTACAATATACTTATTGCTTAGTGTAGCGCTATCATTCGGGTCGCAAATAAATTGAACAAAGGTTCTTCCATCAAAACTGTTTAATCCATCTTGAGTTCCTATCCACATCAATCCTTTGCTGTCTTCAAAAAAACAAGTCACACTATTTTGACTCAACCCAGATTTTACATCGAAAAGTAAAAACCGATTCGGTATTTGAGCATTAGCATTGATCAGGCTAATAAAGAAGAGACCAAAAAAAAATGTACAATATTTACTCACCAAATAAAGATAATAGAATTTTTCTCATTACAATTTGAGTAGGTCCCTTTTTACTAAATAATGAAACTGTATTAAAAGAAACTAATCTTTAATCAACTTTTGTGTATAGTGTTTAT
Organism: uncultured Bifidobacterium sp.; assembly: GCA_964609875.1. Classification (GTDB taxonomy): domain Bacteria; phylum Bacteroidota; class Bacteroidia; order Chitinophagales; family Chitinophagaceae; genus OLB11. The sequence continues at coordinate 7,219 of CAZSUF010000153.1, forward strand.
TCAACTTATCAGTAATGGTAACAAAATATACTCCCGGGTTTAAGTTCCCTATATCGATAGAATGCGAAGTATTATCAGCAACCGTTTTCATGATTGTTTGTCCAAATATATTACTAACTTCATAATGTTTAATATTAAAGGGCGCTTGGATGTAAACCTTGTTTATTGCTGGGTTTGGAGTGATGCTAAAACTTTTGTTAGTCCTATCTTCAATACTTGAAGGGCTTAGAGCAGTAGTATTTACATATAAATATTGAACTGTTGAAGATGAAGAATTCCATCTAAACTGAATTCGTAATACAGGGTCATTTTGATTTTCTTTGAACCAAAAGTAGTCGGCATATTTAGTTCCTGCTCCACCAACTGTAACATATAATCCAACATTATTGTGAGTTACACCAGGCAGTTTAAGCGTTCCAGAAGCATTGTATCTCGCACTATAATCCCATGTACCATTACCTGATACATTTGTAATAAAATTAGAATATAAAAAATTAGTTGATTGTACTGTGCTATTCACACAAGTAATAGGATTCGGGGTAAATGTTATAGGCCAAAATGAATAATGACCCATGTAAAAAACGGTGTCCAAATTTTTACGATAATATTGAAGTGTACCATTATACTCCTTCCAAACAAAATCTGCATTACTAAAGGTTGATGCAGCTGCTGTACCTGCAGGGTCTAAAATGCTATCTGAATAAACATCTGGCAGTAGTGAAATTGTATCAAAATTCCACGTTAGGTTTGACCCAATCGTCGGGATAAGAGATGTGTCAATATTCCAACCTGCGGGCACTTTTTTATAAGAATAAATATGCCCTATTTGAAAATCATACAATTTATTCATTAAAGGTTGAGCTGCTAATTGACTTGATACAAATATGCTTAATACTAAAATAAAATTTTTCATTATTATTAATTTATAGGCAAAACTACTTAGTGCTCTCATTTCGTTCAATACAGCATATGATGTATTCTCGCATAATTCTCTAATTAGATTCTACTGAAAAATTCATTGCTTACGAATAGAATTAGCTTATCCAAAGAAAACGGCACAAGAATTCGTAATTGATGCAGAGCTATCATAAGTCAGTATTAAAAATATCAGGAATTTCTAACACTGATAGTTGATATGCTATAAACTCAAGATGGAAAAATATTAATTAATCAACTATTCCACTAATCTCTTGAAAAACAAATTCTGTGGACAAACTGTCTTTTACAATTTCAAACAGTAGGTTTTTCAGTTCAGCTCCATGGTAACTTTCAACTTTACTTTTAAGAATTTCTTCAATTCCTTTAGTCGATGTAGTAATTCTTAACGGCATTTTTGCGCATAGTCCATCTCCTTGTATGTTAACTTGCACAAATCGAGCAGCTCCAATTTCTTGATAGCTCTCCAGCCAATAGCTTAGTTTGTTATGGTCAACTATGGCTAATTGCTTAACTAGTTCATCTTTATATTCCTTTGTTTCTGGAGAAAATTTAGCTAATATTTTATTGGTGTTCTTACAAATAGGTCTTTCACATGAATTCATCAAAACGAGCAATCCTAATAAGATCATTACTTGTATAAAATAATATTTCATGGTAGATATTTTCAAGTAAACGAACCTTCATAAATTTTATTGCCATAAGTAAAATATTAGGAATCTAACCTAGTTTCGAAATTATATTTACATTCAATACAACCTAGAGTAAATCGAACTAAGATTCGTTCTTTATAAAGCTTTATAATTCAATCTCTATGTTGATTTAATAATTGGTAAATACTTCTCTTTATTTTCAAACATAATCCAAACTAATATAACACTTAAAATAATTGCTATAGGCAATCCACGCGTATCTTGAATAATGTTTGTGAGTATAATTCCTATTAAAATTGGAAAAATTATTAGGGCCCCTAATGCTCTAGTTTTAGGGAATATAATGAATAATCCTCCTAATAATTCGGCTATCCCAACTAGAGGCATTAACCAACCTATTTCTTTAAAGGCATCAAAGGCTTTCATCATTTTTTCAGGCATATCTTCAGGCATAGGCATATAATGAAAGAATTTGTCTAGCCCTGCATTGATAAATAAGAGACCAAACAAGAGTGCGAG
>CAZSUF010000154.1:0-2262 GCA_964609875.1 uncultured Bifidobacterium sp.
ATTTTTCCCTTCATTTGTTTTAAGACTATTTGCGTACACTTGATTACCCAACATATCCAATATAGTCAATTGATATTGAGTCGCTTTTTGGCTTTCTAACATTAAACTTAGTTGATTATCGACAGCATAACCTAATACATAAAAATCAGATTGGTTTAAGGTAAAAGTTGGTACACTCAAAGGACCATCAGTAATGCTAATGTCATCTAAAGTCCATTCTTCAGCATTGGGTGTTGGCGTGGCAGTTGACACATATTTAAAACCAATATTTAATGGTGTAGATTTATAAGCCGTCAAATTTGTATTTTTAAATAAAGTCCAAACTGAATCTAAAGAGCTTAAATTAACACCAAGTGAAGTCCAAGTTGCTGTTGAAGGATCTCCTGCGTAATTATTCGAAACAAATACTTCTTTAGTTACTGTACCTACAAATCTGCGCTTAGCCCAAAAGTGTAAATTAGGAGTAGTCATAGCTGATAAATCTATAGGAGCAGAAACTAACCAATCTTCATTATCAAATGCTTCTGTTGCTGAACCTCCATTCATATATACAGCATCCGTATCATTGCGTCCAAAATTAGAACATCTCCAAGAATTAGTACCTACAACTGAGGTTTGCATAAATACACCTAATAAAGGCGCATTACAATTAGTAAAAGTTTCGTTTAATGAAGTAATTGGTGGCGGCGGTGGCGTATTTGTAGAAAAATTCCATGAAGTATTATTGTAAATTCCTAATGAAGAATATCCATTAGCCTTGAAACAAGTCGAATCGAATTGAACAGCATAATCTTTACTCAACACTAAATTAACTCCTGGAATAGTAGCTACCATGCCGCTCACTGAAGCCGCACCCGCTGCAATAATTTGATTTGTTGCATCAGTCAAATTATACACTGTTACATTTCCTGTACCAATGGTTATGTTTTTATCAAATGTTACTGTTAAGTTTGTTGTGCCAGCTGTTAATCCTGTTGTATTGTCAGCAGGGTTCAATGAAACTATTTGTGGTGTATTGTTTACAGCAGTACCTGTCCATGTTAAGCTAAAGTCATCGATAGCTACCTGTGGTCTACTTCCGGTGCCCATAGTTGTATCAGAAGGTGTGATTCTAATCCAAACTGGTTGAGTTTGATTATCTAAAGCTGTACCAAAATTTACAGTAAAGGTTCCGTTTTGGAAAGTACTATCTGCTTTGATAGTGGCAGGTGAAGTAGCTATGGTTGTGAATGATGTTGGATTTGCACCAAGACCGTATTGCACTGTCCAAAAATTAGAGCGACCTCCTGTTAAAGACAAAGACATGAATTTAAAACTTAAATTAAAAGAATTTAAGCCTGCTGTGTTTGCAATTTGAAAGGCGAAGTCAATTAAACTATCTTTATCGTCCCATCCAGCTGAACTTACTTGTCGAGCACCTAAAGCACGATCTGTGCTTGCATTTTGATCAGTAGAGGTTGAAGCCGAAGTGAGTCCGTCTGATGATGCCACATTTTTAAATCCTCTTGAAACATTTGACCAACTAGCTTGGGCAGTTGAAAAACGAAACTGAGCATCGTTACCTAATCCCGCATTTTTATTCACCATAGAATCAACTCGCCATCCTAATGGTAAGCCGTTGGCTATGCCATCAAAAGTTTGAGTATAACTTGTTCCTGATAATGCGTATGGACTTTGTGCCATCGAAGTAAAACCAATAAGAATGGTTGAGATAGCTAGAATTATTTTTTTCATAAAATATTTTTTTCTGTTTTAATGTAGTTTTTTAATTATTGAAGATCATCAGGTACTTTTCTTACTGTAACTTCATTTGTAGAGAAGTATTTAATTGCAAGCCCTGTGTAATTAAATGTACCTGCAGGTAATGGAGTAATTTTAAAAGGGTTGGCATTTCTGCAATAAGAAATAATGGTACCTGTTGCATCTGTCAAATTATTATTTCCTGACATAAAACCAGTAGTACCTGTGATTGTACAATTCAATATTTTTACTAATACACCTTCGTATTGTCTTAATTTTAGGGCTGGGTTATCTAAATCCGTATTTAATTCAGCAATGGTTATTACTTTAGGTGTCACTGATTTACCACTTGATATAATGGTAGTCTTATCTCCATTTAATTTCTTGATTTCTAAATTCCCACGATAATCAATTAATGAATCACCAGACACATCTACTGTGATTGAATCTCCCATTTTGTATGTCAACACTTTATTTCCATAATACACATTGATTCCTCTACCACTTTCATCTTGCATATAA
>CAZSUF010000154.1:2272-9316 GCA_964609875.1 uncultured Bifidobacterium sp.
TCCTTTAGTGATATTACTATCTTTATAGCTAGAAGTAACAATACCGTGAATTTGATAATTTCCTAATTTAATATCTGATGTGTATAATTTTCTTATGCTGTCAATTGAAACAGCTACACCTGGCTGAATAATTACACCACCACAACGAGGGCCATAAAACTTGATATCCGTTGTATCACGAATTAGTAATTGGGCAGTATTGTTATAACGTGTAAAAATGGCGAGAATGGTTCCTTTACCTGCAGGAATTTTTTCCTTTCTGTAAGTTGCATAACCACTCATTCTAACTACTGTTTTACCTGTAGCGCAATCTTCGATGGTTCTGTCTGTTCCAGAAGAGGTATTAGGATCTACCGCATAATCGCCACCAACTTGAGCTTCAATAAATTCTGCACTATCAATTTGAACTAATGTACCTATCATGTTATCATTGTTTACATTGCTTTTTAGTTCAGCCATGGTAACAATTCTAGGAGTAACCGTATTTGGATAATTTGCTTTGATTACATATTTACCAATTAAACTACTTGGGATATCGGTCAACGAACCCGTTTCGTCTGGTATATAACCTAATTCTTTATACTTACCATAAGATCCAAGATACAATCCTTTACATTTGATATATACCTTACGTCCTAATGGGTATTCTGTATATAAACTTGATCTACCTAATTTTACTTTAAGGCCTCCAGTTGAATCTTGAATAGTAATTTCTTTATAAAAACCTCCAGTGCGATCATCAGAAATCACGATCCCTGAAATGGTAATATCATCCACAATTTGATATGGATCTGGGAAAGGACTTGCCGTAACATCATAAAACTGCTTCAACTGAAAAATAGTTGAATTGACAGCGAGTTTAGGATCGATATTTGACGGGTCCGGAGGAGAATCAAAATCTTTTTTCACGCAAGAATTGAAGGTCATGAAACCAACAAGGATGAATGCTAGAATGGGCAAAAAATGTTTTTTCATTATGAAAATGTATTAATGTATTATTTATTTTAGAATCTAAGTGCTAAGTTAACGAAATAGGTTGTTCCGAGTGCATAGGCGAATCTTGCTGGAAAAATTTCAGGACGTTCTTTGTCGTAACGAAGATTTTCGAATCCATACAAACGGATATTTTTATTATTCAATACGTTATTTAATCCAAGGGTTAAATTCAGGAAGGTATTATTCCCTGCTTTTTTGATATACTTATTAACTTTAAACGATTTACCCCCAAATAAATCTACAGTATAAAAAGCAGGTATTTTTTGTTGATCAATAATAGTTTGCCATTTTTCTGATTGATAAGCTGCGGGATCAACCCCTTCGATAGTTCTTCTTGTTGGTGCAAAATCTATCCAATTGCTACCTAAGTAATTGAAGCTAATAGAGGCAAACCAGAATCGTTTTGCTCGGTAATTTAAACTAGCTTGAAACGCAGATTGCGGTCCTGCGGGCACATAGTAGTTTTTCATGTATACTGTATCGCTAGCAGAAACAAATGAATTATTTAATTGCAAGGTATCATTATCACTGTATACATTAATATAAGGTCGGCTTGTATAAAACGCTTGGGTAAAGGCCGCAGCAAGATTGACTGATAATGTTGGAGAAACTTTGATTTCAGCTCCTGCTTCTATCCCAGTATATCTTTTATTAATACCTTGCATGGCCATATTTAAGAATGAAGCTGAATCGTCACCATAAAATCTTTTAATGTCGGCAGCATCTTTAACATCGGTAATAAAGAAAGTCAAACGTGCTTTGATACCTGGGGTACGCAACAAATAACCAACTTCAGCAGACTGAAATTTTTCTGTGGTTGGATTACTAATTTGAAGATTTCTTGTTCTTGGAGAAATAATCACATTATCTACATAAGGGGCTTTATTTCCTATACTTCCATTCGCATAAATATAATTTCTTCCATTCAACTTATAGGTAATGCCTCCTTTAGCTTTGCTTGTAAAGAAAGTATTGGTTGATGAATTTCCGAAAGAATTATTTTGATATAATCCATGTTTGTAATTTCCATGGCGATAAAAACTTGTATACCCTAACTCAGCAGCTAAGAAGAAATCAAATTTATTATAAGTAAATACACCTTGACCGAACCATGCAGCTTTGTTAAAATGAATATTATAATCATATCCGTAATGATCACCTTTTTTACGTTTAACATCGGTGTCATTTACATTAAACATGTTGGCATTGTCCGCAATACCTGGAATACGATTAGCAAATTGGTTGATATTTTCCCAATAATCGCCACCCATCAAATCAGCTACGCGTTGGAAATTATGATTGACTTGTTTTTGAAAATTAATACCAGAATATAAACTAATATGATCATTTACACTAGTTTCTAAATTTACTGCTGCATTCCATTTTTTTGAGGCTTCTACATCTTCAGATACTATATATACAGATCTGTTATAGCCTGATTTTTTATTAAACAAATTTGCTTCATACAAATTATCCCAATCTACTTGCATGATGGCATCTTTATTGGCTTTAATATAACTAGTTGCTTCTTGAACACCTCCTAAAGATTCCACATAGCTTGGGAAATAACGATAATAGTCTGGTCTTGGATCTGCGGCATTATACCAATCTAAGCGTGAATTGGCTGTTTCGCCAGTTTGATAAGCTAAGGCAGTTGTTAAAGTAGTTCTATCACTAAGTTTTGCATCATGCGTTAGAACAAACAAAGGCGAATGGGTAGTAAGCACTCTTGAGTTTCTAACTTTTCCTTTTTGATAGCCCCAATTTGGATTATAAAAATTAGTTTCAGCTAAGTTAAATGCTTCTTGAGTTGCCGGTCCATTTTTACCTCTTTTAATTGGAGAGCCTACCACCATGAAATTAATTCCATGCTTTTTGAATCTTTTTTCGATGGCACCAAAATAGGCGAAGGCGTCATAGAATGTACCTTTAATTTGTCCATTTTGCGCCCATCTTCTTGATAAGGAAAATGAATAAGCCCAGCCATTTTTCATTAATCCAGAGTTATGGGTAAGCATAATTCTATTTCGATAAGATCTGTTTGTAGCCGTATAGGTAACTCGAGTTCCTTTACGTTGATTTGAAGCACTTGCATCTAATTCCGTATTTAATCCTAAACCACCAAAATTGTAATCGTTAGCAGCTAAACCCATGGTTACACTTCTTCCTCTGAATACATCATTGAGTCCGCTCCATGAATTAAAAAACACCCCGCCCTCTTCTAGATCATTCATAGGAACGCCATTCATGAAGAGTACGCTATGATCATTTTCATAACCACGAATTCTGTAGAAATAAGATCCCCAACCAAAAGTGGCGGCTGATAAAAATGGATCACGTGATGCATTCAACACACTAGACACATTTTGGCCGGTAGAAGAAGAAGTATTTTCATCTTCGGAAGTGGCATCTTCAGCATTCACTGCTGAATTATCCATTTGATATGAGCTTGTGTTTGATGCTGTAGATTTAAGTTCAATTGGTTCGATATTGTTTACAGGTCCACTTACGGTGATGGATATCTTTTCATCTTCGATACCATCGGCAGCAAGTTTCATATCATAAGTCCCATAAGGAATGCCGCTAAAAAGATATTCGCCTTTTTCGTTCGTAGAAGTGGCCACTTTAGCTTGCCCAATAGAAACTGACACTTCTAAGTAAGGCAATTTTGTGTCTTCGTGTATTACAGTTCCTTTCACAATGCCTGTTTGGGCATTTGACATCCATGAGCACAGCACGAATAACAAAGTAAAAATTTTTCTCATAATCTTGTTAAAGTTGACAAAAGTATGCAAAATATTAGGTTTAAAGATCACTAAAATGTTATCGCTTTGGGAATATGTGGATAAGTTGAAAACGCATGAATTGGCGCAATTGAGCTAGTATTCCATAAAAAAGGATAATCAAAGAACTTGTACTGATGACTTTGACGTGTATTGCGGCAACGATTGACGCGGAAAGCCCGCACCCACGCCTTCTTTCCGCGTGGGGTGGACTTGCAGCAGAAAGCGTGTATGCCGCCCAAATTATTTTCAAACAGATCTTTGATGAATTTTACATGTGGGTAAAATTTGAATTAAACTTAGAATTTGCAATCAATTCGGGACAAAAATAACGTGCAAAAAAAATAACCCTTATATTCGAATATTCTAATTTAATAATGATTTCAGGGATTCAAAAAGGATTTGTTTATATCAGAAGATACTTTCCTTTGAGAATAAATTTATGGGCGGCTATAGGCTGCATGCTTGCCATTTATGCGATGATTTATTCGGGACAAACCGAAACTTCGTCATTTGTAGGCCTATTAAAATTAATTGCCAAGGTGGTGTTGTACTTTGTTTTTTCTTTTGTACTTATATCTTTTTTGTCGGTATTGTTTACCTGGCTGCATTTTAAGCTTATTCAACGACATGTAGATGCTGATCATATTCATTTCGAGATGTTGCCATATCAAAGTAAGCGAGATGCATTGCTGCTGAAAATATCTATTCCACAAGTGATTAAACCCATCTTGGGATATATTAAATTAAATCTTCAATTTGAAAAAAATGTGTACTCCGAAAAATTTACCTTGAATAACAGAATGAGGCTATCCTTTTTGCCTTGGGGTAAAGGAATTTCTGGTGAGCAACTTTTGCATTTACCTCATATTAAAGAGTACCATTTTTCGATGGCCACGATTTTTTTTGAAGATATGTTTCAATTTTTTTCTTTTTCCATCAACTTGCCTTTGAACAAACTTTTTTTTAATTACCCTAAAGCTTTGGAAAGAGAAGAAACAAATATGTCGACTTCTCAGGCTGAAGAAGAAAAAATTAGGATAGAAGACATGAAGAAAGTTGAAGGTGAATATTTGAATTACAAAAAATTTGAAAACAATGATGATGTCAGAAGAATCGTATGGAAAATTTACGCAAAAAATAAGGAGCTAGTTGTTAGGAAGCCAGAGACTATTGACCCTTATGCCTCTCAAATATTATTTTTCGCAAGCTTTTATATTGATCAGCAACTTGGATTTCATCATGAATTTCAGCAAGCCATGCTCAATAGGTATAAAACTTTTATTTGGTCTATTTTTAATCAATTAGCGCAAGGGGAATTTGCATTGCAGTATATGTCAGATCAATTTGGGAAATATGTTACACCTACTGACATCCTTGTGCTAAATCAAATTACTCAAAGTCATTGGCAAGATCAATATCATCTGAATGAATTTGTTGAGCGTGCTAAATCATCAATCATTTGCATACATTCTTTATCGTCTATTGAAGAAGTAAGGCAAATGTTGAATCAAATTCATCCTAACTCTACTTTATTTTTTATTCAGTTGAGTCAAACTTTAAAAAGTAATTTCAGCAATCATCCGATCCTAAACGTGTTTCGAAAACCACCGCCTGATAGTTTATCACAATTAAAACAACAATGGCTTTTGCATCCATATCGATTTAATTTTGTGAAGCATGAAAAGCAATTACTCGAATTAGTAAATCAATGTGCTAACCCTAAATATATATTGGCTTGAAATTAATGAGCAACATATCGCCCATTCGGATTCTAGCACAATTTTTCTTTTTGTTAGTCCCTACTTGTTTATTTATTTCTTTTATACTTTGGAATAGCCAGGAGTATTATTCCATACTTCGAGAAAATTGGTTATCGCAAAGTCTTCAGTTTTCTTTAGGCATGGTTTGTTCGTATTATGTCTATCAATTTAGATGGCGCTTTATACCTACCTTTTTAATCCTAGTCGCTGTATTTTATTTTACCTATGGATTCTTGAATTATTTTTCCTTTGGGGAATTTGATGGTTTTTTCATTGCCATAAAATTTAGGCTTTTTGCCTTTTTATTTTCTATAGGCTGGGTCATAGGATGGGGTTTATTTAGATATTCATTTTTTCCTGTAATTCTTTCTGGGCTCTTTGTAACAATCAATATGTTTTTAATTTCCAAAACTAAAGACATCAATCTGGGGAAATTTTTGCTCTATCTTTTACCCTTAGTGACCTATAGTGTGTACATTATTTTTACTGCCATTCGACTTCGACAAATAGAAAAAAATAATCAAGCACATTGGCTGAGATTTATTGGCAGATTAATTCTTTTTCTATTTTTAAATCTTGTCATATTTTTTGGTATTGTTTCTGTTTTATGGAAAGATATCGAAGCAAAAATTGAAGAATATGGTGGCCAAGGTAAAGAAGGTGAAAACCAAATGCTTGAAACCAAAAAAGATGGCACTGTGCAGAATCGACAAAGTATGGGATTAGGTTCTAGCAATCAAAGAAATAAAAATCCTGAGCCCCTATTTTGTGCACATATCGACAATTATTTTCCTGGTACGGATATGCCCAATCCTTTGTATTTGGCTTCAATGCATTTTACAAAATTTGATACCTTAACAGAGACTTTCGAACGTGATCTGAAAATTCCATTTAATGACGAGTTTGTGCCTGAACTAAGCAACTTGCCCTTATTCATGACCATTGAAGACAGTTCTAAAATTAAAAATGCTTTTAGTGAAAAATTCAGGAAAACAGTAGAAATTGAAATTTATAAAAAAAGGTTATCTAAAAATACTTTTGTTGGACCAAGTACGGCGTTTTGGGTTCAACCGATTACGATTGAAAAAGATTTTCAGCAAGAATTTTATGCGGCTTATAGAGCTAAGAGCTATGTATCTTCGCTCAATAGTGCTTATTTTATTTACAATGCCAATGACCCAGCCATTATTGATTTTCAGCAACAACGATTTGAAGAATTAAGAAAAGCCAAGGACTATTCAAGCATTGATAAAAAGTTTTTTGATTACTATACATTTTTCCCTTCTGCATATCAGTTTACCAATATCAAATTACTTGCTGACAGTATCAGTAAAAATAAAATAAAAACGATTGATAAAGTATTAGCCACTCGAGATTATTTCTTACAAAAAGATGAACTTGGAAAACCCTTGTATTCGTATACAGACAATCCAGGTATACCGGGCTTACCGGGCGCCAATAAACTTTCTTATTTTCTTTTCGAAAGTCATAAAGGCTATTGT
>CAZSUF010000155.1:0-836 GCA_964609875.1 uncultured Bifidobacterium sp.
CTATTGTTATAGAACAAGTGCGATCGAGGAATTCACGATCATGTGATACAATGAGGTATCATCACTTCCAAGTATGTTCGAGATAGTTCTCGAGCCACTCTACACTCGAGAGATCTATGAAATTGGTAGGTTCATCGAGTAGCAAAACATCTGGGTTACCAAATAAAGCTTGTGCTAAGAGAACACGTACTTTTTGTGTACCTGTGAGGTCAACCATCAGTGTTTGGTGAATTTCATCTTTGATTCCTAGGTTGGCTAGTAATTGTGCGGCATCGCTTTCGGCTGTATAACCACCCATTTCACCAAACTCTGCTTCGAGTTCGCCAGCCTTGATTCCGTCGGCTTCTGAAAAATCCTCCTTCATATATAAGGCGTCTTTTTCGAGTTGAATATCCCACATTTTTTTATTGCCCATTAATACTGTATTGAGTACAGTGCAATCGTTAAATTCGAAATGGTTTTGTTTAAGAATTCTTAAGCGTTGGTTGGGTGATAAGGAGACAGTTCCTTTATTGGGTTCGATTTCACCACTCAGTATTTTAAGAAAGGTACTTTTTCCTGCGCCGTTGGCACCGATAATTCCATAGCAATTTCCTTTGGTAAAACTGATATTGACTTCATCAAATAAAACTCTTTTGCCATAGGCTAAAGAAACATTGTTTGTAGATAACATATAAAAATGGGTCTTGTAATTTTTTACGAAGGCGCAAAGGTAATTTTTTTAGCCTAAAATATTTATTTGGAGTGGTTTAAATCATTTAAGATGTGTTTAAATTAAATAAAAAAAACCACGACTTAGATAAATCGTGGTTCACTAGATAATGAAAAAAAACACT
>CAZSUF010000155.1:916-2150 GCA_964609875.1 uncultured Bifidobacterium sp.
AATTTTCATTTTGTAAACTTGGTTAATCAAAGGTAGATTTGGTTATCTTTGTTGATTCGGTTTACGATGTAAATATATATCTACAATTTAGCTCAGAAACTTGAAAATGAGTATATGGTACTTGCTATTTAGAATTCGGTAAATTGAATGTTTAAACATGTAATTTATTTTAAAAGCCCTAAAATAGGCAATTTCAGACAAAGTAGAACAAACATATATTGATAATAAACAGATTATACAGACATGAAAGACATATTTAACTTCATTTCCCCCATTCATTTTAGTCAAACGGAAGATTTTCAGTATCAACCCACTCAAATTGGAAAACATATCGAAATCATCACCGAAGCGAATTCAAATATTGATGAGATAGATTTAATTGCGGAGAGTTTAGAGGTCAGGATAGAACAATGACTTATAGCAATGGTCCTGACTTAATTAGAAAAGAATTTTATCAACTTCATTATTGGCATCCTAGTATAAAAATTGGCGATATTGGGAATATCATTGAAGGAAATGCACAAAACGACACAAAGGCTGCCTTAAAAACAGTTTTAATTGAATTGTATGAATTAGGTAAAAAAGTATTGGTACTAGGTGGTTCTCATGATTTGACGATTCAGCAGTATGATGTATTTCGCCAAAAGAATAAAATTATAGACTTTACTGTGGTAGATATGTTAGCAGATTTAGAATACACCTCAGACAATCGATATGATAGTTATTTGATGGAAAGTTTGATGCAAAGTCCTAACTATGTGCGTCACTTTAATTTAATTGGTTTTCAAAGCTATTTTGTCAACCCTAAATTAATTGAAACGTTTGATCGATTATGTTTTGATTGTATTCGTGTTGGCAAAGCGCGTGAAGACCTTGATCAAATTGAACCTGCCATAAGAGGCTCTCATTTAGTAAGCATCGATATTAACGCTGTACGATTTAGCGATGCACCTGCAAATAGAATGGCTTCTCCCAATGGATTCTATGGCGATGAAATGTGTAAGATCACCAGATTTGCAGGCATGAGTACTGAATTATCCACTTTAGGCATTTATGGTTACAGACCCGAAACAGATGAGGTGGTTACACCAAAATTAATTGCCCAAATGATTTGGTATTTTGTTGATGGGTTGGCCATTGCAAAAATTGAAAGTCCATTAACGCATCGAGATCAGTTTCTGGAGTATCAAATAACTTTCACTGATAATAATACCCTCTTTTTAAAAAGTAGAAG
>CAZSUF010000155.1:2160-5451 GCA_964609875.1 uncultured Bifidobacterium sp.
GAACGAATCGTTGGTGGATGAAATTAGCCAACGACCACTTTACTCCATGCACACAAAAAGATTATATTACGGCATGTAATAATGAAATTCCAGAAAGATGGTTAAGAGAAAATGAAAGAATGATTTAGTTTTTAATTTTCTTTTTTGGATGTCTTATTCAAATAAGCAAAGATGGCAATGTGGTATAATTGAACTCAAATTCGATTAAGCAGGATACCTATTTGATATTTGTAATAGTCCCATCCAAGAACTGAATGAAGTGTCCGGCATATTTTCACTAAAGCTTTGGGAACCGATTCATCTGGGTTCAAACTTGCCATGGAAGTACCCATGAGATAATCAGTAGCCCTAAACAAAAATGGCCATCTGCAAAAATCATGCAGATGGCCATTCTTAAAAAATAAGCTGTTTACTTAAATACTTCTTCGCTTACATTGGTATTTACTTCAACACTTTTCATCGTCATTTCTAAGGCGCCCATAGGACCTCCAACTTGTTTAATCGTATTTGGATATTTCAATCCACCAGGACCATCTTTATAATCTTTGTAGAAAGTAGTTGATACGCTTTTCCCTTCTTCACTTTCTTCGGTTTCGTCTGTTCTTACTTTCAAACCAGATTTTACATCAAAGTATTCCATCACCACATCGCCAGATGCTTTGATGACTTCAACTTGATATGCATCGCTTCCATCAACCTTTTCAATTCCTTTTAAGGCTAATTTATATTTACCATTTAAATAGTCAAGTTCTTTATGCATAGAGGCTTCTTCGCTATATTCAGCCACTTCTTTTTGGTCCATGTCTTTCTTTTGACCTTGTTGGCTCATATAACCTTTAGTACCATCAAATACAATTTTTTGCAAACTATTTCCCATCATGTTTACATCTAACATCATTTTGTTTGGTGTTTTATGTATGGTTTTGATATCGATTTTCATTCCTTGCATTTCCATTTGCATCACTAAGGTCATGTCATTAATTTTTTTCCAAGCAGCTTCGCCGCCAGTAGCTTGAATATGTTTTTTCACAACATCTTGAGCACTTAAGTTAGCTGGTAATGCTTTAGCGGGTTCGTCAACTTCAACATTTCCGTATAAGTCATAGACAGTTACAGGTCCAAATTTTTTCAATTTGTCTACGACTTGTTTTTTATCACCTGCCACTGTAATGTTTGCAACCCCTGGAGTGATATATTTCTTAGCCACAGTCATTACATCTTGTGCAGTCACAGCTTCAACATTTTTCAGATAATTTTTATAATAGTCTTTAGGCATATTATACTTCTTTTCGTTAATTGCATAGCGAGCTAAAGTTTTAGGATCTTCTAAACCTAAGGCAAATGTGCCTGACATATAATTTTTATATCCTTGAAGAGATTCTTCAGAAACTGGTTGAGTGCGTAGTAGTTCCATTTCCTTAAGAATTTCAAATACAGAGCTGTCACTTGCATTGGTGGTACTATTTGCAGTTGCAGAAAAACTACCAGCATTTGGCAATTCGTCTGTTCTAAAACTAGAGTATGATCCATAAGTCCAAGCATGTGTTTCACGAAGATTTAAAAATAATCTTCCTGTACTTCCACCACCAAGAATTCCATTGGCTACTTTCAACTTAATTTCATCTGCATCGCCTGGTTTCATGTTGATAGGATAAGTTACATCGATTACACTTTGCACAGCACCTGTTTTATTGACAACAGCCACAGAAGCTCCTTTAGGAGAAGCTGGCGTTGGGTATGTTGCACGAGGAACTTCTTTTTTCTGCAATTTTGCAAAATACTTCTCTACTTGCACCTTAGCTTCGGCTAGGGTGATATCACCCACTATAGCCATGTAGGCAACATTAGGTCTGAAGTAGGTTTCAAAAAACTTTTGACATCTGTCTAAGGTTATTTTTTCAATACTTGCTTCCGTCATGATTTCGCCATAAGGATGTTTTTTACCAAAGTTTAGAATGCTAGTTATGTTGGCACTCATGGCTTCAGGATCATCTTGTTGTTGAGCAAGTCCAGATTTAGCTTGTGTTTTTAATTTTTTCAATTCAGCTTCTGAAAATTTTGGTTCAGTAAGTACTTCGCTAGCTAAGCCTAATAATTTGTCTGAATTCCTTTTTAAACTCTGCATGTAAATTCCGTCACTCCCTACAGAAAGTCTTGCACCAAGTTGATCTAACTCTGCATTGAATTGATCTTTGGTTTTATTTTTTGTTCCTGCAGTAATTAATTCTCCAACAAAATCTTGAAAGCCAACCATATCACCTTGAAGCTCTGGTTGAATATCGAAGTCTATTGTGTAAGAGACAACAGGAAGTTTATGATTTTCTACGACATATACTTTAATTCCATTTGATGAAACAAAAGATTGAGCACTTCCCATTTGCAATACGGGTGCTGGGCCAGCTTTGGGTCTAATGCTTCTATCTAAAGTTTGGGCAAATAAAGAAGCACTCATCAAAGAGAAGGCAGCTATATTTAAAATTATTTTTTTATTCATTGTCTTATTTTTTATCCTTTGGCTGAGATGTTTCCAACCAAAGTTGATTTTATATTTAGGGTGAATTAGTTTTTACTACTGTCAGGTAAATAATAGAGTACCAATCGGTTTGTTTTGACGAAATACTTTTTAGCCACCGCTTGCATTTCCGCAGCTGTCACTTTCATATATCTGTCTAATTCTTTATTTATCAAATTAGCATCACCGAAATACACATGATAATTTGCCAAATTTTCAACAATCCCTAATACACGTTGGTTTTGAGAAATGAATTCATTTTCTATTTGGTTCTTACATTTCGATAATTCTTCAGGTGTAATACCATTGGCAATAATTTTATCAACTTCAGCATCCATAGACTTTTCAATATCTTCTTTTGCAACACCCATATTGCCAATACCATACATCATAGCCAATCCTGGATCTTCAGAAGGTAAATTAAATGCCCCTGCAGCAACTGCTTTTTGTTGTTTGTCTACTAATTCTTTTTGTAATCTTGAACTTTTACCTTCAGATAAAATTTTCGCAACCATTTCTAACGCATAAGCATCTGGAGTTCCTTGAGCAGGCATATGATAAGCAAATACCACTGCAGGTAATTGAACCTTATCTAAATAGGTAGCTCTTCTTTCTTCTGTTTGTTGAGGTTCAACTATGGTTGGTCTTGGAATTGGTCTAGTTCCTTTAGGGATAGATCCAAAGTATTTCTCAATCCATGCTTTTGTTTGCGCTACATCTATATCACCTCCAATTGAAAGGGTGGCATTGTTTGGCACATAAAAAGTTTTATAAAAGTT
>CAZSUF010000155.1:5461-9212 GCA_964609875.1 uncultured Bifidobacterium sp.
CAAATTATTTTCGGCGCACCATATTTATATCACAAAAAATTGGCATTATTGTATAATTTTTATGCAAAAAAATGGCCAAATCGCTTCTTGTTTCAGTAAACCATTTAAACATAAAAAGTTTTATAAAAATCCATAAACTCAGCTAAGCTAGCTTGATCAATATATTGGGCTTCTCCAATAGGAGTCCATTGATAAGGATGCTTAGTATAAGAATATTTGAAAATTTGCTCTAAGAAATGTCCGTAAGGAGTGTTTTCATATCGTTGCTTTTTTTCTTCTTTTACTACTTTACGTTGAGTTTCTAATCCGACTTCATCTATTTTGGCATGCAACATTCTTTCGCTTTCCATCCATAGGCCTAATTCTAATTTATTAGAAGGTAAGGTTTGAAAATAGAAAGTCCTATCAAAGCTTGTGTTGGCATTAATTACACCCCCATTATTTTGTATAAGCTTCATATACTCGCCACGGCCAATATTGTCGCTTCCTTCAAATAATAAATGTTCAAAAAAATGAGCAAATCCTGTACGAGTTGGGTCTTCGTTTTTGGATCCCACATGATAAAGAACTGAGATAGCCACTGTAGGGATGGTATGATCTTCATGCAAAATAACATGAAGCCCATTGGGCATATCATATTCAGTAAACTTAATATTTACTGATTGTGCATGAAGGGAATATATTCCACTTAATGACAAGATGGACAAAAAAAGTTTTCGCATACGATAATAAAATTTGTCGCAAAATTAATAGGATTCAAGCAATGTTTTAGTATTCTTTTGTACAAAAGGCAAGAAATATTGATAGTTGGGAAATTGTTTGAATTCTGCTTTTAATTTTATCTACAAGAATCATTCTCCTAGAAGTAGATATTTGGGCGGCTGCACCTCATTTATAAAGGTTTAGTCCAATCTTAGACAAGCTGAAAATTAGCGAGTTAGGCCTTCTATGCCCTTCCTTGCATAACCCCAATCTTTTTTACAGTTGCTTAAGTATCCACTGCAAACATTCTTTCGAATCCATGATGCTCCAAGAATGCGGATGCCTTGTACCATCGAGTCTAACCCCTTTATCATGAGTTACAACAATTTCTGCTTGATCATTCCCTTGTAATTGCAATAAATTGATCATGGCTGAAATATCTGTACAATTTAAATCATAAAGGTCTCGGTGTCGATTTTTAATTTGCCATTCAATTGCCGGCTCTGTGTATATTCTAACAGGTGTATTAAGTAAATATTTTGCATTTCCACCATCTTTTTCGCTGTAAGAAAAAATGGAATATTTAATATAAGCAGCAGGGGCTTCATCAGGACTTCCGCCTAGCTCAGCATTCATCGTATTCATAAGCCAATGCCCTTCATTCACCGCAGCCGGCACCACATTTTTTTCAACATCTCGTTTGGCGTGTTTGTATAAGTGACTTAAATCTAATGGAGGATCAAGTGCAAAAATAGCCTTGGGCACTAGATAGGTCGTACTTTCTTTTTTATGTGCAATTTCTGCATAGGTCAATGAAATCATACCACCTCCTGAAAGTCCTCCAAGAATAAATTTATCTTTAGGAATCTTATATTGTTGAACAACTTGTCTGAAAATAGTATCTAAAAAAAGCTGTTCTTCATCAAATTGGATAGAACCCCAATTCAATGAAGGAAAAATAACTAGCAATCCTTTATTTACAGCGAGTTTGTGCAAAGTAATTTGTTTCATAACATCTTCTACTAGTTCGCCAGAAGAAGGCAAAATCACTAGGCAAGCAATTGGCTTGATGCTAGGTTCTATCTTCATATAAAAAAGATCAGAGGTATCCGTAGATTCAAAATTGTACAAATTGTGCGGATCTTCATGCGCGACGATAACCTTTACAGGCTTTTGGGCATAAGCTTCACAACTAAAAAATGAAAGCAAGGCTATTATTAGGTATCTACTTATTTGCATAATTTTAAAAATAAAGGAAATGAAGATATTAAATTTGACCTTACCAAAATTAGAAAGCTTTGTTATGAGAACAATAGATATAAAACTTACCTATTTTTTTTCATTGATGGCTTTTTTCAATAGCTGATATTTTCTTTTAGTATACCACATGGACTCACTAGCATATTGAAAACCAATGGCCCCATCTAAAAAGCCCAATCGATAAATATAGTTTTTAAAAAAACCGAAAAGAGGACTTAAATAACATTTAATAAAACTGGCCTTTCTGCCTTGTACACACATTTGTTGAGAACTTAGTTTTGCATAAGCTTCTAGTTTCTTTAAATGTTCTTCGGCACTATTATATGAATGATGCCAAGCAAATCCGTCTAATTTGAGTTTTTTCACAGGTGTTGAAAATACTACATCTTCATGCACTTGATTCTGATTCCATGCACCATTATTACGATTAAACAATCGAAGTCGATACTCATTTTTTACAGAACCGTATTGAAGTACTTTGCCACAATAAATTAGTTTACGACGAATATAATAGGCCGTATCTAAAGGAACTTCCTTTTCAAAAAGTTTGATGATGGCATCAACTAGATCTTGGTTAAGCTCCTCATCTGCGTCAAGACTCAATATCCAATCGTATTTGGCAAGTTTGTTTCCTTTGTTTTTTGTTTCCGAATAGCCTATCCATGAGGTTTCTTCAACCCTAACACCAAATTGCTTGGCAAGTTCAATGGTATGATCATCACTTCCATTATCTAGAACCAACACATCATCACTCAAAGCCAAAAGTGGCTTTAAACAGCGCAAAATATTTCGCTCTTCATTTTTAGTTAATATGACAATTGACAACGGACGCATTCGGTAAAAATAAAAGGATTATCTTTCCAAAATCAAATTATTTAATAAAATTTATTTAGGATGGAAAAACCACATATTGCTGCTGCCTTTCCAATAGCAGTTCAAGTTGAAAAAGACAAAAACTATGCATGGTGTACTTGCGGACTTAGCGAAAAACAGCCATTTTGTGATGGCAAACACAAACAGATTGAAGGCATGCCCTTTAAACCCTTAGTGATGCAATTTGAAGAAGACAAGGAAGTTTGGCTTTGCCAATGCAAGCATACCCAATCTGCACCATTTTGCGATGGCTCACATAAGTCTTTGAATCCAGAGAGCTAAGCCTATTTCTTATTTTCTTCTAATGCTTTATTGTCATATCTAACAAAAAAGTAGAGATATAAAACACGCGAATAGCGCATGATAAAAGGTTGTAGAACTATCATAGATCCTATGATTAAGCCTATGAGCTTATAAATTGAATTGTCTTTCCATGAAAAATGACCCAATAAAAAATAAAGGGTTGTAATAGTAATCATGGAACCGACACTTAATGCATAACTCATATACCCAGTGCCATACCAAAAACCAGGCTCTAATTCATATTTTTGTCCGCATTTCGGACAGTGATCTGGCATATCCATTATTTTCTGTAAAGGGAAAAAACTCTTTTGGCTATACATGTCACCTTCACGACATCTAGGACACTTTCTTTTTAAAACACTTAATAAGCCACTTGGTTTTTTTGATTTCATTTGATAGTTTTTAATCTACTAGATCTAATTGACGTTCACCAATTTGCTGACGCCACATGGCATAATACAAGCCTTTATCTTCCACCAATTGCTGATGAGCACCGGTTTCTACGATTTGCCCTTTCTCCAACACATATATTCTGTCTGCATGCATAATTGTAGATAATCTATGAGCAATTAAAATATTAATTTGGTTTTTGTCACCTGAAATTTCCTTTACC
>CAZSUF010000156.1:0-9207 GCA_964609875.1 uncultured Bifidobacterium sp.
AATTCAACCCCATCTTTCATGGGTTATTGGAAGGCTTTTCTGCCGCTAATTAAACCCATACCGCCTGCGCGTTTGTTAACAACCGCAGTCATAACTGCTTCTGCTAAGTCGGTTGCGCCCTTGCTTTCACCGCCACTATTAATTAATCCAACTCTTCCCATGTAACAATTCGCTACTTGATAACGAGTTAAATCAATTGGATGATCAGTAGTTAATTGATCATACACCAACTTGTGGGTTTTACCATATTTCAAGGCATTATAACCTCCATTATTGGTTGGTAATTTTTGTTTAATAATATCTGCTTGGATAGTTACGCCTAAATGGTTGGCTTGGCCAGTTAAATCAGCCGCTGCATGATAATCAGCATCCGCAGTTTTGAAACCTGGGTTACGTAAATAACACCATAGTACTGTGGCCATGCCTAATTCGTGTGCATATTCGAAGGCTTTAGCTACTTCTTGAATTTGTCGAGTTGATTCGTCGCTACCAAAGTAAATAGTGGCTCCAACCGCTGTAGCACCCATGTTCCAAGCATCTTTGATGGTACCAAACATGATTTGATCAAATTTGTTTGGATAGGAAATAAATTCGTTGTGATTGATTTTTACAATAAATGGAATTTTGTGGGCGTACTTTCTAGCTACAGAGCCTAATACGCCATAAGTAGAAGCTACTGCATTACAAACACCTTCCATCGCCAATATGACAATGTTTTCAGGATCAAAATAAATAGGATTGGGTGCAAATGAAGCACCTGCACTATGTTCAATTCCTTGATCTACAGGTAAAATGGATACATAACCAGAGTTTTTTAATCTGCCATGGCCAAGTAAAGATTGAATGCTTTTTAAAGTTTGAAGATTGCGATTGCTATTGATCCATACTTCATCGATTGTTTTCTTGGATGGAGCATACAGATCATCTTTAGAAATGGTTGTTGATTTGTGCTCTAGATAGTAAGCAGCATCTTTTCCTAATAAATCAATAATTGTTTGATTTGCCATAATGAGTAATATTTTGATAATTGGAGTGCGAAATTAGTAAAAAGAGCCAAAAAAGGATAACTTTTTACAGAAAATAGCAGAATAGGCGCTTGAATTTCAATTCAACGTTGAAAACATTCATGAACTACAGGCTTGTATTGCGGCAGGGATTGCAGTGAAAAGCCCGCATCCCGAGAGGCTTGTCGACATTTATTTTTTTTTCTATAGAAGCTAGCCGAATCGGGAGAGGACTTGGAACGAAAAGCCCGTGTGCCGCCCAAATTGAACTTTGTCTGCATGATTTAAAACCTATTTACTTAAAGACTAAGAAGTTTCTTCCCTGCTCAAAGTCTTGCTCTAAATAATCTAGTAATTGTTGAAAATGGCGAGGCTCATGGAGAAAATCAGTTTGGGTCGTATCAATTATTAAAGTTTTGAATTTATCTGACTTCACTAATTGCAGGTAAGCATTTTGCAACTGAATGAGGTAATCTTCATCCATATTTTGTTCGTAATCTCTATTGCGTTTGTTGATATTCTCTTTTAATTTTTCGAGCGGGGCATGTAAATAAATAAGCAAATCAGGTTCCGGGAGATTTGGATATATGATATCGAACAAGGTTTCATACAATTTATATTCATCATCTGGCAAGTTAATTCTGGCGAAAAGCTTGCTTTTCATAAATAAATAATCAGAAATTAAATATTGATTAAAAAGGTCCCTCGTATTGAGCATGTCTTTTAATTGACGAAAGCGATCTGCAAGAAACGACAATTCAAGAGGAAAGGAATATTTGTCTTTATCGGCATAAAACTTTGGCAGGAAGGGGTTATCAGCAAATTGTTCTAAAATTAAATTCGCGTCAAAGTGCTTTTGAAGCATTTGAGATAAAGTAGTTTTGCCTGCGCCAATATTTCCTTCAATGGTAATGAATTTGTAATTCATAAATGGTCGACAAATATAGTAGAATGTGTTTCCGAAATATATATTCTGACAGACAACTTATTCAGACATTGTCCAAATTTTCCTAAGGCGTATATTTCAAAGCAGGCAAATTATCTTGACATTCAATCAATAAGGTATGAATTGATTTTTGCAAAATGGGATGTATGAAATCTTTTGCCACGTCGCATAATGGAAGCAAAGTGAATCTTCTTTGATGCAAATAGGGGTGAGGTATGGTTAAATTTTGTTCTTGAATTATTTGTTGATTGTAGAATAATATGTCAATATCGATTATACGGGAAGCCCATATTTCGGTTCTTTGTCGGCCCATCATATGTTCTATTTTTAAGCAAGTTTGAATAAGTTCTTGAGGTGATAAAGTTGTTTGAATTTGCAATACTTGGTTTAGATAGGCCGGATTATCTGTCTTTCCCCATGAAGCAGTTTCATAAATAGCTGAGCTATGCATAATTTGACCAATATGCGTTTCGATATGTTGAATACAATGTTTTAAATTTCGTACCCTGTCACCGAGATTACCACCTATAATTAAAAAAATGCCATTCATAACGAATTGTATACTTAAAAAAGATAATTGAAATACTTTTGTCGCAAAGATGAAGTAAAACTTTGATTCGAATAAATTGAATAATACTTTAATGTGTAAACGATCAATTTTCTTTACCCTTTATCAAAATTAAACACTATGAAAGCTTTTTTTAAAATTGTCCTTGCTTGCTTTTTTGCTATACTCTTATTTATTGGAATTGGATTCTTGATGTTTTTTGGCGTCATTGCAGGTTCTTCAAGTAATGATGAAGCAGTTGTATTAAAAAATTCTGTATTACGACTAGATATGTCCGAGCCGATTAAAGAACAAGGCGAAAAAAATTCTATTGGATTTTTAACAGGGGCACCATCAAGTGTTTTGGGCTTGAATGAGTTGCTGAAGTCAATCGAAAGTGCAAAAACTGATGATAAAATAAAAGGTATTTATATCAAATTAGGGATGAATCCGAATGGCTGGGCCACTTTGCAAGAGTTAAGAGCCGCATTAATAGATTTCAAATCAAGTAAAAAATTCATTTATGCTTATGGTGAAATTTGCGATCAGAAATCTTATTATATTGCTTCAGCAGGAAATCAAATCTATTTAAATCCAGTAGGTGGACTAGAATTTAAAGGCTTATCTATTACAGGCATGTTTTACAAAGGGGCTATTGATAAATTAGATATTAAAACTGAAGCTTTTCATTGTGGGAAATTTAAAAGCGCCCATGAGCCTTATTCTAGAGAAAACTTTAGTGAGCCAAACAAGCTTCAGTTGCAGAACTTATTGAATGATTTATATAATGAGTTTTTATTAGCTGTAAGTCAAAAATCAGGCATGGATACTGCTTCAATTAGAGCCATGGCTAACAATGGCATGGTGAAATTTCCAAAGGATGCCTTGCAAAACAAGTTAATTGACGCCACTTTATATTCAGATTCTGTAGAAAGTATCATTCGAAGCAAACTAGCCTTAGAGGAAAAAGAAAAAATTCATTTTGTAAATCCAGCAGATTATGCCAATTCCGTTGATGAGGGAGATGATGAAAAAGATAAAATAGCCGTGCTGTATGCTGATGGCGCTATTTATGATGGAGAATCTTCACAAGAAATATTCTCTTCAAACTATGTAAAGCACATCAGAAAAATTGCCAAAGATAAAAATATAAAAGCCGTGGTGTTACGGATAAATTCACCTGGAGGAAGTGCCTTAGCAAGTGAAATTATTTATCATGAGCTTGAAATTCTTAGTAAAAAGAAACCATTGATTGCCAGTATGGGTAATTATGCAGCTAGTGGAGGCTATTATATCGCATGCGCTGCTGACAGTATCTTCGCAGAAAAAAATACGTTAACTGGTTCTATAGGTGTGGTTGGTGTGTTATTTAATTTCGCCGACATGATGAAAAATAAATTAGGGGTCACGACAGATCAGGTGAAAACGGGTCAATATGCTGACTTCCCTAATGTAACCCGAACTATGTCAGATGCAGAAAGAACTTGGATTCAAAGTTATTTAGATACGACGTATAATTTATTTAAATCTCGAGTTTCAACAGCTAGGCATTTTAGTTTAGAGCAAGTAGAAGAATTGGCTCAAGGCCATGTGAATTCTGGTACGACAGCCAAGGGGTTAAAACTAATTGATGATTTTGGAAATGTAAAACGCGCCCTTTCTTGTGCAGCTAATAAAGCAGGACTGAAGAAATATAGTGTAGTTGAATATCCTAAAAGCGAAGATCAATTCGAAGAAATGCTTTCATCCTTATCAGGTAAGAAAAGAGAAGAAGCTACCTTAAAGAAAATTTTAGGAGAGGATTATACTATGTATACTGAAATACAAAAGTTACGTAACAAGCAAAACATGATACAAATGGTGATGCCATGGGTATTAGAAATCAAATAAGAAGTTTCTTATTCCATGGCGGGAATGCCCATGTCGGCCCATTCTTCCTTGGAAGGACCATACACTCCAATGACTTTCATGCCCGCAAGTCTCATTAAAATTGTCAGTAGTCCTCGATGATGTGCTTGATGGCGAATTAACACTGAAAGTACAGTACCAAGATTCCATATTTCACCATACATATTGACTTCCTTTTCCAAATCCTGATCATTCCATGCTTTTTTTATTTCAACTAGTAATGAGGTAGAAGATGCTTTATAAGCTTCAATTATTTCTTTCATATTAGCTGGTGGCTCAGAATCTTCATGGGGGCCAGTTACTTGCAAACCTGCTTTAGTCATCATCTCTGAAATGGTGATTGTAATATGCCAAGCTAGTCGGGCTATGCTTCTAATATGCTCATGATCTTTAGTCGCCATGAATTCATCTGGGATATGGTTGAAAAGTTTTAAAGTAGATTCACTTTCATAGCTCCATTCTTGAATAAAATCTGAAATTTGTCTGACCATAGTTTATTTTTTAAACAATAAAATAAACTTAATTTTATTAGAATTAAAAATTAATTCCCAGATTCATACCCATATCTATCCCTCTGGCGCGATCAGGGTAAAGTAGTCCCAACATATTATTCGATAAAAAGCCTAGACGAAACTGACCTAGCTTTAAAGTCACTTGAGGCCCTACACCGTATCGACTATGGCCACCTATAAAGGCATGTAAGCCTGCATTGATTTTGTTTTCCAAAGAATATAAGTAGCCGATATCTAAAATAGGCTTTGCAGAAGAAGATAAATAATTTCTAAATCCTTGAACATAGGTCAGGGAGAAATTATGTTTATACGTGATCATTTTTTTAAAAATAAATTTGCTCATTTTGTATTCGAGCATAAAAATAAGTTTCGTGGGAAGGGCTACAGAATATGGATCATAGCTTAATTCCGGCTTTGAGAATTGTTCTAAAGAATCTAGCGAATTTGATGGATTGATATCTTTGTCAAATCCATAAATAGGATAGCCATCATACCTATATGTTTTATTTGAAGAGTATTGTATCGTATTTCTCTTGTAATGAATGGCACCTATGTCAATTAAGCCTACATGGACAAATATTTTTTCATTCAAGGAAGCACTTACACCTAAATCAATTCCAAAACCAGTGCCAGCCGCTTTATTCATCAAGCTATTGAGTCCAAGATTATTTCCGTTTATTTTGTTCACATCTGGGGTGTCGATGGTACTAGCGGCATTTACCAAATAATCAAATCCAAGATCTAGATATTGTCCTTTGGCTTCGGTAAAAAGTGTCGTGTTAGAACTTTTGGTATTGATATTCAAACCCGAACGAAGATATCGTAAACGAGCAGCTGGCTTTACTTTTACATGAAAGGAATCGAATAATTTAATTTGAAAAGGGTAGGCGCCTATTAAGTTATATTCAGTATATTCTAGCAATTGAATATTGGGACTTAAAGTAACATCCTGATTGGCAAATTGCTTATTACCTTTATAGAGTAATGAAAATAAATCTCGATTATACGTTAAACTCATTTCTGTTTTATTTCTGATGCCGAATCCAACATAGATGGGCGCTCTGCTTCCTCTTTTTTTGATGTTGACACCAACACTCAAAAGTTGAGCCTCGTATCCACCATACAGGATGTTTTTATCATTCATGCGATTATAGGCTTTGTCTAATTCATTGACAGAAATTTTGCGACTATTAATCATACGCATCATCCCACCGGCGGATATAGCATTATTACTGAGTGCAACATAAGGACTACCCAATTCGACGGTCACACGCCTGTATCCAGTACCAATTTTTGAGGGTAAAACATAAGATGCTATATAGCCAGTATGAAAATTTTGCAACTCAGCTAATCTGATTTGAGCGCTAACAGGGTTTTGAAAACAAACCGCGTATAGAAACAATAAACTTTGAATTTTAAAATAAAATTTCATGTGTAGGATATGAATTAAAATAACTGAATTAGTTGTTCGGATTTAGATGAAGTTTTAAATCACCGATTAATTTCATTTGCAAATAGGCATGATCATTGGCAGAAACAAATACACCTGTAGTTGGCGTTTTGAGTCCATATTTAATGACAGCGTATGAAGACTTTCGAATATGTTGAATTTTTGTGCCATTTAATGAAATGCTACTTGATGCATTGGTTTCACTAAGGGTTTCGCCTAAGGCCGAAGTGATACCGGGTGTTACATTTAATGATTCATTAAAAAGCGAATCTGCAACTACGGTTTTGTCCGAATTCAAAAAGTACATTTGCAAATTCGATGAAACAGGCAAGCCGTTTGTGATAAAGACATCTAGATTTCCTGTAGCCAATGTATCATTTACAGTACTTAAGGTGTCGCCAAGTTCAATTTTAAAAGTGTCTGTAGAAACTATCTGTTGATTTGTATAAAGATCTATTCTTTTTAAGTCTATCACTTTTAAACGAATAGTTGCCTTAAAAGGTACTGAATTAAAACTCACTTGTTGAGCTCCTGCAGAGTGAAATGAATCTAAATAAAAATACAATTTGCTTCCTAGTGTAGATTGAATTGATTTGATTTCTGTTTTAAATACACCGCCCGCAGGGATATCTTGCGGCACAGCTATTTGAGAAATAATGGATGATGGATTTAAGGTATCTGTCGAATTTCTTAAAACAATTTTTGTGCCTGCGCCAATTGGAATGGGGAAAATATTTGTCAATTCTATCTCAACAGACAATGTGTCAATTTGAATTTCCTTAACCCAATCAGATACAGGTGCTTGATATGGGCCAAGGTGAGAAATATTTAACTCAGGAACATCTACAACAATATTTTCTACAAAACCTAGATCAATCGAAGGGATATTGAAATCATATTTTGTATCATTCAACTCTCGAAGTTGATCCATGGTGAAACGCGTTTTGATGAGCGGTGCTAGCCAATCGCTTTCCCAATTATTTTCTTCGTCAACAACTAAATTTTTAGAGCAGGATAAAAAAGTACAAACCAATAACAATAGATAACTAAGACGCTTCATGAGCATAAGGCATATTTTTATCAAAACTAAACAATAATAGTGCCATGAAACTGAATCCTTGGATAAGGAGGCAAATAACACCGATAATACCGCAGTGAATCAAGATCAAGAAGCCAATTTTTAGGGCGGCAGACACGCTATTCGCTACTACTCCTCTTCCGAATCGGCTACTAAATGTCTAGTAACCGAATCATTTCTTTAGCCTCTCGGAATGCGGGGTATTCGCTACTATCGTTGCCGCAATTCATCTACAAAAGGGCTTGCTGAGTCGAATTAATTTAATTGTTACTCAGCAAGCCCTCATGGAATGTTTGTTAGTCAATAAGGAGCATATCATCATAATTTTGATACACTCATAGTCAACCTTAGTTCTTTTCAGCAATCATCTTGTCTTCAGGGAATTTAATCGTGTAGATTAATTTCATCGACTTGCTTTCACTAGGATTTAATTTAATGCGCCATAATAATTTACCTAAATCTTTGGTGATTTCTGCGCCTGATGATTCTTCTAATTCAACTTCTATATCCGAATTTCTCGAAATAGGATATTGGTCTAACACTTCAATTTCAACTGGAATATTTTTGTTGTTCTTTAGTTTAATTTCATAAGCCAATGTTTCCTTCTTTTTATTACTGAATTTTTTAGTGGTACAAAACTCATTCAACTTAATTCGTTTGACTTGTATTTTTTCATCTCTGCCCAAAGAAATAAGCATGGTGTCAGCAGAAATATTTGGATTAATATAAGATTTGCCCACATACATATCATCAAAGAAAATGGTGGCATCGCCAGCTAATAAATTATACTTGCCCCAATCTGTAATACGTGCCAATAAAAATACACCAAAGTCTAATTTTGGTACTGCGTGATAATTATAGGTTGCGGGAATTTTTAATTCTTGAAAACCGATAATATGTTCTTGTCCATCGCTTTCAATATCTTGGTTGTCCGCCAATTCATATTCAACCATTAAATTATTCTCTGCAATCGTTACATCGTTTTTACCCAGTTTTAAACCATCTACAAAATTTTCATCCTTGGTTGCATCGGCATAGCCCATCATTTGCACTGCAGCTGGAGCCGGTACTTTCATTTCTTGCGCCATATTTGAATATGAATTCATTTTTTCATTTTCTAACCGCATAACTTTTTTATAGTAATCAGGCTGCATGAAATCTACAAAAATGGGATACAAGATAGGTCTATTATGGTTTTGGTTTGGATTGGCAGTTGATAATTTGATATGTACGTTTTGCCAGTCGTAACCAGTTTTTTGAATAATTTTAGCGCGACAAGCCAAATTCAACGGGGCACTAGTATTTTCACATCTAAGTTCATAGGTTGGTGTCCAGCTTGCGGCGGTAGTCAAGTAAGAGATTTTGAATTGAGTATTTACTGATGATTTTGATTGCACTTTAAGTACAATTTCTTTCACTTGTTTTTGATTCATGTTTGCATTCAATTCATTGATTTGTTGCTGCAAGCTAGAGATGGAATTTCGTAACTCAGTATAGTCTTCATCAGCATCGAAGATGAGTTTTTTGATTTCGATTTGTTTGGTGCGATTTAATTCTAATAATTCCTTGAGGAGTGATGGTTTAAGTCCTTCAGTGGTGCTGCCTAGTTTGTTGTTTTGATTGAGCACATTAAGCTCTATTTCGTAGCTTTCTTTTTGTTTGATAATGAACCTTGATTTTTTATCAAGCAATTTTATTGAATCGTTCCAAGTATTTATTTTTTTGTTTTGATAAGATTTATCTTCTGAAAGAAAGTTAGTTC
>CAZSUF010000157.1:0-9153 GCA_964609875.1 uncultured Bifidobacterium sp.
GCTTTGAAATGATCTTTATTCCAAGTATGGAAACCTGCCGAGCCAATTATTGTTTCTGTTGACTTTAAAATGAGTTGAAAATAGGCAATGGAAAATCTGTAGTTTTCTAAGCCTTTTTCCCATTTTGCTTTTTCTTTCATTAACATGATAGAATCAGTGAATCCAAAAAAAAGGAGCAATTCTTCTTCACTACAATTCTTATATAAATAAGTATAATCAGCAGGCGTAAGTAATCTTAAATAGAGTCGAGGTGTTTCAATAATCTTGAAAGTATGTTCGGGGAAAGGTTGTTTCATAAACAAAATATTTTTCGAATGTAACCAATCATGACTAGCTTATTTAAATTCAAGCCAATAATTATTTTTGAAGAGCTGACTGTGTGAGGGATAGCAACGGAAAGCCCGGACCCACGCCTGGCCTCAGCGTGGGACGGACTTGGAGTGTATAGCCCGACCTTTTTCTCGTTCCTAAAAACGAGAAAAAGGGCACACCCTAATCAAGAAAAAAATTAAATCATGTAACTTAAAATTGTTTTCATCAAAATGTTTTACAATTATATTTGCATCATAAAAATCATTCATCAAAACAATATCTATATGAAAAGAACTATTTTATTGGGCAAAAAAATGTCTATTGTAACCTTGATCTTGTGTTTATCTTTATCAAATGCAGGATTTGCACAAAAGAAAAAATCAGATAAAGAAACATCGTCCGATGCCCCATTTCAAAAAGGTACAAATAGCGTAGGACTTGGCGCAGGTGCAGGATTAAACTACAATTATTATGGAGATGTACTCACCCCGCCTTCATTGGTATTCACCTTCGATCATGGGATTAAGAACGATTTAGGCCCAGGAAATTTAGGGGTAGGAGGGGTGTTGTCTTACAAATCTTCAAGATATAAATACCCGTTTGGAAATTATAAAGCCACTTGGAGAAATGTAATCGTAGGTGTAAGAGGTACGTATCACTTAACGATGTTGGTTGATAAAAATAATAAATTTGATCCGTATGCTGGGGTGACTGCTGGTTTGAGATTTACCATCTATGATGATACCTACTATAATTCAAATCCGATTTTAAATGACCCTTATAATTATAATTTGGCCTATCCCGTAGTAGGAGCTTTTGTTGGCGCTAAATATTATTTTGCAAAAAATTTAGGTGCCTTTGCCGAAGCAGGTTATGATATTTCTTTTTTCAGAGCAGGCTTATGTTTGAAATTCTAAACTAAAATATCTTAAATAAAAAATGGACTTAGAAATTCTAAGTCCATTTTTTTGTCTATTTATTTAGGCATCCCCTTCTTGGATAATTTCGTCTAAGCGCGGACGTATTCGGCCTTGTCTTGATTTATTAAAAATCATTTGTCCTTTATCAATGCCTTTTCGCAATTCTTTTTGTACTTCTTCTGGTAATTCAATCATATCCACACAAGCCTTACTGCAACAGCCTTTCATCTCGCTTTTACATTCGTCGCATTGAATAAATAATAAGTGACAAGCTTGGTTTTCGCAATTCACATGGGTATCGGCTGCTTTACCACATTGATGACATTTTGCAATCACGGCATCAGAAATTCTTTCTCCACGACGTTCGTCAAACACGAAGTTTTTACCAATAAATTTATTGGGTAAGTTTTCTTGTTTCGCTGTTTGTGCATAATGAATAATGCCTCCTTCCACATGATATACATTTTTGAAACCATGATGCAGCATATAAGCGCTTGCTTTTTCACAACGAATTCCTCCAGTGCAATACATCACAATAGGGGCATCCTTTTTATCTTTAAGCATGTCGGCAGCCATAGGTAATTGCTCTCTGAAGGTGTCAGATGGAACTTCAATGGCGCGCTCAAAATGACCGACTTCATATTCGTAATGATTGCGCATATCTACGATAATCACCTCTTCTTTGTTCGTCAATTCATTAAATTCTTTAGCCTTTAAATACTTGCCCGTTTTTGCAGGATCAAAACTTAAGTCTGTTAAACCATCGGCTACAATTTTTTCTCTGACTTTGATTTTCAACACAAAAAAAGATTTGCCATCATCATCAACAGCAATATTTAAGCGCAATTGATCAAATTCTGGCAAGCCAAGTATATAGGTTTTGAACTGCTCGAAATTCGATTCAGGCACACTAACTTGTGCATTGATCCCTTCATGGGCGATATAAATTCTGCCGAAAACCTTCAAGGCTTTGAGTTGAATAAATAGCTCGTCTCGATAAGCTTTTGGATCAGTAATATGGAAATATTTATAAAAGGAAATCGTAATCCTTTTCTCTGTTTCTTGCATCAGTAACTCTCGAAGTTCTTTATGCGAAACTTGATTATGTAATACAGGCATAAGTGTAAAATTTAAGGATGCAGGTAAGGCAAACAAAATTTATTGTCGCAAAACTACAACTATATCTGAAAAATGAAAGTGCTTGCCATATGATTTATATCAGTAAATCTTAATCTTTATGCTCATTATTTGGGCGGCACACAGGCTTTCCCTCCAAGTCCGCTTCCGATTCGGCTAAGAACATTTGAAACACCGTGAAGTGTCGTGAAGCCTCTCGGAATACGGGCTTTCCGCTCAATCCTTGCCGCAATACAAAGAAACTTATCGCTTAATGAACCTGCTTTTGATGATAAATTGCTGAGTAAACCAGTCAAAATAACTATTTTTGAGAACCTTTGCGAATGAGAGGTCGTATGCACATGAAAAATTATTGGACTGTTTTTAAACATATTGTGTTGACTTTTCTTGTAGTGCTTGTAGCCACTGTAATTGCCATTCATGTAGCTTTTTCTTTTAAAACCTTTGAGAATAAAATTCCAGATGATGCTTCTTTATGGATACATCGTGGACTTTACGACAATAAGCATGTTTTTGAAAATACGCTGCCAGCTTTTGATAGTGCGCAAAAACATCATTTTAAAGGTATAGAATTAGATGTGTTTTATGTCGATAGTCTACACGATTTTTTTGTAACCCATGATATGCCAAACCGATATCAACAAGCTCCTTTAAAATTAAGTGAAGTATTGTTGCGCTATCAAGATTCATTTTATTATTGGGTAGATTTAAAAAATTTACTTGCCTCTAATCAAACAGTTATTAAAGAAAGGTTTGAAGAATTATTAAAAGGTTCGTTGAAACAAAAAGTATTTATCGAATCAGGGAATGCAGGCTCTTTGGGTTTCTTAGCCAATCATCAATTTCAGACATTATATTGGATTCAATATAATAGAGATCAGGGGCTGAAAAAATTTCTTAAAAAGACCTTAATAAAAATGTATTTTCTAAAATATCCTTATGCAGGAGGGAGTATAGGAGCCAATATGGCCGATGAAGATTTTTTTGAAAGTTTTGCTTCTATTCAAAAATTCATCTTTCATATCTACACACCTGAGTTGCTTCAGTTATTCAAAAACAAAGAAAATACTTCTGTACATTTGATTGATTTTATTCCCGCTAACACATGAATGTAAAAAGTTTTCAGGCTCAAGTTTTCACTAAGCGTTTTGTGTTTGTGTATGTTTTACTTGTATTGTTACGGGTATTTTTTCACGGATATAATTACTCGATTTTCCCTAGCGATGTAAGCAAAAACTTACAGGTATTTTTTTGGGGTTGTGGTTTTGATTTGTTTTGTGCCCTCACTTATTTTTTGCCTTATACCTTATTGTTTATTTTGCTGATCAGCTTCAAGCAAATTCGTCGTTGGCAAGTTTATTTACTTGATGTTTATTTCGTTTTATTGATATTAAGTATTTCGTTGTTAAGCATAGCCGATATATTTTATTATCGATTTAACTTAAGACGAATTAATCTCGAAGCGATGTATTTATTGCATGATTCTTCGAAGGGAATTACGGCTTTTGCTTGGGAGCATCCATCAACGGTATTATCCTTACTAGCTGTGATAGCCTTTGTGGTTATAGGTTTTAAGTGGACAAATTTTACTTCTTATCCCGTGAATACGTCAAGCATAGGAAGGAAATTAAAGGGTACACTTATTTTTTTACTCTTATTCTTTGGATTGTTTACCATGAAGTTTGCAAAATATTTATCGCCCTTATCTGCTTCATTGATTGTAGAACCTGGCTATACTGGTTTGTATCCTAATAGTCCACAATCATTTGTGTATTCTTTTCGTTCAAATTGGACTTATGTAAAACCCTTGAATTTCTTTTCTTCAGATGAATGTGATCATAAGGTACCTGTATTTTATACTACCACGTTGAATCAGCAAGGAGAAAGAAAGAATGTGATGTTGTTTATTTTAGAAAGTTTTTCTTATGCCTATCTCGATCCAACCAATAAGCAGAAACCTTCAACGCCTTTTTTTGATTCTTTAATTGCGCATAGTACCTTGTATACGAAAGCTTTTGCTAATAATATTACATCGGCCCAAGGTCTTTGTAGCATGCTATCTGGTTTACCATCATTAATCAATCAGCCCTTTTTTGGATCTGCCTATGCCAATCATCAGGTCGATGCCATGGCCATACAGTTGGGTAAAAAAGGTTATAGTACTCATTTTGCGATGGGCGCCAATGAAGATCATTTTGGGTTTAAAAAAGGAACTAAATTGTTAGGGGTGCAACATTATTATAATGGCGAAGATTTTCCTTCGAATCAGCACGATGGTACTTGGGGTATTTTTGATGAACCCTTTTTACAGCATTATGCAGATTTGAATCGACAATTTGAGCAACCTTTTTTTAGTACCTTATTTACCATATCATCTCATTATCCTTTTAAAGTACCTGATTCCTTGCAAGGAAAATTTCCTACCGTGCATCATACACAAAATGAGCAAGCTGTATCTTATGTAGATTATTCGTTTAAAAAATATTTTGATCGAATTCAAAATGAGCCTTGGTTTCAGAATACCCTATTTATTTTTACCGGAGATCATGTTTCGAAGGAGAATGAATTTGAACGATTTAATTTTTATTCTTACTACCATATTCCGATTTTTATTTTTGATCCACAACATCCGGTTGGTCGAGAAGAGAATAAGATAGTACAGCATACAGATTTGCCTGCAACCATAGCTGATATTACCTCTACCAATTTACCTGTATTGAGTTTTGGCCATTCGTTTTATGATACTACTTCTTACCGCTACACAGTAAATCGGTATGCAGAGAATATTATTCAGTTGATAGATAAGGACTATTTAATTCAGTATGATGTAAATCAAAATAAATTACTTCAAGCCTATACACATTTGTCGAATGATTCATTAGTGATGGTTCAGCAACAAAAGTTATTAGATCAAATCAAGCAAAAACAAATCCCCATTTTGCAAGCCTATTTGCAACAGTATTTTAATAGACTGTATGAAAATAAACTCAGTGCACGCAAATAGAAACATCTATTATTTTGAAAAAGAATGCTGAGTGTATTGCGGCAAGGATAGAAGCCTACCGTGTACACACATCTTTTGTTGTACCTTTATTTATATGACACATCCAGATTTAACGGGTCTAGTAGAAGATCGAATTGTTAATCGCCATAGTTTATTAGTTCGGTCCTTATTGAAAGGCAAATCTATAAGCATTCAATCTATATCATCGACACGAGCTGAGCAAATTGGCAACTACCGTCTTTTACAGAACAATAATTTGCCAGAGCATGTTTTGATTGATGAAATAAAATCCAGATGCTCTAATGCTGTAAAAGGTCGATGCGTTTTGTGTATTCATGATAGTAGTGAGGCCAATTTTTTTCATCATTCTAACCGTTTGCAATCTGATACAGGGCTTGGACCAATCGATGCTGCTGGCAAGAAAGGCATTGGATTTAAAATTCATAATTCGATTGCCATAGATGCTAAAAGCCTCTATCCATATGGTCTTAGCAATATAAAGATTTGGAAACGAGATGAGACTAGATTAAGTAGAAGTTGGGATAATCGAAAAATGCCAACCAAAGACAAAGAGTCATCTAAGTGGCAAGAGGGATGTAATGCGAGTGAAGAAACCTTAATCGATGCCAAAACTATTATTCATATTCAAGATAGGGAAGGAGATTTATATGATCAGATTCTAGATTTTAAAAGTGACAATCGGATTTTTCATATTATTCGTTTAAGGTTTGACAGAATCACTGAAGATGGCAAGAAAATAAGTGAGCGTTTAGAAAATTCTAGTGTGATAGGCCATTATAATATAGAATTAAGCTCAGATAGCCATGGCAAAAGAAAAAAGCGGCTAGCTTCAATGGAAGTAAAGGCAATTACGGTAAAAATACAACGTCCAAAAAGAGCTTGGAAAGATTTAAACTCGCAAACAGAAACCATCACAATTATTGAGACTAAGGAAATAAATGCCCCCAAGGATATAGAGCCATTGCATTGGATGCTCATAACCAATTGCAAAGTAACAGAATTGGAAGACGCTATGCAGGTCATAAGTTGGTATGAAGCAAGATGGAGTATTGAAGAGTTTTATAGAATATTAAAAAAAGAAAATTTTGACATTGAAGCAAGTGAACTTGAAACTGGCTGGGCATTACGTAAACTATCCATCATCACAATGGATATAAGTTTGAAAATATTCCAATTAATGTACTGCAGAGAATTAATTCCTGAGGGGGAAACATTAGATGCCATAAGTTCATTTAGTGATGATGAATTAGAATGTTTAATTCACTTGAATAAAAAGTACAATGGGGCGACTGTAAAACAGCAAAATCCATTTAGTGAGAAATCAATCCAATGGGTTGTTTGGATTTTGTCAAGAATTGGAGGATGGAAAGGATACAGTAGTCAACGTAAGGCAGGAGCGACAACAATCCTATTAGGACTGCAGAGGTTTTATGATGTTTATGACGGGTGGGTCATTGCAAAAGATGTGTGTACACGGTAGACTACTATCGGGGCTGCGGCATGCAAGTTCAGCATGAGCTTTTGTCACCAAAATGAGCAGGCTTCAACTTAAAAATATCTTCATTACACTTTAACTGAAAACATACTTTGAAAACAAATGCCCGCCTTAGGGATCGTAGCGAAAATCCCATCTCGTTCTTCAAAACGAGATGGATTGTAGCGAAGAGCCCGACCCGTACTGGCTAAGTTCTTAGTAAACGAAAAGATGCAAAAGGGTAAGGCCCAAGTGAAATTTACATTGATAGTCAAAGATTTAGAGGTGTAATTTCCCTTCATGATTATTGCTTCTCTAAACTATTTCTTTTATTTTTACATATGCATAAAAAATATCTACTCCTTTTTCTTTGCCTCTTATCTGCTCCAGCCTTATGGGCGCAAATAAATTTTCAGAAAATATTTCGTCAACCAGATTCTGCTTCGAGCTTGCAAACCTACGACTGCAAAGCCACGCCAGACGGGGGTTATATCTTAGCCGGCCTTTCAAGTCAGGGTACTTCCAATACCTTTCACCCTTATTTGCTTAAATTAAATTGCAAAGGCGAAGAGGTTTGGAAACAAGTATTCGGTACCACACAAACCACCGCCAATGTATATACTAAGGTGATAGTAACCCAAGATTCGGGCTATGCGATGATTAGCAATTTGGGCGTATACACAAATTATAATGGTTTTGCTGTTAAGACTGATGCAATGGGCAATATCATTTGGCAAAAAAACCTGAACCTAAGCAGCGGCAATGATAATGTGAATGATATTAAAGAAACAAGTGACGGTCATTTTATTATCTCGGCGAGTGTAAAAACTGTACCCGATGTGGGCTTAATCAAATTAAATGCAAACGGCCAAATGCTTTGGTGTAAGACCTTTGGAAATGCCAATGAATATGATGAAGGGCATGCCTTGATTGAGAGTTCCGACGGAGGTTATTTGATTACAGGTAGATATATTTCCATGGGAACTTTTAATGCCTTTTTGCTTAAGACAGATACTAGTGGTGCCTTTCAATGGATCAAATGTTATGGCGACACGCTTCAACATATGTGGGGCATGGATGTAAAGGAAATGTCTAATGGCGATTATGTAATGAGTGGCTCAACCACTTTATTAAAACCAAATTATCAAAGTTGGACTGATAATTATCTTTTGCGCGTAAATCATAGTGGAGATACTTTATGGTCGCGAATATTTTATGGGTCACCAGATCAGTTCGAAAATGCAGCGAATATCCAAGTCGATGCTCAACAAAATATCATCTTATCTGTGGCTACAGCCTCTTACCCTACCATAGGTTTTGTAGCCAATAAACATGCTGTGGCCAAGTTTGGACCGAATGGTAATCTCATTAAAATGAATACGTATAATGCAGGAAGTTCGCATTATCCACGCGTATATGCCACGCCAGATGCGGGTTATGTAATGAGTGGTTTTAGTACTGCTTACACAGGGCCTGTGGGTTTTCAAACTTTGTTGATTAAAATGGATTCGAGTTTGAATAGTGGGTGTAATCAAACCAATGTGACGGCTATTACTACTGTGACTAACAAAAGTTTTAGAATTACGACACCTGTGCCCATCATGGGTGCAAGTGGAAGTTCATCCAACAATATTTCATCTTATTCGATGGATATTGTAGATAGCACCTTGTGCGCGGCTTTTCCTCTAGTGCAAGCAAGTTTTAGTCCAACTATTGGATGTGCGAATGTGGCTGTGAATTTTCAATCGAGTCAAAATGGGCTAAGTGTATGGCATTGGGATTTTGGTGATCCTAGTTCATCAACAGATACTTCTTCGGCTCCAAATCCAAGCTATACTTATCCTGTAGGAAATTATACCGTGACCCTCATCGTAGGCAATGGATGCGAGTTTGATACGCTTGCTCAACCCATACAAATTGTATCACCTATCAATAATTTAGCTTTAGGGGCAGATGTTGTGATATGTGAAGATTCAACAACACTCATCGGCACCAATGTATTTGCCTCTAGTTATAGCTGGAACACCGGAGATACCACGGCCTATATCACAGTAAGTGCAGCTGGTCAATATATTCTTCAAGCCACTACGCCTTGTGGAGTAGTTTCAGATACGGTTTTAATCACTACCATAAAATGCGATACCATTCCTGCAGGGATAAGTCCAGATCTTACCATCCTAACACAATGTATACCGCCTTTGCCGAATGCTTTTTCGCCGAATGGAGACGGTTTGAATGATGTATTCAGGGCCATCATCCCGAATAATCAGTCTGACATTGAGTTT
>CAZSUF010000158.1:0-5545 GCA_964609875.1 uncultured Bifidobacterium sp.
ATAAGACATAGCTGTTTTCAAATCATTCATTTTGGCTGCGGATTCAAAAGTATCCAAATGATTAATTAATCCGTCAAAATCGCTTCCGATGGCAAACATATCCCAGGCCTTTTTCAAGTTAGATACTTTGGCTAATCTTAATTCATCCATGGCACAAAATATATTTGCCCAAATACTTTTTGCATAGAGATAATTTCTTTCATCTTTAGAAGTATCCTTGGTTCTTTCCTTTAAATCTTTTAAAGCAAGTGGCCCCATGATTCTTTTTTCATCGAGTTGTATCCCTAACAAACCATCTGAATTATATATTTCAATCAAATCTTCTCTACATAAATTTATAGATTGTTCATGTAAAAAATAGGCGCCATCTTGAAAGTTACGCCCACTTTTTTCAAGGGGATTTTTCTTCACATAATTGATCCACCCATCTAAATTTTCGAAACTCATATTAACCCCTGTATGCGAACAAAGCAATGGCATGTTTTTTAAATCTGCGCTTTTCTTTCTATAGGTATAGAAATTTTTTCTTGCCAAGGGGCTCATGTGCTTGATATCTATAGTAATTGGCTTCAGTGTATTACCTTGACTCGAAGTTCGAGCCAACTCATCTAAAACCATCTCTCCTGCTGACATTAAAGGCGCATTGATTCCTTCTTCTTGGTTTAAAATACCTGCCATTAAATTATCCATACTTCTGCAGTGCCCTGCCAATCCATTCCAAAAATGATGACACAAACCTACTGAATGAATTCGCAAAGGAGAATTTCTTTTTACTTCATCAATATGTTTACAAATATCCACTGCAATCAACACATTATGTGTATCCTTTTCATGCGAGTCTTTTCTTCCGGCAATAATTTCCGGGAGCACTCTATTGCTGCCAAAACTGTGGGCACCTTCCACAGTTAAAATAATATTTAAATTCTGTGGATTCTTTAAGTTCTCTTCTAGTTCCGCATAATTATTTGGGAATTGCACTGTATACAATCCATTGGGGCTTTTATCCCCTTTAAATTCCTTTAAATAATCGATTTCTTTTTTAAGCAAATCTTTGTAAATATCATAGTATACTCTTTTCACTCCATCAATATCACCAGACGAATAGCCTGTTAGAGCATTGATTGCTTTAGACCCTACAAACCCTTCCTGGTAATTACTACTTTCTTTCAATAAGGATTTAATTAATTGCTTAATATTTGTATCATGATCTTTATTCAATACAGTAAAGGCCTTCTCCATAGGCGTTAAAGAAACCATAGCCACTTTAACACCTCCAGCAAAGAGATTATCAAAATTAGATTGAGAAGCAAGTCTGATATGACTAAATTTCTCTAATGGTTTTTTTAAGAGTGCGTAAATTGGATGATCAATCTTAAATGGAAAAGATGTGTATGGCTCTAAGGTTTGATGGCCTATTCCAGACATAAAAGGTTTACTACTAGAATGGCAATGAATATCAATGTTGAATGACATATAAGGTAAATTTGGTTTAAACAAATGTAGTGAATTATTCCTAAGTCCACAATTTTCGAAAATTAATTTATTTCAATCTTTGGGCGGTAACCAGGCTTTTCGCGTCAAGTCCTCTCCCGAATCGGCTATGATACATCTGCTCCCAAATGGAAAGTGTGAAGCCTCTCGGGATGCGGGCTTTCTGCTACAATCCTTACCGCAATACAAAATCCCGACTCTTAAATAATCTACTGAAGATCAAGGCAACATATTGTATTTAACAAATTTCTTGATAGGCTACTTCTTCCATTTGATAGAACAACCAATTGCCTTGGTGAATGGCACTTTAACTTCTTTATTTTCTAATAAAAGATTCACAGCATCTTCTACATAGTTGGCTGTTACCTTTTCTGGACTTTCATAATTATCATCGATTGCCCCAATATACTTTACTATAAATGCGTCCTTTTTAAAACTTAACACATACACATGAGGGGTTTTTGTTGCTCCAAACTGCTTTGCCACATCTTGGGTTTCATCATATAAATAAGGAAACTTAAACCCCTTTTCTTGGGCTCTCACGATCATGGCATCATAAGCATCTTCAGGATATTGCTCTGCATCATTTGAGTTAATAGCCAATACTGGAAATCCTAAGTCTGCATATTTAGTATGCAAATCAATGATCCTATCTTGATAGGCCACAGAAAATGGACAATGATTGCAAGTAAAAATTAAAATATAGCCTTTCAATTTATCATCATCAGTAATTAAGGACTTTTTTGTACCATCGATATTTAATAAATTAAAATCTTTCACTTCATCGCCTACTTTGTATCCTTGAGCTAAGCCCATAAAACTTATACAAGTGAGTATAAGCGTAAAAAAAACATACCTATTTTTCATAAAATGCTATTTATACTGATTAACTAATGAATCTAATTCAGTAAAATTAAGTTCTTTTTCAACAAAGCAATGAATTTTTTTAGCAGGATTCATCAATAAAGTTGCAGGCAGTGAACCACTCCAACTAGAATCCACTAAATCTATCCAAGCATTAAAGTTTGGCTCATTGAGTAAGACTACATCTGATTCAATCTTTCGTTGATTTACAAAAGGAATCAATACCTTGTCTTTCGATTTTAGCCCATCTAAACTAACCAAAATCACTTTAATTTTCTGGTGTGTATTTAATCGATTTAATTTTTCAAAATTGGGCAATTCTGCCACGCATGGTACACACCAAGTTGCCCAGAAATTAAGTACATACAAAGTATCTCTTTGCGAGGTACTTAGTTTTTTATACCAATCGAATTGAACAACCTCAACTTGTTTAACTACTGACTTGTTTTTAAAAGCCATCAAACTGCCAATTAAACAGCTTAAACTTAAAATATACAAAAGCTGTTTCTTCTTCAAGTGAAATTAGTTTGATTGGATCATCTGTAAAACATGGTTCACCATATTCTTTGAACCAATAAATATCGGCACACGTTGATGTAAACTTTCGGGCTGTATAGTCAAAATATTTTCATGACCTGTAGAACCTACTCCTCCTGCTTTTTCTATGATATAACTCATTGGGTTACATTCATACAACAATCGTAATTTACCCTGAGGGTTTTTATTATCTGCGGGATACATAAAAATGCCTCCTTTGATTAAAGTTCGATGTAAATCAGCCACCATACTACCTATATAGCGATGAGAATATGGCCTACCCGTTTCTTTATCATCTTCCATACAATAGTCCAAATAAGCTTTCAAAGTATCATCAAGCTTTTTTGTATTACCTTGATTGATCGAATAAATTTTTCCGTCTTCTTTGCATTTCATATCTCTATGAGACAAACAAAATTCACCAATACTTGGCTCCAAAGTAAATCCATTTACTCCTAGTTTCGTGGCATATACCAGCATCGTGCTTGATCCGTAAATCACATAACCTGCTGCTTTCATCATATTACCAGGTTGCATAAAATCTTCCTTAGTGCAGGGCTTCCCTAATTCACTTACACGTTTGTAAATACAAAAAATAGTCCCGATAGATGCATTCACATCAATATTTGAAGAACCATCTAAAGGATCAAACATGACCACATATTTCGAGTTAGCCGAATGTTGATCATCAAAAACAATAATATCATCATTTTCTTCTGAAGCCACGCCAGCGCAATCTTGACTATTTCGGAGTATATTGATTAATACTTCATTTGAATAGATATCCAATTTCATTTGTTCTTCGCCTTGCACATTTACAGCTCCATGCGCGCCCAAAATATCAACTAACCCAGCTTTATTTACTTGCTGATTGATAAATTTACAAGCAAGTCCGATATCTCTTAATAATGTTGATAATTCACCAGAGGCATTAGAAAATTGGCGAGTTTGATAAATAGTAAACTCATCTAAAGTCATTAAATTATTATTTGGATTCATGGCGCAAATTTAGCTAACCGATTTGACAAATGAAAATGAATTCCAAATACGTATTTCAAGCCTAGATTAATGCATTCGATCTCCTCTAATTTCTATGTTGGCCAAAATATTTTTTTCGATGAGCAGCCATTCTTGCCATCTATTCATCACAACAATTTCATCACAATATTCTTTAGCTAAATCTAAAAAAAGGCGATAATGTCCAGCTTCAGAAATCATAAATTTCCTATAAAACTCTTTGAAATAAACATCTTCAAGCCCTTCACTTAACAAACGAAATCTTTCACAACTTCTTGCTTCAATTAATGCAAAAACTAATAGCCTATCCAAAAACCTGAATTCAGGACGCCCTCCTTTGACCACATGATCCATCAATGCATTCACATACTCATCTTTTCGTTGAGGCCCTAGCCTAAGATTCCGCTTTTTAATTTCAGATAACACCATTCTAAAATGTCCCCATTCTTCAGTCACAATCGGTGCTAATTCCTCGACCAATTTTGTGTACTCAGGGTACTTTTGAATTAAGCTGATACAATTACTTGCAGCCTTTTGCTCACAATAAGCATGATCTGTAAGAATTTCCTCTAAAGAAATAGCTGCCAAATTTGCCCATCTTGGGTCTGTCGGCAATTTAAGTCCTAATATTGTATTTTCAGATGTGCTCATAAAGGTGCAATTTTACCACATTCTTATCAAATCCAACCAAATCCAAAGAAAAATCAACCACTTGCTCAATATTTCGTGTAGAATTGCATGTTTGAATTATATTAGCAAGGTATGAAAGGTGCGTATCACAAACTTATCTTTTTCGCAAAAATACTGATCCTGCTTTTTAGCAGTTTCAGCGCAACCGCACATTTTAACCCGCAAAAACTTTTCATCAAAAATATTAACCTAAAAGATGGTTTATCACAATGTGTTGTGACAGACATCATACAGGATGATATGGGCTTTATCTGGGTGGCCACATTTGATGGTTTAAATAGATTTGATGGCACCAATATTAAAGTCTTTAGACATAATCCAGAAGACTCCTCTTCCATTCCTTCATCTAAAATTCTCAGACTTCAATCGGACTTCAATAATCATTTATACCTTATCACGAATAATGGCTTTGCCTTTTTTGACTGCACAACTGGAAAAATCATTAAACCCGCATTTTTAAAGACTTATACTCCTTCGTGGATTTGCAAATCAGATGCAGATCATGTTTGGGTCTATGATAAAAGAAAAGGCTTGGTTAAATTAAATACAAATACTTTCCAAGCCACACTGATTAAAAACAGTCTTTATAATAAAAAAAATGGTGCTGACTTGCAAGAAATGATTGAGATTAATCAAAAAGTATATACAATATTTTCTAACGGCGATATCATGGAATTTAATCCAGTAACCTTAGAAAATAATATTTATGAAAATATAAACCTTTCGGGACAACTGAACTGCTCTGGTTTAGATAAATTCAACAATATCTATTTCAGTACTGACCAATCAGATTTAGGTTATTTCAACATTCAAACCAAGCAGTTTAACAGACCCACTTTTTTAAATAATGACATGAAAATTATTGGCATCAATGATATCCTCTATGATGCATTCTCCGACGTGTTAATATTATCGAGTTACGGGCAAGGCTTATTTATCTAAGAAT
>CAZSUF010000158.1:5555-6854 GCA_964609875.1 uncultured Bifidobacterium sp.
TCTTTATTCAGCGATTCAAAAGGAATTATTATGATTGGATATGATGGATTAGGCATAGACATCATCAATCCATTTATTAAAAAATTTATACCTATTAAAAAAGAAGGCCCGAACGATTTACAAACACTTAAGTTTGTTCGAAAAATTGTAGAAGGCAACGATGGTTGTCTT
The DNA here is from genome assembly GCA_964609875.1 of uncultured Bifidobacterium sp. Taxonomy (GTDB): domain Bacteria; phylum Bacteroidota; class Bacteroidia; order Chitinophagales; family Chitinophagaceae; genus OLB11. The sequence goes on from CAZSUF010000158.1 coordinate 5,727, forward strand.
TATATGGGCACGAGTGGAAGTGGCTTAGTAAAATTCAATAGAAAAAACAATGAATTCCAATTCTATGACATGCAGAAATTGCTGCATTGTGAGGATAATTTTATCATTGAACTTCTAAAAAATAATGAAGAACTATGGTTAGGAACTAATGGGAATGGCGTAGGAATTTTTGATGCAAGAAGTATGAAACTTAGCAAAGCGATTTCTATTGGCCAAGAAAAAAATCAATTATCAGGTGGCACAATTTGGTCGATGTTAGATGATCAGCAAGGCAATATTTGGGTAGGCACAAGAGAAAACGGCCTGAATAAAATTAATAAATCTACTGGCCTCATTACCCAATTTTCTGCTACTCAATTTCCTGCGTTTGAAGACAATGGCATTCGCTGCCTATACCTTAAATCTTCGAAACAAATTTTGGCGGGGACAGAAAAAGGCCTTTTCCAAATTGATCTTGCAAACAATAGTATTAGAAAAGTATTCCCTGAAGCAGAAAATCAAAAGAACCAATCTTTTAGTTCTATTAAATGTATCACCTTAGATAATCAACATCGAATTTGGCTTGGCACCGACGGAAGTGGTCTTGTAGTAGTCGATCAGCAATTTCACATTCTAAAAAACTTCAATTCAAATAATGTACTGAACAATAATGTAATTTATTCCTTGTTGCCACAAAACGATTCGGTTTTTTGGATAAGTACCAATTCAGGTTTAAGTAAGTTAAATTGGAATGAACACATTTTTTCTAAAAACGCCCAAATTCAAGTAAATAATTACGAAGAAATAAATGGACTTCAATCGAATGAATTTAATACGGGTGCGTATCTTAAATTATCTGATGGAAACTTAGCTTTTGGCGGCGTAAATGGAATTAATATTTTTAAAGGAGAAGATATTGTCGACAATGTAATTATGCCAAAAGTGTATATCAATGAATTTAAAGTGTATGAAAACAATATAAAAGGCGATAGAAATATTGCTTATTTAAATGAAGTGAATCTGCAACATTTTGAAAATTCAATTTCAATTAGTTACAATACCCTTGGATTTGCCTTACCCCTTAAAATAAAATACCGATATCGTCTAGTAGGCTATGACAAAGATTGGATTGAAGCAGGATCAAGAAAT
>CAZSUF010000158.1:6864-9103 GCA_964609875.1 uncultured Bifidobacterium sp.
TGTGACAATAACAATAATTGGGGAGACATGTATACGAACTTAAAAATACATATTGCGACTCCTTTCTATAAAACATGGTGGTTTATTTTATTGGTCAGTTTGCTTGTCTTACAAATTGCCTACCTCGTTTATAGGTATAGAATGAAACAACAAAAAGAAAAAGAAGCCTTAAGAATTCAATATAATAAAGAATTAGCGCAAGTTGAAATGAAGGCACTTCGAGCACAAATCAATCCGCACTTTTTATTTAATTCATTGAATTCAATTAATAATTTTATTCTTAAAAATGATACCAAACAGGCTTCAAGATATTTAGTAAAATTCTCTCAGCTGGTAAGAAGCATTCTCAACAATTCATCCAACCCTTTAATTTCTTTACAAGAAGAATTACAAACCATTGAATTATACATGCTCATTGAAGGAATGAGATTTAACAACCAATTTAGCTATACCATCGAAATTGAAGAAGGTATCAACACGGCTAATATCATGATCCCTTCCTTACTTTTGCAACCCTATGTAGAAAATGCTATTTGGCATGGATTACTACATAAAGATGGAGATAAAAAAATAATTATTGCTGTAAAAAAAGCATCAGCCGAAACCGTATCTATCACCATAGAAGACAATGGTGTAGGCCGTAAAATGTCAGAAGAAATCGAGCGTAAACCTAAACATAGAAAATCATTTGGCATGGAACTTGGAGCTAATCGACTAAGATTAATGAATCAAGATAGTCATTTGCAATCCAAGGTTGAAGTGGTTGATTTAATTGACGACAGAGATGACGCCTTGGGTACAAGAATTGAAATTACCATGTTTGCCGAAATGCTCGAAGATGAAAATATTCCCCTAACTCAAAAATAAAAACAATGTACAAAACTATTATTATCGACGATGAATTAAACTGTGTAGAAGTACTTGAAATTTTAATCAAACAAAACTTTCAAGACCTACAAATTGTAGAAAAATTCACCTCTTCCAAAAAAGCTTTAGAATATTTGCAACAAAACACGGTTGACCTTGTTTTTCTTGATATTCAAATGCCTTTTTTAACTGGCATTGATTTGCTTCAAAAACTTGACAAACATAATTTCCAAGTTATCTTCACTACAGCTTTTGATCAATATGCCATTAATGCTATTAAACTTTCAGCCTTAGATTATTTACTCAAACCTATTGATGAAGATTTATTAAACAATGCCATCATCAAATTTAGAAAATACAAAGGGCAAAATGATATTCAACAACAACTCAATAATCTATTACAACAATATCATATTCCTGCACCTGTGGCGAATCCAACAGTGCAACACAATAATAAAATTGTAATCGCACTTCAAGATAAAATACTTTTCTACGAACCTCAAGAAATAGTGTATTGCCAAAGCAACGACAATTACACTTCTATCACCATGCGCAGTGGCGAAAAGGTCTTAGCTTCCAAAACCATTAGACATTTCGAAGATATTCTTGCACCTTTAGGCTTTATCAGACCTCATCAATCGTATATCATCAATTCGAAATATATCGAACAATACAGCAAGAAAGATGGTGGTTATCTTATCATGATTGACGGCACAGCCATTCCTGTAAGTAGACATCGTAAAGAAGAAATACTCATGATGTTTTTAAAGGAGAACAATTCTAAAGTTCAATTAAAAAATTAACTCCCATTTGCTGTTAATGAAGGCGTTGTATACGGTTCAATATTCGCATCAATTTTCTTACGAACACTAAACAAAACGACACCACAAATAAACATAAGCACTGCAATAATTTCGGCTTGCGTAGGATGCATAAATCCCCAATCATACGTAGAATTCACCCTGATTTGTTCAATGAAAAATCGCTCTATCCCATTCAACATTAAATAAATGGAGAACATACTTAATGGGGTATCAAATCTTTTTCTCAAATTCCAAAGTATCACAAAGATGATACTACACATCAAAAACTCATATACAGGTGTAGGAAATACAGGTATAGGCAATACGTTGCAATACTCTCCTGTACAATTAGCCAATGGCTCTCCTACATGATTCACATTCTTTGGATAATTATAAGCAAATAGCCACAAAGGCAGTCCACCAAATGCCTTAAATGAGGCATGTGGTATGGCTTCATTTCTTTCAAAGTGCCGATACACATGCTCTTCATGTTGCTTCACACTCAGTTCAAAAGGTTGTTAAGTCGCCTCCACTTTTCCAGCAGCATTGGTGATATAGGCCGAATTATA
>CAZSUF010000159.1:0-2740 GCA_964609875.1 uncultured Bifidobacterium sp.
AACCAACTCATCTTTATGAATGCCTTCATGGGTGCGTTGAGTAATTAAATCTTTTGCTCTACTTTGCGTCAATAAATCTATCAGAGAATGATTTGCTAAGGACGATTGGTATGTGCAATTTACTTGCTCTTGCTCACCACTTAATTGCGCATAGATGTGATTGATTTTCTGACTTAATACCTCCACACATTGCTTACGTGCTTTAAATATAATTTGTCCATGTTGATTTAACCATTGATCATAAATATCCAACAAAGCATGATTGAGTGGCATACCTTGTGCCACTTGCTTCAATAGTGAATTTCGTTGCTGCAATACTTTATTATATTGTATGAGGCTTTCTAAATATTCTTTATCAAGCTGACTAATTAAAGTATCTAGATATCTCCTACGCAATTCGCTACCTTCAGTAATTAAGGCAGTATCATCAGGCGCAATCATCACGGCCATAAACTTGCCAATATGTTTCGAGAACTGCGTATAAGCCTCCTCATCTAAATACACTTCCTTCTTACCATTTTCTCTGATCACACAACGCACCGAATACTCTTTATCCTTGACAAATTTACCTTGTACATTCATGCCCTGTTTGCCATGTTGTATGGTCAAATTATCTGTGGAGGCAAAATAACTTTTAGTAAAGCACAAATAATATATCGCATCTAGTATCGTTGTTTTTCCGCATCCATTTTGTCCGCTTATACAAACAACAGGATGATCAAAAACAAATTTCTTTTCTTGATAATTTTTAAAATGAACTAAGGATATTTCTTTCACAGCTAACATGGCGGGCAAAGATACTTATTCAATATGCAATTTATACCTTCTTTATAGCCAATGATTCCGTAGATTCCAATGGAGCAAAAACCTAGGTTCATTTAAGAATCTAATTTAAATTTCTTACTTTTGTTTAGTGCGCAGATCAAACAAATATCGTTTAAATGTAGAAATAGACAAGCTTACCAATAGCATATTAAATACTATTTCAGGCGACAGTTTCCCAACGGATATCCATCTATTAACAAAAATTGATTTAAAGTCAATAAGTAAAAAAAACAGATGGCAATTCAATTGGTTAAGTGAATATAAATTGAATGATAGGAGGACATATAAATTAACAATCAGAAACAATCCAAATATTATACAAGGGATTGTAAGCATTAGTGATTTTGAAGATCACTTTTATTTGCATTTGATTGAAAGCGCACCTTTCAATCTTGGCAGAAAGAAACTCTATGAAGGAGTACCAGGAAATCTTTTCGCGTTTACATGCAAGGAATCTTGGGATAAAGGTTACCAAGGCATTGTTTCGTTTACCGCAAAAACAAGATTAATTGAACATTATGAAAGTGCATTAGGAGCAACTCATATTGGAGGAAATAAAATGATAATATTCCCGCATGATGCATTAAAATTAATTAAAAAGTATTTTCCAATTTAAAACTAATATAAAAATGGGACACATAAAAGAACCAATAGGAATAGACTTTGTAGTTGATTCAAAACCTATAACAAGCGAAGACAGAAAGTTTATAAGTGAAACAATCGCATATTTCAAAGCCACAGGTAAAAAAACATTACCTAAGAAACTTGCAAAGAAACCAACGAGAATAAAAGGCTCATTAAAAGAATTTGCATAGAACAAATTTTAAATCTCATTGGCTATAATAGCAGCTACCCAAATGGCGGGCTTTCGTCTTCTCATGAATATTGAAAAGTAATAGATTCTTCAATTATTTAAAATAATTTCGGCTTCAAACTCCCGCCCTTCGGGTAGCTGCAAACCGAAAAACGTCACTTGTATTGCGGCAAGGATTGCAGCGAAAAGCCCGCATTCCGAGAGGCTTCACGACATTTGAATGAGAGTTGACAGATCACAGCCGATTCGGAAGAGGACTTGTAGCGAAAAGCCTGTATGCCGCCCAAAAAAAGTCGCAAACAATTAAGTGAAAGAAATTAAATCGAAGAATTATCTTTGACGCATGCCTAAACATTTGATCGTGATTGGCGGAGGCGCTGCTGGTTTTTTTTGTGCTATCAATGCAGCTCGATTACATCCAGCCTGTAAAGTGACGCTACTAGAAAAACATGAAAAAGTTTTACAAAAAGTAAAAGTAAGTGGCGGCGGACGATGCAATGTAACGCATGCTTTGGAGGGCATTGCCACTTTGAGTAAACATTATCCTCGAGGTAAAAATTTTTTAAAAAAATCTTTCACGCTTTTTTCTGTGAAGGACACCGTAAATTGGTTTGAAGAAAGAGGTGTTCCGTTAAAAATTGAAGATGATGGCAGAATGTTTCCGCACACAGATTCTTCGCAAACCATCATAGATTGTTTATTAGCAGAAGCTGATCGATATCAAGTAGAACTCAAATTACATCATGAAGCGATAGGTATCAAAAAACAAGGCCATCAATTTCATATTGCCTTAAAAAATAAATCCGATTTAATTGCAGACTATTTGTTTCTTGCTGGAGGTGGTTATACCAAAGTCGAATCTTTTGCCTGGTTGCAAGCGCTTGGTCATGGCATAGAATTACCTGTACCCTCTTTGTTTACTTTCAATATTGCTGATAAAAAATTAGCTGATTTAATGGGGGTAGTTGTAGAGGATGCAACTGTAAAAATTGTAGGCAGCAAACTCAAAGAACAAGGCCCTGTATTGTTTACGCATTGGGGCTTAAGCGGACCTGCTATTTCGCGCTTGTCGGCTTGGGGCGCTAGAGATTTAGCTGCCTT
>CAZSUF010000159.1:2750-9081 GCA_964609875.1 uncultured Bifidobacterium sp.
CGAGCTTGCGAAGCCAATGTGATTTTATTAAAGAAAATCGCGATAAAGTATTTGTATTCGCTTGCGATACTGCTCTTAAAGTTCTTTTGAAATTTGGAATAATACCAGACGGAGTAATGACATTAGACGCTCAATTGCACTCTTATTTTCATTTTCTAGGAGAAGATTTATCTGAGATTCCTATATTCGCCGACTTCGTAACCTCCCCTGCGTTACTGCGAAATTTCAAATTCAAATCAATTGGATAAATCAGTCTGAACAAGCTTTAAGAGAATCATGGAATAGTATTAGAAATGGACAAAGCGATTTAAGTTTAGGGCATAAAAATCCATTTGGATTACCCAAAAGTTTATGGGAATTTTTAATACAACTTGCAGACATCGATCCACAAACACGATGGAGTGAGTTAGGGAGTAAAGCGCAAAATAAATTGATTCATTATTTGACTTCTCATGAAATGGATGTAAAAGGAAAGACGACCTTCAAAAAAGAATTTGTGACTTGTGGGGGCATTCGATTACAAGAAATTAATCCGTTGACCATGGAAAGCCATATCATACCTGGCTTATACTTTGGCGGCGAAATCATGGATGTAGATGGGATTACAGGCGGGTTTAATTTTCAACATGCCTGGACAAGCGGCTATGTAGCTGCAAAAGCCATCAGTGAAAAGAGCGAGTAAAACTATTTGGTTCTACCTTTCAACAATTCATAATTCTTATAGTTAAGGTCTATCTTAAATAACTTATGCAGTAAATTTTTTAGGATGTCTTTTACCTTTATTTTATTGTGAGACAAATCGTAATCGAATGTCCAGTTTTGTTGATCGATCCGTGCTTGCATGATTTGTGGGTGAGTGCCTTGAAATTTATTCAATTGATCAATGGCGGAATAATCAAATTCATTGGCTTTCATCACATGTTGATCTATCCAAGTATCATCATGCCAGTACTTATGAAAATTAGTCACTTTAGCTTGCATAGCCTCAGGCTTTCTTACCCAACCATAGTGATAGATATAAGCTTCTACTTGAACAACTCTTAATTTCTGATTGCCATTTTTTCTAAAGCCTTGTGCATCGCGATAAGAAAAAATACCTGGTCTTTTTCTGACGATGCGAATTTCTTTTTTATAAAAATTCGAAGCGGCTGCTACATAATCGTAGGAACCATAAAAATGCAGATAATGAAATAATAAACCATCCACTTCCTCATCATCTTTATAGGTCTGCATAGCCTCAAGGATAACGGGATAATACTTTTCATGAAGTACTTCATCACCTTGAATATAAAAGGCCCAATCTGAATGTGCATTGATTTCCTCGTAAGCCTTATCAGTTTCGATGGCTAATACTTGTCCACCTTCGCGTTTACTTTCATCCCAAATAGTTTCTACAATTCTAATTTTATTTGGGTCGATCGATTGAATTAGTTGAAGAGTTTGATCGCTAGATTTACCCACCGCTACTACGACTTCATCGCAGAGTGGCAATATAGATCGAATGGCTTCCACCACCGGATAATCATACTTTATGGCATCTTTGATAAAGCTAAACCCACTAACTTTCATCTTGTTTTAAACGAGTGTTTCAAGAATAGACAAACTTTTGGCGATGATTTGAAGACATTCATCCATTTGTTTTTTAGTGATGATGAGAGGTGGAGCAAATCTTATTTTATCTCCATGTGTTGGTTTGGCCAACAAACCATTTTTCATCATTTCTATACAAAGATCCCAAGCCGCTTCTGGATTGGAATGCTTAATTACGATGGCATTCAACAAACCTTTACCACGAACAATCGAAATAAATGGACTGTTCAAAGCCACCAATTGAGCACGCAAATAAGCACCCATTTCTTCGGCATTCTCAGCCATATTTTCATCCTTCAATACTTGTAATGCTTTCATAGATACAGCACAACCAAGTGGATTCCCTCCATAAGTTGATCCATGTTCACCTGGTTTGATGTTTAGCATAATGTCATCATTACACAATACAGCACTCACAGGCATGGCACCTCCACTTAAAGCCTTTCCTAAAATTAATATATCAGCTTTTACACCTTCGTGATCAATGGCCAACATCTTACCTGTTCTGGCTAAGCCTGTTTGTATTTCATCGGCGATAAATAATACATTGGCAGATTGACACATCTCGAAACAAGTACTCAAGTAACCTGCATCTGGCACCATCACCCCAGCCTCTCCTTGAATTGGCTCCACCATGAATGCACAAATAGTTGGGTCTTTTAACACTTCGGCCAATGCTTGAACATCATTATAAGGAATCACTACATAGCCTGGGGTAAAAGGCCCGAATCCGTTTTTTGCAGAAGGATCAGTACTGAATGAAATAATATTAATGGTACGTCCATGAAAATTCTCTGAGCACACTACAATTTTAGCTTGATTTTCTGGGATCCCTTTTTTCATATAGCCCCATTTACGTGCTAGCTTCAAAGCTGTTTCTACCGCTTCAGCACCGGTATTCATAGGCAATACCTTATCGTATCCAAAATAGCTTGTGATATATTCAGCAAACTCGCCTAATAAATTACTATGAAAAGCTCTGGAAGTGAGGGTTAACTTTTGCGCTTGGGCAATAAATACTTCTGTTATTCCTGAATGACAATGCCCTTGATTATTGGCTGAGTAAGCGCTTAAAAAATCATAATACTGCTTGCCTTCTACATCCCAAACATGCACACCTTTGCCCTTTTCTAAAACCACAGGTAAAGGATGATAATTATGTGCATTATACTTTTCTTCTCTTTCTATGAGTTGGGCTGTAAGGGTATTTTGTAGTGTTTGCATCCCGCAAAAGTACACCGACTTTTTATTCTAAAAAAATCGAGCAAATCTTTCCTGAAAGGGTTATTTTTTTGAACTTGGCGGGCTCTTGTTGTGTTGGCAAGCTAGTAGGAAGCCGAATGATTTATTTTCAACACAACAAGATCGGGCCATACACTGCTATCTACGCGAGGCGCGTAGGATATCCGTTACTGTCCCTGCCCGGAATGCATTATTTTCCTGATATTAGCGTAATAATTCTGAGTTAATTTGAAAGATAATATTGATTTAATAACTACCTATGATATATATTCGGTTAAACATAGCATGCCAGGGTTCCCGCAACGAATCATGCGGTGACTGTACTGATCATCGGGAGCAAAAAAATAGCCTCAAACATAAATCTAACATATTCATTAAATTATCCGTCTTGAAAAAAAATGAATCCTATGCAAAAAAATATACTTCTTTTCCTAATTTCCATTGTATTTGCAAGCCATGCCATTGCACAAACCCCTTGCAGTCTTGATAATACCTTTGATTCAGATGGTCGACTTATAAGTGATGCAAGTAGACTCTGCGATAGACTGATTGCCCTACCTGACGGATCGGTGCTGGTGGCCTACAATCCTTTTGGAAATGGCCATGCTTATGTTAGACATATTTTGGTGAATGGTAGCATTGATAATAGTTTCGGCACTTCTGGAAAAACCACGATACAAGTGGCTAGTTTGCGCACAGAAATTAAAGCCATGCTGTTACTCAATAACGAACTTTATGTTTGCGGAAGCACAGGAACAGGAACAAATACTTATGCCTATATCAAAAAACTACAATCGAATGGGCTAATTGATGCCACTTTTGGCAATCAAGGCTTAGTAGAATTTGTGCCCTATTATACCTTTAACGCCATGAGGTTTGAACCTGGTACGAATAAAATTATGGTGGCAGGTATGAAGGACGTTGACAAAGCAACCATTACAAGATTACATACAAATGGCTTCATGGATGCTTCTTTTGGCAATTTGGGTTCTACCAATATAGCCACTGTGAATAGTTCGACCTATTATGAAATAAGAGATATCACCTTAGATAAAACCAACAAATGGTTAATTACAGGCAAGCATTACACGACTCAAGGTTCAAATATATTTACACAACTAGTTGTCATGCGATTTGATAACGCAGGATTGTTAGATAATACTTTTGACACAGATGGAATTGCTTATTACAACAGTGCAATTTCTGGTTCATATGATGAAGGCACGAGAATATTTGCTGATGCTCAGAACGAATATTATGTGAGTGGTGCTACCTATGCAAATTCCGCTAGCTGGGATTATTCATTACTAAAAATCAAGCAGAATGGAAGTACTCAAAATGCTTTTGGATCAAATGGATGGAAAATATATGATTTAACGAATCAGGTTGAATCGGAATATTTATTAAATGCAGCCATGCTTTCAAATGGAAATATTTTGATGACAGGTAATCAAGGCTCTGGGGATACAGTTCATTTTGCCATGTTGATGGTCAAGCCCGATGGATCACGCGATCAAAGTTTTGCGCCGAATGGATTATTCATGAATATTTTTAATGTAAATAACAACAGTAGCAGTGCTGGTCTTACCATGACAAGCAATAATAAAATATACTTAAGTGGTTATACACGTACTTGCGTTGGCGGCACTTGCGGACCCCTATCATCGGCGATTGCGAGATATTTGGGACCAGATATTCCAAATTCGATTGTTGAACATAAAACAACTGAGCAACTTGTTATTTATCCAAATCCTACTCAACAACATGGTGAATTTTTTCTTGAAGATAATGGAATATCCATCTTAGCGATACAAGCCTTTGATGTATTAGGTAAACAAATTTCAATTCAGCGCAAAGGCAAACATGCTTATCAATTAATGAATGTGCAAAAAGGTTTATATCTACTTAAAATTAAAATGCAAAGTGGCGAAATTCTAAACAAACAACTTATGGTTGAATAAGCAAGAAGACGCCATATTACTGACAATACTTTCCTATGGCTTCTTCTACCATTTCGGCATTCACTGAGGAAGGATAACCCGTGTCGATGGCAATACTTTTAATTTGATCTAATTTTTTACAACCTTCGCTGGATCTTTCTAAAAAAATCATGAGCATAGCGATTCTGTATTTGATTTCAATATCATCGAGCAGTAAATTTTCTACAGCGACAAATTTTTCTAAGGCCTTTTCATATTTTTCTTTTTCAAGAAATTTATAAGCATCAATTAAATCGTCCCTTTCAGCACCGAAGAAATAACTTCTACCTTTATAAATTGACGCAAAAAGGAAATAATTAATATCACCTGATTCAATATTAAATTTAAAATCAAATTCAACATAAGAATCAATAGGTATCCCATCTTCATGAGCTGGCGACCAATCATTCTCGATTAATTTTAATTGAGCCAAGGCTTTATCATTCATTGTTTTGCTCACAGAATGTACGATTTGGACATTACTTAATTTAGCTTCCTTTGTCAAATTAAACCCTAGCCGAACAGTTCCATAAGTTCCAATAAAAGAAGACATTGAAGGGATTTGCATTTGAAAACATTTGGAAACATAATTATCTTGATACTTTTTTATATATTTATTGGTAAGGCTATCATGAGCTAGGATAGAATCTCTAAGCCGAACAGATGCCCCAAATGTAGATGTACTGTCAACTACAAAAGTTAATCTTGAAGGAAATACTTCAACCTCATAGTACCTCTTAGTTAAATCTTTAGATTTGGACATACTAAAATTAACTGGTATGTTGATTTTCGAAGGTTGTGCTATTCTGTGTGATTTTGCTGGCGACCAAACCGTATCTATTTGTTGCAATATTCGTATGGCCAGTGTATCAAACATAAGAAATCCTGGTCTTTCGATATGATAATGAGTAACTTTTCCTTTTTCATCTAGCGTCAATTCTACCATAACCTCATCGCATATATTCTTACTTTTTGCAAATCGAGGATAAACAACAACCGATTTCATTTTTGATGATATTTCTTGAAGTGTTATTTTGGGCAATGGAAGTTCATCATTTTCTTTTCGATTTAATAGTTGTTCATATGAATAAAAAAATGCCCTCTTGGCCGAGACTGATTGAGTTATAAGTATAAATAATAGGAATACTCGAATGTTCATGCTTAAATATTTCGACCAATATAATATTTTAGCTTAATCAATTGTACAATTTGAATTAAAATGTTTGAATCAATTTATATTTAATTCCAATTATTTTTAGTTTCACAGAAAAGCATGAAAGGGTTCCCGAAACGAAACATGCGGTTACTATACTGATCATCGGGAGCAAAAAAAAGACGAACAAAAATGCTCGTCTTTTTAATTGATGTATTTAATTTTATTGATCTTGCTTACGTACTTTACCTACAAACATGACTTGATTGTTTTGATATACTTGAACAGTATACATACCTGCTGCAACACCTTTCATATCCATGCTTAAGTGATTATAACCTTGAGCACCTTGAACCTGAATTTCTTT
>CAZSUF010000160.1:0-4480 GCA_964609875.1 uncultured Bifidobacterium sp.
TTGATGATTAGCTTTGGTTGTACAGGCGGTCAACACAGATCGGTATATAGTGCTGATGCCTTAGCAAAATTTATACAAGAAAAATATCAGATTCAAGCCACAGTGAAGCATATTGAACAGGAAGCTAAAAATTGGATTAACTAAACCGCGAACCACACTCCATGAAAATACTTCTTACCACCCTGAATGCGAAATACATTCATATGAACTTGGCCATACGCCTGTTGTATGAATTGAATATTGCTTATGAAGGATTGGCGTGGCAAGAATTTACCATTCATGAAAACCCAGAAGACATTGCAGAGAAATGTAAAGACTTTGAGATCATTGCCTTTAGCTGTTACATTTGGAATATCACCCAAACGCTTCAGGTAACTCAAGTTATCAAAGAAAAATATCCGCATATAAAAATTTTATTAGGCGGACCCGAAGTAAGTTACGAATGGCAAGATGTGATTGCAAATCCTTCGGTTGATTTTATCATCACGGGCGAAGGCGAAATTCCTTTTCGAGATTTTATTCATCAATATCCGCATGTAGATTTGGTGCCTAACCTCATTCGTAAAATTGATGGCAACATTCATTCCCAACCTGCACAAGTTACTTTCGAACTGAAGGAGTATGAACATCTTAATCCATATCGACATGATGATCCTGCTTCCTTGTTTAATAAAGTTTCCTATATCGAAACATCAAGAGGCTGTCCGTATAAATGCGAATTTTGCTTAGCGAGTTTAGATAATAAAGTGCGTTACTTGCCTATCGATCGCATCAAAGAAAATTTACTTTACTTGATGCAACATGGCAGGGTGATAAAATTTTTAGATCGGACTTTTAATGTGAAAAAAGATTTTACGATTGACATTTTTACGTTTATTCTTAAGCATCATAAACCAGACAATGTATTTCAATTTGAAATCACGGCAGATATTCTTCATCCAGACATCATGAATTTTATTGATGAGCATGTGCCTGCGGGTTTGTTTCGTTTTGAAATTGGCATTCAAACTGTAAACCAAAAAGCCAATTTAGAAGTCAGTCGAAAACAAAACTTTTATAAAACTAGTGATGTTATCAAGCGCCTACAACATAAAATTGAGATGCATCTTGATTTGATTGTGGGATTACCTTTGGATGAATGGGAAGACACCAAGTTTAGTTTTGAAGAAGTATTTAAATTATATCCACCCGAATTGCAACTAGGCTTTTTAAAATTTTTAAAAGGAACCCCTGTACGTGAAAAATACGAACAGCATGGTTATGTGTTTGATCCATTACCTCCTTATCAAATTATCGAAAGCAACTACTTGAGTAAAGAACAACTTGCAGATATAGTTCGACTCGAAAATGCCCTAGAAATTTATTGGAACAGAAAGCGCAGTGTGCATACCTTAAAGTATATCACGGCGAATTATAGTGTGTTTGATTTTTTACTAGGTCTTGGTATTTTATTTGAAAAGAAATCACACTTTCATAAACACTCCATAGAAGATGTATATCAAATTCTTTTTGAGTATACGCAACTGCATTTTCCTGAAGACATTTATTTGAAACAACTCGTAGCCATTGATTATTATTTGTTTCATAAAATCAGACCTGCAGATGCTTATGTATTTGAACTTGAAAAGAAAAAGAAATTTGAATTATTGAATACACTCAAACTCAATCACCAACATTTCAGGTATGTGATTTTAGACCTCGATTTTAATTTCAGTCATTTCAACGACACGCAAGAAATTAAATCCGAAGCTTATCAAATTATTATTCAATATACGGGTAGAGATAAACCTCAAATTGTTCACAGCTTTCCTTTGAATACTTCAACAGAAGTAGTTTAAAATAAATTTATTCTGCTTAATTACTACTTGATTATAAATCACCCAATTGTGGCCTCATGACAATTTCTTCTACTACAGTTTGTGGAGACAATTGATAGATAGTCCATAAAAGATCTGCAATATCACTGGCCTTCATGATACGGTCTTCTGCAATGTTAGACCCTTTCCATGAATCACTAAACGTAGCACCCGGACTAAAGGCTGTTACCTTAATTAAATGCGGTTTAAGTTCTTCACGTAAGTTTTGCGAAAAACCATGTAAGGCATATTTACTAATGCTATAAGAGCCTCCATGGTCATAAGGTTTTAATCCGGCCACAGAACAGATATTAAAAATATGTCCGCGTGAACCCGAAGAAATACCATTGGCCATCATAGACGGAAGCACTGCACGAGATAAATGATAGGCGCTGTACAAATTTGTTTCAATTAAACTTTCAAGCAAACCATCTTCTTCTGAAGATAGTTCACCAGGAATAAATCTACCAGCATTATTCACTAACAAATCAATCGTCTTCCATTGGCTCATTACTGATTGACCGAAAGCAATCGCATCAGCTTTTTTGCTTAGATCACGTACTTCGCCTATGATGTGCACATCAGAATTCACTGCTTGCAAATCCTTGATGGTTTGTTGCAAAGCCTCTTCATGTCTAGCGCAAATGGCCACGTGCATACCTTCACGTACAAGTTTTTCTGCAATGGCTTTTCCTATCCCTTTACTAGCGCCACTCACGATTGCATGTCCCATATCAAATTTGTTTTAGGGGTAAAGTTAATTCAAACTTAGTTAGTCAAATACTCAAATTGTTCTATTACATTTGTCGCATGAAAAATTTTTTCCTTGCTCTCTTTTTATTCATGGCTTCGCTCCATGTGACTGCTCAAGATTTAAGCACTTTTATTTCACCCGATAGCTCATTTACTTTGCAATATCCTTCCACTTGGAAATCTGAGTCTGATGAATATGGACCTAACAGAATGACAAGTTTTGAATCGCCTAAAAAAGATGAGAATGCCAGACGAGGTGATGCTTTGTTTACCATCAGTTCTCAGCCTCTAAAGAAAGGAATTACTACCCTTGATGCAGCAGTGAAGCCTGAGTTGAATGGACTCAAAAAAGAATTAAAAATTAGTTCATTTATAGAAAATAAAAAGGTCAACGACAAGCAAATACTTGTTTGGCAAACTAAGTCGGGAAAATTATCGCTTAAAAGCAAAACATGGATGTGGATTTATAAAGGTCGACTATACATCGCAGGCTATTCTTCAGAATCTCAAAATTACGAGGCCAATTTAAAAGTAGGCGAGGCCATGTTTAAAAGCTTGAAGAATATATAATGTAATTTGACTTTGGGTGGCGGACAGGCTTTTCGCTGCAACTCCTCTTCCGAATCGGCTAGGAAGTTTCTAGTCACCTCGAGCATTCGTGAAGCCTCTCGGCATGCGGGGTTTCCGCTACAATCCTTGCCACGGCATTCGTTACCTAAATAAAATACGATAAAATATTTATGTCTTTAAAGGCTTCAATAAATACTCTAAGCCATTCATTTTAATTTCATACATCGTGGCTAACTCTATACCCAATTTGCCAGCAGGAAATCCTTTTCGGCTAAACCATTCTAAATAAGAAACAGGTAAGTCACAGATCAAAGTGTCTTTATACTTACCAAAAGGCATTTTGTGTTGCACAAGATGCAATAAAATTGATGAATCAAAAAGTGGGATTTCTTGCATAAAGTGTGGTCTAATGGTTGGTGGGTTTGCGTTTGATTTAAGGTAAAAAAAATGCTATTGTTTCCTATTGATCATTTGCTCGTTGAAAGAAAAGATGTCGAACTAAGTTTTTAATTTAAGGTAACAGGCAGTCATTCAATTAAAGTAAGTTCTTTATTTCATCAGGGGCAAAAACAGGCACTTCCGAGCCTGCGAAATCTTTCTTATTTCTTGTTATGATATAGTCTAAACTACTAATTGAAGCAGCACAAATTATTTGTATGGAGTCCTCGAAATCCTTATGTTTAGAACGCAAACCCCGCTTTAAAACATTTTCATCAACGGCAATAATCGATAGATAATCCAATAAGTTTAATATGATACTTCGCAATTCCTTTTCTGCAACATACTTTTTTAGAATGTAATGAGTAGTCGCCACAGAATGAGAGGAAGTAAACAATAATACCTTTCCTTTTTCTGCTTTGTCAAATAAGTCTATCGCAAATTTACTGAAAGGTTTTCTGTCGGCTACTAAATCTACTATTATGTTTGTATCCACAAAAAATTTTCTCATACATGTTTACGTTCTAAATAGTTTCGCTTTTCTTTTTCCATATCAAAATTCTTAGGCAATTTAACTGATCCGACAATCTTCTTAAGTTTAGGAGATATCTTCTCTTCTGAATACTCTTTCGTAAGATTATCAAGATAATTAGTAATAATTTCAGATAGGCTTCTTCCGCTATTCTTTGAATAGGATTTTGCCCTTTCTATAATCGACTTTTCAACAGTCAAGGTTAGTTTCGATGTCATACCACGTGTATTTTATACAATTATACGTATCATTGAAGACTTCTCCAAAACTTGTCTACAATGTATCATAGGTTTCAAAATATTGATAGCGATAAGAAGGAACCAGCAGGTGT
>CAZSUF010000160.1:4490-9055 GCA_964609875.1 uncultured Bifidobacterium sp.
TACTCGCCCTTTACGCCTCTGATGATCATATCCTCATTGCTCACTGCATAAGAACTGCCTTCTAAAGTCAATACATATAAGTCCTGATTTTTAAGTTCAAATGTTTGATCAAAATCATCTCCAAAACTTTTAACCCATGCCCTAATTTCATCAAGCTGAGTGCTTATATTCTTGACCTCCAAATAATCTATCGTGACTGGTTTTTTCTGTGCTTTCATGCGAAGGAATAATACACGAATTTAAGGATAAATCATACCAAATCAACTTCCTCAAAATAAAAACCCCACCAAGTCGGCAGGGTTTTTCAAATTTATAGATTTTGCTATTTAGCGAATTCCAAACATATGATTGATCTTTAACCAGAAAGCACCGTCTGAAAGAAAGGCTATAATAAACCACACAAATAAGACCAATGGAATTAAAATGGTTAAAATCATATTCTTAAACTCATCGCCCAAATGCATAAATACTTTTACAATGAGCCCTGCTTTTAAAATAGTTAATAATATAAAACCCGAATTGATAAACATTTTAGACATGTGACCTGCAGCGTACAAACCTACAAATACTTCAACTATGGTTATAATGGTAAGGTACAAAGTAATCATCCAGATTTTTTTTACCTTGGCTTTACTTTCAGGACTATTCGCATCCTGATGATGTTCTCCTGAATATAAGGCTGATTGATCGGCTTCGTAATGACTGAATTCTGACATAAAATTTTTTATTTATCGTTGAGTAAGTAAAATAATGATTAAAGTAAATAAAAGCAAGTGAATACAAACACCCATACAAGATCTACAAAGTGCCAGTAAAGACCTACCTTTTCTACCATTTCGTAATGACCTCTTCTTTCATAAGTGCCATTAATGGTGTTTAAAAGAATGATGATGTTTAACACAACCCCTGAAGCTACGTGTGCTCCATGAAATCCTGTGATGGTAAAGAAGAAATTAAAGAATTTATGAGCAGCATCAGCGCCACCACTTGCAAGTAAAGCAGGATCTATATCATGTTTAAAGAAATGAGGCAATCTTTCTGCACCTTCACCATTTCTGAAAGAACCCCACCAAGCATCATGATGAAATAAATGCGTCCACTCCCAAGCTTGACAACTTAAGAAGGCAATTCCTCCGATGATAGTCCAAACCATCCACTTAATAACACCTGCTTTATCGCGACAATGACCAGCATGTACCGCTAAAACCATGGTTACAGAACTTACAATGAGGATGAAGGTCATCAAACTCACAAACATTAAAGGTAAATTTGCATCGCCACAAAATGGAAATGATCTAAATACTGAATTGGCATCAGGCCAAATAGCACTAAAAAACCTTGTGGTGCCATATGAAATCAAAAAAGCCCCAAAGGTAAAGGCATCACTCATGAGGAAATACCACATCATGATTTTGCCATAACTTAGGTTGAAGGGACTACGTCCGCCACCCCATACTTTTTTACTGTCTTCCTTTTCAAGTGCGATTGAACTCATGATAAATACTACTTATTATTTTTGATTAAAAAAGAAAAAAAGAAACAAATATATCCAAAGCACATCAACAAAATGCCAATAAGTGCCCAATATTTCTAAACTTGTACTACTATATACTTTGGTACGCTTTCTGAAATTTACAGTCGCAAACACAATCACCAAGGCAATAACCCCGCCTAACATGTGTAACAAGTGCACTGCTGAAATAACATAAATAAAACTTCCCGAAACCCCTTCTCCATTGCTGGCTAATGAAATCCCTGCTTTATGCATTTCATAAAAACCCATAAACTGCAACACCATAAAAAGCACCCCTAACACAGCAGTCAATGAAATCAGCGATTTATATCTGCTCATATTCCTTTCCTTGAAGGATTTGATAGAAAAATGCATGGTTAGGCTACTCGCAAGGACCACTGCTGTAGAAATCCAAAAAGAGAGTGGCAATGTAAAGATCATCCAATTCCCTTGTGCTTTTCTCACCACAAAAGCACTTGTCCAACCTGCAAACATCATACAAATACTCGCAATAGCGATCCACATAATGAACTTATGTGGGTGAATTTTCTGACGTTGTGCCGTAAATGTGGTCATATGGATGAAAAATTCTGATCGAAAACCATAACTCGATTTTTCTCAGAATGGCGCAAATTTAAGAAGCAAATTTGTAGATTCATAGTAAAACCTAAACTTTATAAGAGAATAAAATCTATTAGATAGTCAAAATGCAGCATTCTTCAACATGCTTTACGGTTTCTACACCCAAGCTATCTGAAATACTTCCTGAAAATGGTGGCGAATTTTAGCCTCAACCTCTTCGATGGCCACAATATGCCCTAATTCTTTTTCCATACTCGTTACCTGCTTGTTTTGAATACCACAAGGAATAATCATCTGAAAATAAGTCAAATCTGTATTCACATTCAAAGCAAAACCATGCATGGTGATCCATCGACTAGTCCGCACACCCATGGCGCATATCTTTCGAGCTCGATGCGGTTTGTCTGTATCTAACCAAACCCCCGTTTCACCCTCGCTACGCGTGCCTTGAATGCCATATTCGGCTAAGGTTCTAATGATAACTTCCTCTAAATTGCGCATATAAAGCACAATATCTGGCTTCAACAGTTCAAGATCCAATATCGGATAACCTACAATTTGACCAGGCCCATGAAAGGTGATATCTCCGCCTCGATTTGTTTTAAAAAATTCGATGCCCCGATCTATTAAATACTGATTATTGACCAATAAATTTTCCATGGCTCCACTTTTGCCCAAGGTAAACACGGGAGGATGTTCGCATAGCAAAAAATAGCTTTTTGTTTCCTGTGGCCCTGCACCTACGCCGGAAATTTCCAAATCACGGTTACTCTTTTTTATATCCAAATTAGCCTGCATCAGACTTTCCTGATAATCCCATGCTTCTTTATAAGGCATGGCTCCCAAATCCTGAAAAGTAACTTGTAACATTTCCATGGGGCAAATATACACTACGAGCTTTCTACAATGTAAAATTTCTATTCTTGGCGGGCTCTCGTGGTGTTGGCGGGCTGTTTGTGACCGCATCTACACACACAACACCACGAGATCGGGCTATTCGTTCCAAGCCATCTCGTTTTGAAGAACGAGATGGGCTTTCCACTGCTATCCCTGCCCGAATACAGGCATACGAATTCAAATTTCATACATCATGTTGATTCCATCATTTATTAATCTTCGTACATCAGTTATCTATGTAACTTGACTTGCAAGCAAAATATCTATAAATTTAAAGATGGGTTTTTTATCTTTATTCAATGATTCTTTGAAGTACCTGGTTTGTATTGCGGCAAGGATAGTAGCGAAAAGCCCGCATCCCGTCTCGTTCTTAAAAACGAGACGGGAGAGGACTTGTAGCGAATAGCCTGCCTGCCGCCCAAAAAAAAATCATGCTAAAACAACTTTTCTTACGCTATGAAATCAATTTTACTTTGTACACTCCTACTTCTTACAAGCTTTTTTACACTGAAAGCAGATCGTATTTATATCATGAATAGTACTGGGTATAATTCTGCAGAACCTGGACTGATTAGCGCTATGCAAAATCTGGGTCATACTGTTACAGTGAATGCTTCAGGTGCTTCTGCCTTTCCAGCAAATTTTACTTCGCGTTGTATCGACACCACCAATGGATACGATTGGCTTTGCTTCTTTGGCAATGGATCTTTTGCTAGTTTGCTTCCACAAATTCAGGCTTTTATCAATGTGGGTGGCAAAGTGTTTTATCAATATGAGGTAGGTTGTTGCACAGTGGCTTCTGCCGATGTAGCGACTGTTTTAACTGGATTAACAGGACTCACTATTACGCCCAATGCGAATCCATATCTTGCAATAGCCATCCCACCGCCAGGATGGACAGCCGCAAACTTAAGTTGCTGCATTAATTTTTTTGGCGCTGCTTATAAAGGTTTAGATGGACTGCCTTCTGCAAATCAATTATTAGTAACGGGACCTATGGGTAGCTCTTTCCCCTCATTTACTTTATGTCCTAATTTTGGATTTGTATTTACTACCAACGATTTTGTAGGCACAGCCCATAAAGGAGGCATTGTGGGCATTGGCGATTATAATATTTGGTATGATGGACAAGAACCTTTGTCAAATGGAGGTACTATGCCACTCAATCCAGCCATTGTTAATTATTTTTTTCCGAATGATACATCCACTTGTTTTTTAATACCCCCTGGATGTTTAGAAGTATACTCGGGTGGAGGCACGTCGTCGATTAGTTTAAATTTAGGTAATGATACTACCTTATGTAATAGTCAAAATTTATTGTTGAGTGCTGGCAATCCTGGGGCAAGCTATTTATGGCAAAACAATTCTACGGCGTCTACTTTCAATGTAACCCAAGCCGGAACTTACTGGGTTAAGGTTACGAATAATTGCGGCACATCTACAGATACGATTCATATTAATTATTTGTCCTTACCCACAGTGAATTTAGGAAATGATACAACAATTTGCTTGGGTCAAACTATAACTTTACAAACAAATGCTATTGGGTCTACATTTCAATGGCAAGACAATT
>CAZSUF010000161.1:0-1842 GCA_964609875.1 uncultured Bifidobacterium sp.
AAGTTGGGCATTTGAGTGCGCCAAGCAAGAAAGAGAAAGTGAAGAAGAAAGAGAAAGGCCAATAAGTCCGCTCGATATCTTTCACTTTTTGTTTATCTTTACTTCTTTTTGCCCCCGAGTATGTCTCATTAAGCAGCATCAGGCTGCGCGGGGACCCTCCGCATCATTTCAATTCATTCATAAAAATGACAGTAAAAAAATCTACCCCAGAAGATAGCGAAATCCTCACCGCCTTAACCAAAAAATCAAAAGCTTATTGGGGTTACTCAGATCAACAAATGAATGATTGGTCTGAAAGTTTGACAATTACCAAAAATTATATTGAAACCAATATGGTCTTTAAACTTGTCATCGAGGACGAAATCGTTGCCTACTATTCCTATATTCTACTCGATTTATGGACAATTAAACTTGATAATTTATTTGTACTACCGAAACTTATCGGACAAGGTCTAGGTAGATTACTGATACAAGATTTATTATTTAGAATTAAAAAGACCAGCATAAATAAAATAATTTTAGAATCCGACCCTCATGTAGAAAAATTTTACACAAAATTAAACTTTGTAAAAGTTGGTCAAATTGAAACTTCCATAAAAGATAGGTTTTTATCTATCTTGGAATTGACCTTAGACAAAGATTCATAAAAAATTTTAGTGTCTTTCGCGTTAGGGGTAGTAGTGGAAATACTCCCGACGACATATGATCGAAGCACGACGCATTCATCAACTAACTCAGATACTTAAGAAAATCGTCGGGAGATTGGAACGGATAACCCGACCACGCCTTACACAATGATTCGTTTTATCTTCAAATTTGATGGCGTGGGAACGCCCAAAAATCTTAATTTTATCTTCCGTGACACTGTTTAAATTTCTTACCGCTACCACAAGGACAAGCATCGTTACGACCGATTTTTGGCTCGAGTCGTTTGATTGGATCTTGCTTCACTGGTGGAGCTTGTTGTATATCATGTTCATTGGCAGCATAGTCCTGACCTGCTTCATCGATCTCTTCTTTGTTTGCACGTAAGCGACTCATATCTGTTTTTTCAACTTCTGCTTGTTGAATATCTTGCTCTTGTTGCATAGGAATTCCACAGCGCATTAAGAAAGAAACAATATGCTTATTGGTTTCGCCAATCATTTCTTTAAACAAATTAAAAGCTTCAAATTTGTAAATCAATAAAGGATCTTTTTGTTCGAAACTTGCCAACTGTACACTCTGTTTCATTTCATCCATTTTTCGTAAATGATTCTTCCAGGCTTCGTCAATCAAACTCAAGGTAATTTGCCTTTCTAAAGAACTAATTAAAGCCTGCCCCTTAGATTCAACACTTGCACGCAAAGGCGTAACGATTTGCACACCACGATGTCCGTCTGTAAATGGCACAGCAATATTTTCTATACGCTCACCATTTTCATTTAAAATATTTTGCAAAACGGGAGCTGTTTGCTCGCAAAGAAATTCAATTTTATGTCGATACACTTCTTTCAATTGTAAGTATATTGTATCCGTTAATTTATTGACTTCCATTTTCGAAAACTCCTGCTCTGAGATGTTAGTTTCAAAAGCAAAATCTCTTAAAATTTCAATTTTGAAAGCTTCATAATTTCTGTTAGCATCAAACATAGAAGCAATCAAATTACAACTATCATAAAAAGCATTGTCTAAATCCAAAGCCAATCTTTCGCCGAATAATGCATTACGTCTTCTTGTATAAATAACTTCACGTTGTGCATTCATCACATCATCATACTCGAGTAAACGCTTACGAACACCGAAATTATTTTCTTCTACTTTCTTTTGCGCTCTTTCGATGGATTTTGAAATCATGCTATG
>CAZSUF010000161.1:1852-8985 GCA_964609875.1 uncultured Bifidobacterium sp.
CCATCCACTTAACTTTTCACTACCGAACAAACGCATGAGTTCATCTTCTAAGGATACAAAAAACATCGAACTACCCGGATCACCTTGACGACCCGCACGACCACGTAATTGTCTATCTACTCGTCTACTTTCATGACGCTCTGTACCAAGAATAGCTAGTCCACCCGCTTCTTTTACACCAGGTCCTAGCTTGATATCAGTTCCCCTACCTGCCATATTCGTTGCAATCGTAACTGCACCAGGAAAACCAGCTTCAGCCACAATTTGTGCTTCACGAGCATGTTGCTTAGCATTTAAAACATTATGAGGCACTTTATCTAGTGTCAACATTCGGCTCAATAATTCCGATACTTCTACCGAGGTTGTACCAACAAGTACGGGTCTACCAGCTGATTGTAATTTTTTAATTTCTTCTATCACTGCACGATATTTCTCGCGCTTAGTTTTGTACACTAAATCTTGTTCATCTTTACGAATCACATTTACATTAGTTGGAATATTAGTCACATCTAATTTGTAGATGGTCCAAAATTCACCAGCTTCAGTTTCAGCAGTACCTGTCATACCAGCTAATTTGTGGTACATACGGAAATAGTTCTGCAAGGTAACGGTAGCAAAAGTTTGGGTGGCTGCTTCTACATCTACATTTTCTTTAGCTTCCAAAGCTTGGTGTAATCCATCACTATATCGACGACCGTCAAGAATACGGCCAGTTTGCTCATCTACGATTTTTACTTTACCATCCATCACCACATACTCTTTATCTTTATCAAACAAGGTATAGGCTTTTAATAATTGTTGAACAGTATGAATACGATCTGCTTTCAAAGAGTAATTCTGAAGGAAAGCATCCTTTTGACGAATTTTTTCTTCTGCACTTGCCTCAGATTTTTCAATAGCCGCTAAACCCGTAGAAATATCAGGCATCACGAAGAAGTCTGTATCATTCACCGTACCTGTCATCAATTGAATTCCTTTATCGGTAAGATCTACTTGATTATTTTTTTCGTCTATCGTGAAATACAATTCTGCATCCACCTTGGGCATATTTTTTTGCTGATCTGCCAAATAATAATTTTCTGTTTTTTGAAGAACTTGTTTAATCCCAACTTCACTTAAATATTTAATCGTAGAAGAGTTTTTAGGCAAACCACGATAAGCACGTAACAAGGCCATTCCGCCACCTTCTTTATCATCATTCCCTTCTGAAATTAATTTCTTTGCTTCAATTAAAAAGGCATTGACTACTTTTCTTTGAGCATCAACTAATCTTTCAATGGAAGGCTTTAATACATGAAATTCTTGGTCGTCTCCTTTCGGAACGGGACCAGAAATAATCAATGGAGTTCTAGCATCATCGATCAATACACTATCCACCTCATCCACCATGGCGAAATGTAATTTGCGTTGTACCATTTCTTCAGGCGTATGCACCATATTATCACGTAGATAATCAAAACCGAATTCATTGTTGGTTCCGTAGGTGATATCAGCCATATAGGCATTTCTACGTGCCTCTGTATTAGGTTGATGTTTATCTATACAATCAACGCGCAATCCAAGCCATTCAAATAAAGTACCATTCCATTCACTATCCCTTCTAGCCAAATAATCATTCACCGTTACAATATGAACACCTTCCCCTGCAAGTCCATTCAAATAGGCTGGCAAGGTCGACACCAAAGTTTTACCTTCACCTGTGGCCATTTCTGAAATCTTTCCTTCATGCAAATTATAACCTCCAATCAACTGAACATCATAGTGCACCATATTCCATCCTACTTGTGTTCCACCAGCAATCCATGTAGTTTGAAAAGTAGACTCATCACCTTCAATAGTCACATACTCCTTGGTTACGGCTAAGTTTCTATCTAATTCTGTAGCCTTACTTTTTAGTTCGGTATTATTTTTAAATCTATTAGCAGCTTCTTTAACCGTGGCAAATGCTTCAGGTAAAATCTCTAATAAAATTTCTTCTAGTTTTTTATCTTTATCCTTTACAAGTTGATCTACCTCTTTGAAGATATCACTTTTCAAATGAATATCACTCGTTTCCTCGGCGAGCTGCTTTTTCTCATCAATCTGATCTTGAATATCTTTTACATAAGCTTTAATTCGCGCTCTAAACTCGGTTGTTTTATTTCGCAACTCATCATGACTTAACGATTGATAGGCATTGAAATTTTTATTGATTTGATCAATAATCGGTTGAATTTTTTTTACATCCTTTTCAGATTTACTTCCACCGAAAAGTTTATTGATAAAGTTTAACATAATTTAATTTTTATAGGCCGTTTTCCACAGCTTGAATTGTTTGCATGAAGGTCAAATAATGTGCTACATTTTTATTTTGTGACAAGCTGTCATAAAAGTTCGCAAATATAAGGTCTAATGAAATATAAAAAAAGGCAGAAAAGCCTGAATAGAGAACTCTTAATCGAATTAAAATCTTGCGGTTTTGGAATGAAGCAGTTTGTCATTTTTTCGGTACTCAATAAAAAAACCCGCAAAATTTGCGGGTTTTTATTTATTGAAATATTTTATCTTCTTTCGTATTCATTTCTCATGATCCCGTAATACTGAAATCTTTTTTGCTTATATCCTTTATCCCAAAACTTATCAGTATCACCAAACTCAGGAATTGTTACCCAATCTTTCGATTTACTTCTGTACCAATTGTATACAGCAATATGATTTTGTGCTCTACGAATCGGTGCATAATACTGTAATCTTTTGTCTGTATAACCTTGAAGAATCATATCACTATCAGAAAATTCATCTTCAGCAATACTTGTTTGGTCTTTAGTTACAGGATTTGTCCAACGATATACAGCCACACGATCAGGACCTGGCGTTCTATACGCATAAAACAAAAATGTTTTCTCTTTGTATTTATATTGTAACAATTGCCCTTCTTGAATTTCCCCTTCTGCTAAAGTAACATAGTTATTATCGACTGTGCTTAACCAACGATATACCCTAACCATATCATTATCCCCTTCTTGTGCAAAGGCAACGCTTCCTGTAGACAATAAAGCGAAAAGGGCTACCACGCAAAAAATTGATTTTCTCATATTGCTCTAATTCTAATTTAAGATACAATGATAGTGAATTCATTTTAACTACACAATTTTTTTATCGAGTTTTTCAAAAACTAGAGATGAACTAAAAGATTAGCTAGCATGAAAAAGATAAGAGCATTTTTTGGGGCGGCACACAGGCTATCCGTTCCAAGCCATCTCGTTTTGAAGAACGAGATGGGCTTTCCACTACTATCCTTGCCGCAACAGCCACCAAATTGTCGTCTTCTAATGAAAAGTATTTAGTAAATTTGCCACGATGTCAAGTCAAAAGAAGAAATATTTTGCCCTCATACTCCTTGTCCTATTTAGTTTCTACATAGTTCCCAAGGAAGTATACCACTTGTTTTCGACGCATACTGACGCCAAACATACCCAGCTTACCCATAAAGGATTGCAGTTATCAGGCCATCATCATCATTGCGAATTGCTCAAGGCCGATCAAAGTTTTTCTAGCAGTTCAGTGGATTTTTTCTGCTTTATTCCTCTAAATATTCAGAGTTACCCAAATAAAAAGCAGGTTACCATAGATGAAACGGGTTTTATTCCTTACTTCCATCAAGGCACACCCCTGAGAGGTCCGCCCCGCTTGATTTGATCTTGTACTTCTCTTTTAGGCCTTGAAATTCGATGCCTAATTTTCAAAACATTCATTTATTTTTTCTATGCATAAGTTCATCGCAATGATGGGGCTATTGCTGTTTGGATTTATTGCCCATGCTCAAGATTCATGTAAGTACACCTTGAAGGGTGTCCTCTTAGAATCAGAATCAGGCAATCCAATTGCAGAAGCTACTTTATTCATCTTAGAACAACAAAAAGGAACTCATTCCTCCCAAAATGGGAAATTCAGTATTACAGGCCTTTGTCCTGGAGAATACACTTTAATTTGTCAACACCTAAACCACGAAACGTATCGTGAGAAAATAAGCCTCAATGAACAAAACCTTCAGAAAAAAATTTTCATGACATGCAAATCTGATTCTCTTCACCAAATTACCATCAAAGGCACCAAGAATCATTGGGAAGATGTTCATGTCATGCATAAATTAGATGCACTTGATTTATTTAAACAACAAGGAGTTTCACTTGGAAAATCTCTTGAAAAAATCAATGGTGTGTATAGCCTAAGTACAGGAAACAATATTCAAAAACCAGTAATCAGAGGTTTACACAGCAATCGAATTTTGATTTTAAATAATGAAATTCGTCAAGAAGGACAACAATGGGGCAATGAACATGCTCCTGAAATAGATCCATTTATCGCCAAAAGCATTGTAGTTGTCAAAGGTGCTCAAAGCATTAGATACGGTTGCGACATCATTGGCGGGGTTATTTTGATTAACCCAAAACCATTACAAGAAATAAAAGGTGTTCAAGGAGAATTCAATACAACTTTATTCAGTAATGGCCGAGGAATGGCTGTTTCTGGATTACTTGAAGGAGAGAAACTACTACTTCCTAAATTAACTTGGCGCATTCAAGGCACAATTAAAAGGTCAGGAAACAATCAAACGCCTACCTACTTTTTAAAAAACACGGGCATGAAGGAGCTTAATTATTCCGCAGCCTTAGGTTATACGTTGAAGAATATAAATATTGAATATTTTCATAGCTACTTCAATACTGATATTGCCATTTTTTCAGGCTCTCATATTGGCAACCTCACAGATTTATATAAAGCCTTCGAAGCTGATAAACCAATCGATAGTAGCGGATTTTCATATCAAATTGATTTACCCTATCAACAGGTTGTTCATCAACTCAACAAAGTAAACTTAACGTGGAATATCAATCCTCATGGGATGTTCAAATTAAATTATGCATTTCAACAAAATACACGAAAAGAATTTGACAATAATTTGTATAGCAAATTACCCGATGGCACGTTTAAACCTTCTTTACACTTTCTATTAAGGACTCATCATGTTGATGCTTTCTTAGAACAGATTAAAACAAAACAATTCACGGGTATTATCGGAGTGAATGGCTTCGGCCAAACGAATCAATATTTTGGAAACTATTTTATTCCAAACTACAATAAAATTACTGGAGGAATTTATATGACCGAAAAATGGCACAAAAACAAGCTTTCTTTAGAAGGAGGACTCAGGTATGATGTGAATCAATTCAAAATTTTCAAATGGGAAAACAATGTAGTAATCAGCCCAAGTCATCAGTATAATGGAATAGCTTCGTCTTTTGGGGCTAGGTATAAATTACCTTATTTTACTATTCATTTTAATGGAGGCACCACATGGAGAGCACCTTTTGTCAATGAATTATATAGCTATGGAGTACATCACAGCGCAGCCTCCTTTGAAATTGGGGATAGAAGTTTAAAACCAGAAAGAAGTATTCATCATGACTTAACTTTAGACTTTAAATATAAAAATCGGCTAGACTTTGAGCTTACCGCCTACTACAATTATATCAAAGATTATATAGTACAACAGCCCATATTTCCTGCGACCTTGACCATACGCGGTGCCTTCCCAACTTTCAAATACATGCAAACCGACGCTGGCTTCGTAGGATTTGAATTTGCAGGAAACTGGAATATAAACAAAACCTTGTCGACTCATGTAAAAGGAAATTTGATACGAGCAAAAGATCTAAAAGCCCAGCAATTTTTACCTGGCATTCCACCAGCAAGAGCCTCACTTGAACTATCTTATACATTCATAGAAAAACAACACATTCATACGGATATAAGCTTTGGAGCTAGCTATAATGCCCGTCAATATTTAATTGCAGATTCTATGGATTATGTGGCTCCGCCTAAAGCCTATTCTCTCTTTCAAATAGACTTGAATAGTGAATTCAAAGTCAATCAAAACAAAATCCTTTTCAATTTGAACATTGCTAATGTCTTTAATACACAGTATCGTGATTACATGAATAGAAATCGATATTTCGCCAATGAATTAGGCAGAAATATAAGCTTAAGACTTTCTATTCCTTTTAACTTATTAAAATAAAATAAAAATAAAAAACAATGAAAAACAATCAAACAAATGCAGTTCAACAAATTGCAACCATTCTATTAGTCTCAAGCATTTTAAGTGCTTGCAATAAAAAAACAACAACACCTCCAAACCCAAACGAGAACGAATTAATCACGACTTGTCAGATTAATTTTGTGGACTCAGCCGGAATTCAAGCTTCAAAATCTTTTAAATACAGAGATCTTGATGGTGATGGTGGTAATAATCCAAGCCAATGGGATACGATTCGATTAAAAGCGAACACCACCTATCTTGCTGAAGTACTCTTATTAGACGAATCTAAATCTCCCACAGATACCATCAGTCAAGAAGTATTTGAAGAAGGTAAAGACCATTTATTTTGCTATACAATTTCTGGCATATCAACAACGATAACCAAAAAAGATAAAGATGAAAATGGTTTAGACTTAGGCTTACAAACTAGCTGGATAAATGGCAATATCAGTCAAGGGAATGTCAATATCGTTCTTAGACATCAACCCAATATTAAAACGGGTAGTTGCGACTTAGGCGATTCAGATCTAGATCTTATATTTCAAACTATTATTGAATAATAAATATTTGATTATTGTTGCACAAGAAATGAAAGCTTATTAAACAAAAAAAATTAAAACAGCTTTTATTTAAAAGGCATACTCACCAGATTCGTCGTACATGACAGGTAAGGTTTTATGCGTCGCTTCAAAATAATCATAAGCCCGCTTTAAGTTGACCCAAAATTTTTGCTTCTCCACTTCATCTTTATATTCTCTACCAATATAATCAAGCGATTTTTGATTATATCTAATGGGAAAAATCTGTACAGGAATATTAAGTTGACCATGAATTCTAGAAATAATACTTGTGATATAAATTTCTTCAATCGGTGCATCTGTCATAGGTAAACATCCTACGGTCATGCATGCGCCATGTATGTAAATATCGCCTCCGGGATGTTCTTTATCTCCAGCAATTTGATCTGAGTAATTTGGATAATTTACCAACATGGCCATGTGATAATTACTATTAGGTTTGAAATCCGAGATGAAATAAAACCCTTCTGGAA
>CAZSUF010000162.1:0-4334 GCA_964609875.1 uncultured Bifidobacterium sp.
TATTCGAAGTTTACATCTAAATAAACCCTTGCATGCCTATAACCAAAAAGTGTTAAAACACCCTCATCTTGTTCAACTCTTCGATCGCTATGCTACCTATAATGGTTCTTCTCCTTTTTTAACACCGGGTATTATGAGCATGATTCCTCATTTAGAACAACATTATGGTACTTTTATACCTGAAGGGGGTATGATTTCTATTACAAATGCCTTGGTTAATCTTGCCAAAACTTTAGGTGTGCAAATTCATTTTAATTCAACAGTAAGCCGAATTGAAATTGCAGAGAAAAGTGTTTTAGGCGTCGTTGTAAATAATGAACTCATTCATGCAAATCGAGTGGTCAGCAATATGGACATTGTACCCACTTACAGACATTTATTGACATCAGAAAAAGCGCCAGAAAGAACGCTGAAGCAAGAAAGATCAAGTTCTGCACTGATATTTTATTGGGGAATTTCTAAAGAATTTCCTCAACTAAACTTGCACAATATTTTCTTTGCGAAGGATTATGCAAATGAATTTAAAGTCATTTTTAAGGATAAACAAGTAGCCGAAGATATTACAGTGTATGTAAACATTACAAGTAAAGATGTAAAATCAGATGCGCCTCCTGGTTGCGAAAATTGGTTTGTGATGGTCAACGTGCCTTCAAACACAGGTCAAGACTGGACTTCACTCACAAAGCGCATCAGATCTCAAGTGATTGCCAAAATGTCTAAACACTTGAAAGTGAATTTCGAAGAGCTCATCCAATGCGAAAAAATATTAGACCCTATCGGCATTGAACAGAATACCCAAAGTTATCAAGGTGCTTTATATGGTTCAGCAAGTAATAATCAATTTGCCGCTTTCTTAAGACATCCTAATTTTTCTAGCCGTCTAAAAAACCTCTATTTTTGTGGGGGAAGTGTGCATCCCGGTGGAGGAATTCCATTATGTTTGCTTTCGGCAAAAATTACGAGCCAATTGATCACGAACGATTAAAGTATGAAATTTAATTTCACTAGATTAGATGTATCCATTTTTCTGATTTGGCTTTTTCATCTAACTGGCATCCTTGGAATTTATTTAGGGTATCAGGATTGGTTTGTTAGCCTATCTCCGCTCACCTTGGGTCTATGTATGACTTTGGTAATTTTAGATATTCCGAATAAAGAAATTAAAGATGTTTTATTGCTAGGATTTGTTTGTTTGTTAGGTTTTCTTGCCGAATATTTGGGGGTCAAGTATGGTGTTATTTTTGGCGAGTATTCTTACGGTCAATCCCTCGGGACTAAAATTGGAAATGTACCTTTGATGATGGGCATCAATTGGGGCCTAATTATTTATGCAGGAGCCAGTATGTGTAATTCATTTGTTAAAAATATTTTCTTATCATCTATTCTTTCAGCAGCATGCATGGTAGCCCTTGATGTGCTCATAGAAAAAACAGCACCTCGTTTTGATTATTGGATGTTTAAAAATAATCAAGTGCCCTTGCAAAATTATATAGCGTGGTTCGTAATCGGATTCGCTTTGAATTATTTTTTTCATAAGTATTATGTCAAACTAAATTCAAGACTTGGGCTGAATTTATATTTAGCCATGTTCGTTTTTTTTCTAGCATTTTATTTTAGAAATTAATGGGGCGTGTCTCGTTGGGCTGAAAATAATTACTCACCTCAAGCTTGCAGCAAGCCCCACGAGACCGGGCTATTCGCTACAAGTCCTCCCCCGAATCGGCTATCATCTGTCAAGTTCAATGTAGTTTATTTAAGCCTCTCGGAGTCCGGGCTTTTCGCTACTATCCCTCACGCAAGAATTCAATTAAAATTCAATTTTATAATTTAAGATAGGAATGATAGGCGCTTGAAAATAGGTTTTAACTGTTTGAGTTTTCGCATCATAAATTCTACCAGCCACATTTTTTCTATTCGTTACATTTTGAACATCTAAGGAAAGGGTAGAAGTCATTCGTTTTCGATTCCATGTAATACTCAATCGAATATCACCTCGAAAGTAATTGGGTAGTTGTTCTTGATAGGCTTTGTCTTCGTAATAAATAGTTCTTTCTTCTTGTACAGATTGAGCTGTATTAATGGGCGTAGTTCTGTATCCACCCGCATACACGCCTTTTACATTCAATCCAATCGTGCGCCTTTGATTACTAGAAATAAAGTCTTTACCAAAAACAGCATTCGCTGCAAATCCTCCATTAAATCTCGTATTATATTCACGGCCATTCGCTGCCTTGTACAAGGAATTATACAAAGAAGTGGTCAGCAAGTAATAGTAATTTTTATGCAGATTTTTCTCCAAGGTAATTTCTACACCATAATTTTTGCCCTTGCCTTTGTTGATTAATGGATCGCGCATATAATTGTCCATCACATTCACCACTGAAAATGAGCTTTGAGGATCTGTAGAAATCGGTAAGTTATACAAAGATTGATAATAAGCTTCTGTCTTAAATCTGAGTTGTCTAGAAAATTGGTGCTGATATCCTACGACATAATGCAACGCTTTAGAAAAATCAAGATTTTCATTGGGTCTATAGATTCCTCCAGAGGAAGTTGTTTGCTCTGCAAAATATATCCCAAATCCTTGCATTTGACTATGTTTTCCAAACCCTGCGGTTAATATGTTTTTGGGATTTACTTGATATTGAATAGAAGCTCTAGGTTCTATGGAATAATGTTTATTTAAAGTCAAATAAAGACCATGCAGTCCAACTGAAAATAGCAACTTGTCTGTAAATTTATATTGAGCCTGACTAAACACTTGCCCACTTTGCGTAGATTCATACACATCTAAAACTTCCACTAAAGGGGCTGCCGGAATTTCTCGATAAGCTTGATTAAAACGAAATTGGTAGTGATTTAAGATAATGCCAGATCTGATGAGTAGCCTTGAGTTATACTTGTAATTTAAAGTGCTTGTTCCTGTAATTTTCTTGGTAATATACTTTTCATTAAATGTATTTCTCAAGCTATAATCATTCAACACATAATTTTCAAGATATTTATTTGAAGCAATCGAATACCCTATGCCAGATTTTAAAAGTATTCTTTCGTTCAAGTGTATTTGATGAGTGGCTGCCCACAAACCTACATTGGCATGAAAAACATTGCCGAATCTATCAAAATTTGTTATCCATTTACTACTATCTTTTAGTTCGGCAAAGTGTTGATCGCTTAATCCACCAAAACTAAACAGACTAAATTGTCCAAACTTTTTTGTAGGTAAATAGATGTTGTAAGATAAGTCTTGAAAGTTGGTGCTATTGCCTCGTCCTGTTACATGCAATCCCATTTTGTCAAGTACACTTAATGTCGAATATCGATAGTTGATTAAATAGGAACCCTGGTATTTTTTTGAAAAAGGACCTTCTGCAGCAACATTCAAACCAAGCACACCAGCTTGTACTGTATATTCTCTTTCCTGATTATTTCCTTTCCGTAATTTTAAATCAAACACGCCACTTAATGCATTGCCATATTCTGCTGCAAAAGCACCGGTCACAAAATCTGAATTAGCCAAAAGTTGTGCGCTAAGAATAGATATGCCTCCTCCACTCGCACCCGTATTGGCAAAATGATTTGGATTGGGCACGTCAATTCCTTCCATACGCCACAGAAGTCCATTAGGCGAATTTCCACGAATGACAATATGATTATTGCCATCATCTGCCGCTACCACCCCTGCAAAATTGGTAGCCATGCGAGCAGGGTCATTCACAGCGGCTGCATATTTTTGTGCTTCCTCTACTGTGAAAGTTCTAGCACTCACCAAACTCATTTCATTTAAGGGTTTATTTTTTTTAGATTCCCCTTTAATCACAATATTTTTTCCCTCAAATATTTTTTCTTCCATCGCAAGGGTAATCACTATTTCTTTGCCCGATTGTATCAGAATATTAGGGACTATCATTTCTTTAAAACCCATGGCTGTGCACTTTACCTGATGCCTGCCTATTGGAATATGTTCTATAGTAAAGTTGCCATCCAAATCACTGACAGCACCTAAGCTTGTGCCTTCTATTTGTATGATGGCACCTAGGATAGGTTTTTGAATATTTTTCTCAATCACTTGTCCACGCAGATTTTGTGTGTATACCTGCGCTCGAACTTGAGAACAAGCTAAAAGTATTGTCGTGAGAACTAAGGTCCAAAGTTTAATTGTCATAGCAAGAATTTGCACTAGGACAACCTTCTTGTTAAATACCCCTACGTGAAATATATTCTACTATAAATTTCTTGGATGCATTTTTATGAATGATCTTCTTAAAAGAATTAAGCTGTTTTCTTCTCAGCCAATTTACTGTGCGATCTACTATAAAGAAAGAAAATAATTA
>CAZSUF010000162.1:4344-5682 GCA_964609875.1 uncultured Bifidobacterium sp.
TAAACCAATGGCAAGCCATATTAAAAACCGCAGCCAAATTTTAGGGGTTTCTTGTGCCATTAAATAAAAACAAGATATTAATCCTAATACCGGTATACTCGAATAGCTTCTGAGAAAACTATACACACTTACAATTAAACAAATGATCCAGAAAAATAACATAGGCAAACCATTCACGGTGAAAATATAGGTGAAATGATCTGGCGCATAAAGTATCACCATGGTAAGGGAAATTAAAAATAAGCCTGGTATAAAAAACTTGCCATTGATATAGGGTACTTTGAATTTGCTTGGAGGTAAAGTCTCATCACGATCTAATACCAAAATGCCTCCGCAAACAAGCACAAAGGCAAATAAAGTGCCAATGCTAGTCAAGGAAATCACAATATCTAAATTTAAAAATAAAGCCGGTACAGCCACCACAAAACCAGTTAAGATGGTAGAGAAAGAAGGGGTTTTAAATTTGGGATGCATACGCGAAAATATTTTGGGCAACAATCCATCACGACTCATGCTCATCCATATTCGAGGTTGACCCATTTGAAAAACTAATAATACACTGGCAGTCGCTACTATGGCGCTTACTGCCACTATGCCTGCTATGATAGGTAAATTACGAGCTTCGAAAATCATGGCTAAAGGATCAGGTACATTTAATTGAGTATAAGGCACCATGCCTGTAAGTACCAGGGCTAATACCACATACAAAACTGTACATATTATTAATGCATACATCATGCCGCGTGGCAAATCTCTTTGTGGGTCCTTGCATTCTTCTGCTGTGGTAGAAATTGCATCAAAACCAATAAAGGCAAAGAATACAGCTGATACACCTTTCAAAATTCCAGCCAAACCATTCGGCGCAAATGGACTCCAGTTAGCGGGTTCTACATAATAGGCGCCTAAAACAATAATTAAAAATATCACGAGTAATTTTATGATCACCATCAAATTACTCATGCGCCTACTTTCATGAATACCTACAAATACAATAGCTGTGATAATAGCTACTATAGCAAAGGCGGGTACATCCATGATTAAACGCAAGGAGCCAAGCATGGGTGCTTGTGTCCAAGCTTGGTATTTTTCTATAAGTACAGGATCAATTTTTGTCATGACTTCACCTTGAGCCAACAGAGCACTTACATCCTCAAATCCACTTTTAGCCGTTAAATAATCCATGGTCATCCAGTGCGGAATATGTATTCCAAAACCTGAAGTGAGATGCGTGAAATATTCGCTCCATGATATAGCCACCGCAATATTTCCAATGGCATATTCCATCAATAAATCCCACCCTATAATCCATGCAAATATTTCTCCAAACGCCACATAGGC
>CAZSUF010000162.1:5692-7123 GCA_964609875.1 uncultured Bifidobacterium sp.
CAAATTAGCAAAATCTTGTATAAGTTTGGCTGTCTTTTCACACTAACCTATAAATATCATAAGAGGTATGGCATATTGCAAAGCAATTGCACTGGTAACTTCACAAGGCAGCAAATCCACAAGCCATGGCAGTAAATAAGTACAAAAATATTACCGCCGGACCTCCATCGAAACAGGCCTTCCCTATGCTGGTAAAAATTCCTGCTCCAATGATGGCAGCAATACCAAAGAAAGTTAAATCGCGCACACCCAACACTTTATGCATCACATGTCCTTCGCCGTCTCCATCCCCTGCAGCACTATCGGCCAATATTTTTTGAATGGATTTTCTTCTAAATAATGTTTTCATAAACCTGTTTTAGCGGGTTGAATTTAATTCAATTATTTGAATTCAGTTAAATATTGAAAATAATCCTCTGATTCTTTTGGGCGTGCCCCTAGTCCGTCTGAGGCAGAACGGCCTTCGGGTCGTGCTGTTCACTCCAATGGCCTTGCCGCCGATTCCCATCGGCTGCAAGGCCGATTTCCGTTGCCATCACTCACGCGCTCCGTAGCAAACTTTCTAGTTGCCTGTTTATTTCGTCTTGTAATTTTCTCTTTCAATCTTATATTTGATGACTATCTACCTTGACATTGAAAACAAAGATCATAGAAGGAAAAGAATATATTTTTGATCCTGTACGACGTAAATGGATGCTGCTTCAACCCGAAGAATGGGTGAGGCAGCAATTTTTGCATTATCTTATTCATGAAAAAGGATACCCTGTCTCATTGATTTCGGTGGAGAAGCAATTGAAACTGGGACAAAGAGCTAGGCGTTATGATATTGTGGTGTACAAACAAGATAAGCCTTGGATGTTGATTGAAGTGAAACAAGAAAATGAGGCGATTAATTCATCAAGTTTAAGTCAGTTGTTATCTTATAATTCCATGCTTAAAGTAGCTTACCTAGTCTTGATTAATGGCAGAGAAGTACATTGTTATTCTTTGGCCGATGAATCATGGTCACATCAAGTACCGATGTATGCATTTGGTGATGAATAAATTATTTCTCTCCAAGCCCATGGTTTGTGTCCCCACAAACCATTATTTGATACACATTATTTATTCTTGATATTAGGTATACAACTCAAGAGCTGGAATTGTAGTGGTTTGTAGTGACACAAACCACAGAATCAATAATCTTTTATTTTGATTGTTGAAACTTTTTCCCATGGTTTGTGTCCCCACAAACCATTATTTGATACACAGTATTTATTCTTGTTATTAGTTATCCAGCTCAAGAGATAGAATAGTGGTGGTTTGTGGGGACACAAACCACGGACTCCTTAGTTTATGAAGAAACAAAATTTAGAATCATGGGTTGAGTTCAGTTGGTTTGTTGTTCTTAAATTATGGAACCCTGGAGTCAAACTTTTCCCCATGGTTTGT
>CAZSUF010000162.1:7133-8867 GCA_964609875.1 uncultured Bifidobacterium sp.
GTTTGTGTCCCCGCAAACAATTATTCCATGTATTTGAATATTCATTATTTTTGATTTATGAATATGTTAGATCAGTCAAGGAATAGTGTAATGGTTTTGAATGAAGTTTATTTCTGGACGGCAACAATAAATAATTGGCGTCATTTATTGAAGGAAGATATTTTTAAAATGGTCATTGTTGATTCAATGTCGTATTTGTGTGGTATAAACAAAATTAAGGTTTATGGATTTGTAATCATGCCCAATCATCTTCATGTAATTTGGGAAATGCTTGATTTTAATGGCAAGGAAGCTCCCTATGAATCTTTTTTAAAATATACGGCGCATCAATTTCAAAAAATCCTAAGAGAACAAAACCCAGCCCAATATAAATTATTTAATGTTGATGAAGTTTCTAGAAAACAACGTTATTGGAAACGTGATCCATTAGCCATTAAAATATTTAGCAGAGAAATGTTACAGCAAAAGCTTGATTATATTCATTTGAATCCTCTTCAAGCGCATTGGAATTTAACAACTATTCCTGAACAATATCAATTTTCTTCTGCCTTTGATTATATCAATAATTTCACAAAATTTAAATTTGTAACTCATTACATGGAAAGAGTATAATAATTCAGTGGTGGTTTGTGGAGACACAAACCACGGGGATAAATTTAAATTTGTAACTCATTACATAGAAAGAGTATAATAATTCAGCGGTGGTTTGTGGAGACACAAACCACGGGGATAAATTGTTTCTCTCCTAACTTGCTACTCAAGTCAGATGGCTTAAATTACTCAACCTTTTCTTTTTCTTCTATTGGCGCTAATTTAAAACGTAAGCCAACATAGAACTCTCTTCCTCGTGTTGGCCCCCATGCAAAGGAGGTGTCAAAGTATTGATCAAATGGTTTTTGATATCCGATAATAGGACGTATTTGTCTAAAATCAAAAATATTTTCGCAGCCCGCAAAGAGTTCGATTTTTTTCAATGTATGGGTGTATTGTAGACTTAGAATAGTAAATGGTTTGGAGTAATCAGGTTGTTTTAATTCTGTAGGCAAGGTGACAGAAATAGGCAAACGTTGTTGTCCATACCAATGCAAGTTCAAATCTACTTGCCAAAGTGGTTTTTGAGAATGCAAACTAGCAACAACTAAAAAACGATGACGGGCATTAAAGGGTAATAAAACTTTTTGTTTGTTGATTATCCTAAAAACATCTAGAAAATTATAAGCCACTCTGATATTTAACTTTTTCATGAAATCAGCCGTTAACTCGGTTTGTAAAGCATTCGAAATAGAAGGCTCGGTAAAATTAGCGATGACAGCCAAATTTGAATTGCTGTCATAATCAGGGAAAAATTGATTTTGAAATTGAGTATGGTAAAAGTCAAATGATGCAGTAAAATCTATTTGTTTTATTTTCCATGCTTGAGTTGCATTGAAACCCATATTGATAGATTTCTCAGGTCTTAATTTTTCTTTAAAAAGTAACGCTGATAATGCTAATGAACTAGTGCTATCAATAACAGATCTTGTGTTCTCTCCCTTAATACTAAACAAATCCGCAGGATTTGAAATCCCAATTCCCACATTTCCACTTGAGTAGACAGTGAAGGATGAACCCACTCCAACATTTCCATTTGAAAGAACTCTGAACAGTGAAGTTCCTGATGAACTTGCTACATTAAATGGATCAGTCCCTGCTCTCCCTTGTACATTAAATGAGTATGAAGATGAAGTTGCATTA
>CAZSUF010000163.1:0-8843 GCA_964609875.1 uncultured Bifidobacterium sp.
ATCGGGACGTAGTTCAGCTCGGTAGAATCCACGTCTGGGGGGCGTGTGGTCGCTGGTTCAAATCCAGTCGTCCCGACAAAAGCTACTAGAAAAAGACTAGTAGCTTTTTTAGTGCTTACACCTCTATCATTTTATTTTTGATAGCAAACATCACTAAGCCAATTCTTGTTTTAATGCCTAATTTTAAAAATAAACTATCTCTATATCCTTCCACAGTTCTGGCACTAACAAACATGTGTTCTCCGATTTCTTTATAAGATAATTCCGAACATGCATACTTTAAAAATTCAATTTCTCTTTCTGTAAATTTTATTTCGTCGTTGTTTTGTTTGCTTTCTTCACCCAGTGACATTAAAACTTTCGAGGTAGCCCATTCTGGATAAAAATATCCTTTCTTAATCAGTTGGTCAATGGCACTAATGAGTTCTTTAGGTTCTACATTTTTTAATAAATAACCTTTAGCCCCATTTTTAATCATGCGTATAAGAGATTGATCATCATCTTGCATAGACAAGGTCAGTATTAAAACATCAGGATGATTTTGTTTGAGCCAAAGAGCTGTTTCAAAACCATCCATCACAGGCATGGATATATCTAATAACACTACATCGGGAATATTTTTCTTATTCAGAAATTTCTCTTGCAACATTTTACCATTTGACACTTCATATAAAACCCTATAACTAGATTCTTCATTAATTATTGAAGCAATGGCTTTGGCTATCAAAATATGATCATCGACAATGGCTATATTGTATTGCATATAAAAATTTTAAAGTGGTAATTCTAAATGTAAAGCAGTTCCTTGTCCAATGTTCGAACTAATGTCAAGAGTTGCTCCTATCATTTCTGCCCTTCGTTTCATATTATTCAGTCCTATCCCTTTTGACAAAATAGATTGATCAAATCCTTTCCCGTTGTCATTGATTTCTAAAACTAAGAGTTCATTTTTTTTGTTTAATGAGATAGTCATCTTAGAGCATTCTGCGTATTTTAAACTATTCTGCATAAACTCTTGTAGAATGCGAATAATAAACATGGCCTTTTTATTGTCAATGAAAAATTCTTTCTCTTGATCAAATTGCACCTCACATACAGATAATGCTTTTACTTTTTCTACTTCTTGATGTACGAATTCATTCAGGTCTATAGAATGTTCTTGTTCATTGGCTAATTCTCTAGAAAGCATTCTCAGTTGTACAAGTGAATCATTAATAATACTGCTGATTTCTTCTAACTTAGTTCTGCTATCATCAGATAAGTTTTTATTGATCAGTTGTTTAGAATAAATCGACGCCAGTGTAAGTCTTTGGCCTACACCATCATGAATTTCCCGACCAATGTCTTGCATGGTAAGTTGTTGCATTTGGAGTGTGGCTTCCTTCATTTCGTTGAGGTGTAAAAGTTCCATGGCTTTTTTTTCAGATTGATATTGAATTTTTCTTTTTCGATATTGAAGTATAAATAATATTATGCCTGCAATAAATATGAATACTATACAAGTAGATAAAATTAAGGCGAGATAGATTTCTGTTTGCTGCATAAAAAACTAATCGTAAACATACAATACATGAGGCAATTTAATGCCATGGCGACGTACCAATATTTTAAACCTACAGTTTTAAATTCTGCCCACAATACATTTTTGATGGCATAATATGGAAATGTACCGAGATAAAATAATAAAAGGCCTATACAAATATAAAATACAGGGCTGTACAAAAACTTTAGAATATCGTTACTATTTAGAAAATCATACATGCACTTCAGTACTAAAATTAATAGAAATAAGTTTCCAACGGTATAAGAAATGTTCAAAAATTCAAATGTTGCCTTAAAGAAAGTTTCTATTATAAATGAAATCATATACGGAGATAATACCATCAAAAATATTTTCGATTTTTTATGATATTTAGATAACTGAATAATGAACCAATACAAGAAGATAAATTCTAATGGAATCGCAATGTATTCTACCAAATAGCTCGCGTATTTCTTCATATTATATATGACTAAAATTCTTGCAGAAACCTCTAATAAGAAGATACTGATCAAATAATAGGCAAAGGGCTTATTTGTTTTACTTGGATAT
Organism: uncultured Bifidobacterium sp.; assembly: GCA_964609875.1. Taxonomy (GTDB): domain Bacteria; phylum Bacteroidota; class Bacteroidia; order Chitinophagales; family Chitinophagaceae; genus OLB11. The sequence goes on from CAZSUF010000163.1 coordinate 2,093, forward strand.
TTACTTGAAAAGTATAATCCTACACATGCAGCAATTCCTTCAAAACAAAGTAAAGTGTATATAAAATATGAATACATAAATTTATATTCTTAAGGACAAGGAGAAGTAGATGGTCTTACTAAATCTTGTAAATCAATAAAGTGCATAAACTTTGCTCCAGTACAAGGTCCAACAAAAGGATCTGGTGGAGGAATTAAGGTGCCGTGATTCGAAGCTGTGATTTCAGGCATGAGCGCCGTTATAAATTGCCAACTAGTATCTATAGTTAATGGAGAACAACCTGTCATGTGCTCAGGGTCAAAGTCTACATGCTCTCGGTCTGTGCCCTCTAGTTCTGGATTTTGAATAGTGGGTACCATTACTAAGGTATGTAATCCTTTATATTCTGAATATTCTGGTACTGCCCCCTTACCATATGCACCAAAATAAATTCTTATCCCTAATTTTTTTTTGCAATGGCCTTCTTTACATATATCATCAGTCTTCGCTTCCACATCTGCAATAAAGCTTTTAATAACATTCATATCAAACCATACAGATCGAGAATCAATAAATGTTCGAGGCATGCCAGTGATTTTAGTCCATTGATTTTCTCTATAATTTCTTAGTAGGGATTTTACGAAATCTGTACCTACTTGAGCGTATGGCTTGGTATCAGGGCAAACAATACAAGTATTCGTTGCCTTTTCAGGATCAATCTCTGCCTTTTTGCATCCAGAGAAATACGTAAACCCTAAGATAAAGAGTGTAACCACATTCGTGATAATGAGTAGTTTTTTCATTTTTTAAAATTTTTAATGTTATACTCAAAAGTAGTTTCTTATTGAACATAATTCAAATTAATTGAAATTGGTATGCTCAAACAAGTTGCAAGATTCAATGTTTAAGGGACTTTAAAGAAGTATATCTTTTACAGATTGGGTTTAATCACTAATTCCTTACCGTTAAATAACGGTAGCGAAATCCCGTTAATTATCGATTCGTTTTCCGTTACTCAACTCTTTTACAGACTTGTGCTTCATTTCATCTTTGCAGTAGAAAACACAAAAACTCGTAAGCCGAAAAGAGTTACTAGAGTAGGCAAAAAAATTAAACTTTATAATCATGAAAATCCAAATCATTAAAATGAGTAGCGTGTTATGTATTCTTAGCAGCCTATTCATCACACATTTTACAGCTTGTAAAAAATCATCTGAACCTGTTCAATCTAAAACATTAAACATTACTAAACCTACAGAATATATTTGCGCTGTTGTTACCGAATGGAGAGAACCCCTTGAAAAAGCTTGCAAGGCTGCAGGTGAAGATTGTACAGTGGATGCCCTTTCTTTACAAGAATTAGATGCCTATATTTTAGGAACAGACGAAGCTAAAGCCAATATCTGGGTAAATGACCTTGGTGATGGACAATCTGAAATTGTGAAATATTCAAGCGAATACAAGATGAATTCAGATATGTATAAAAAAGTCATAGAGGGCAAATCATTTAACATGGAAATTAATGATACCCTTGCGAATAATCATGTTTATCAGTTGGCCTATTCTAAAGCTGGACTTAAAATGCCACCTATGATTATTCAACAAGGTGTATATCCGGTAACTTTTATTGGAACACTTGGTCAACAAACTTATCAAAAAGTATCATACTATAGATATATAAAAGATGGCCAAGGAGGATATAAAACAACTGTTGAAGTGAAGATGGGCGATATAAAGTAGTTTGGTAATTTGAATAGATATCAACATAGTTCCTATTTGAATATCGATATCTATTTCTCCTCAACAAAAAATCAATGTACAATCCTTAATAAAAGCGATTCATCAGCAAAATAAATAACACCATAATTTATCAATGTCTTAAAAAATCAAACCATGAAAAAAATAATTCTTATTTTACTAATTGTTACGGTGAAAATCTCATCAATATTTGCAGCACCTATAGTGTTTGCTGATGCCAATTTAAAAACTGCTCTATTAAATGCAAATACAAGTAATTCCATTGCATCAAATTCATTAGGTCCATGTACTATTAATCTCAATGGCGATTTAGAAATTGATAGTTACGAAGCTTCTCTAATAACCGGATTAGATATTTCCAGTATGAACATTTCTAATTTAGGCGGACTAGAAGCTTTTACGATTCTTGAACATTTAAACTGTGATAATAATAATCTTACCGATATAATTCCATTATCATCAATTACTACCCTCTATGCTTTTAGTTGTAATCATAATAATATTACTGACATAAGCCCTATTTATAACAACACTGGAATTATTCAATTACACTTTGAATACAACCATGTAGGCTCTTTGAATGCTGGCTTTATTTCAGGCATTCAAGGAACCTCAGTAGGAATACTAGGTGCCCATAATAATATTACCTCTGCCCTTAATTGTGGTATTTATTTCATTGCTTATTTAGATTTAAGTTATAATCTTCTCACTAACATTGATTTAAATAGCTTTTCTAACAATCTTTTTGGCGTAAAAATATTATCGCACAATTTATTGACCGATATTCAACTTCCTACAGGTGTTGTTCCATCTGCTTCTTATTCAGGGACTTTAGATTTAAGTTATAATCAACTTCAACAATTTGATATTTCTTCAATTCCAGATCCCTTTGTCACTTTTCAACTTGGTCATAATAATCTTGTTAGTTTAAATTTAAAAAATGCAACTAATAATTATGGCCCAACAAGTTTTGTAGATTTTGGAGGCAATCCCAATTTGCAATTTATTTGTGTAGATCATATGGAAGCAGCTTCATTTCAAACTGAAGCAAATTCTTTTGGATTAACGAATTGCTTTATCAGCGAATTTTGTTCACAAACGCCAAATGTTGTCAATGGTCATACTAAATATGATGTCAATAATAATGGATGTGATGCAACTGATCCTGTTGTTAGCAATTTACCTTTAATTACGACGAATGGAATTACAACTATACATAATACTACTAATTCTAATGGTGATTACTCCATAAAATTACCTAATGGAAGTTTTACAATTTCGCCATCAGTAAATACTAGCTACTTTACAGCAACTCCATCAATCACAAATCTATTTTTTCCTGCAACTATTAATCCTTCCATCAATGATGTATGCATTTCAGCCAATGGGATATTCAATGATTTAGAAGTAACATTAATTCCAATAATACCAGCTAGACCAGGGTTTCTAGCTCAGTATGAACTAATTTATAAAAACAAAGGAACTTCAATTCAATCTGGCAACGTGACTCTACAATATAATGCCGCAAAGTTTTCGGCAGTTGCAGCTTCGCCTTATCAATCTTCATCAACTAGTACACAACTAACTTGGAATTTTTCTAGTTTAATGCCACTAGAATCACGTGCTATTTTACTTGACTTGACCTTGCAAGTACCTCCAATAAATAATATTGGAAACATCCTAAATTTTAACGCAAATGTAAGTTCTGTATTAACCGATTTAACACCAACCGATAATCAATTTATCTTAAATCAAAATATTGTTGGGTCTTATGATCCTAATGATAAAACTTGTTTAGAAGGAACTAAAATATTTACATCCCAAGTTGGCAATTTTGTAAATTATTTAATCCGTTTTGAGAATACAGGCACATATCCAGCGCAAAATATAGTTGTTAGAGATTTAATTGATTTAAGCAAATTTGATATTACAACATTAGAACCAATTTCTGGTAGCCATTCATTTGTAACAGAAATTACAAATGGCAATTTAGTGGCCTTTGTATTTCAAAATATTTGGTTAGATTTTAATGCAGGAAATAATGATGGTTATATTGCCTTTAAAATAAAAACACTCCCAACTCTTGTTGAAGGACAAACATTTAGCAACCAAGCCGACATTTATTTTGATTTTAATCTCCCTATCTTTACTAATATAGCATCTACCCTCATTCGAGCGCCATTTGCCTTACCTATTACTTTGATAAATTTTAGATCAAAAAAATTACCATCAAATCAAATACAATTAGATTGGGAAACAGCTAATGAAATTAATTTTAAAGAATTTGATATTGAAAGAAGCACTGATGGAATTCATTTTGACAAGATTGGACTAGTTGAAAGTAATGCAAAACATGATTATAGTTTTATCGATGTAAAACCTAATTCAAAAAATTATTACCGATTAAAATTAGTAGATCTTGATGGACAGTTTGATTATTCAAAAGTAGAGATAATAGAATTACAGCATGAAAATGAAATTACCCTTTATCCAAACCCAGCATCTTCAGAACTAACTCTAAGTTTTCCTTCATCTTCCACAACATACAAAACAGAAATTTCCATTAAAAATACAATGGGACAAGAAGTGCTTCACCAAAACATACAGCCTAATACCTTGCAGCACAAAATAAATGTACAATCATTATCTAATGGAATTTATTTTATAGAATTAAAAAATAAGCAAGGCAACTCCGTGCTGAAATTCAATAAACAATAGTATAGCATTTGTCATAGTTTCTTCATAAAATTTGTTTTTCACTAATAAGTTCATCTATATTTTCGTACTTAGCTTATCACTCACTAAAAAATTTTATTTTGAAACACTATGCATTGCCCATCATCGCCTGTATCGTTTTATTTGCTTCATGCAAAAATAAAGATACACTTCAAAAAGCCAGTATTATTCTTGCTTATATCAAATACAATGATGCCGACATTGATTCTTTTATGATGAAAAGATATGTGTATGGCACCAATTTCTCTCAATTAAAAGATTCGGTTTTATTGGACAAAAATTTATTTAATATCCAAAAAAATACAGACACTAACATTATTTATTTTAATACTACTGATTATCAAATCAGGGATGACTTCGACTTTGAAATCACTAACCCTTACGATCAAAAAACTATGCGTATTTCAAATATTAATTACAAGCTCATTACCTATTCACGCGGTTTGTTTGCTATGGACCCTCCACGTGGTTTTAGTCCCATAAAATCATACACGCTCAATAATGTGGTGGTAAATGTCTTTAATCCAGATCAATATTCTGAAGAGACTATTTATACCCACAAATAATTCTCTTTTCAATCGTACTTTCGCTTTTCTAAATCTATAGCGTGTCCTACGAATCTATTTCAGTCTTTGATATTTTTAAAATCGGTGTAGGGCCTAGTAGCTCTCATACCCTCGGACCATGGCGTGCAGCGCAGCAATTTTGTGATGCACTCAGTCAACAAAATTTACTCAGCAAAGTAAGTAAACTTACCGTGCTCTTATATGGCTCCTTAGCCAAAACAGGTAAAGGCCATGGTACAGATATTGCCGTCATCCTCGGGCTTTGTGGCGAAGATCCCGTTACCTTCGATGTGAACCTGATTGATTCAAGTATCAAACGCATTCAAGATGAAAAGACTTTGAGTCTCTCCGGTAAACAACTTATCGATTTTGATCCTTCTACAGATATTCAATTTCTGATGAATGAAAGTTTACCTTTTCATCCCAACGCCCTGACTTTCCTTGTCGAATTTTCTGAAGGCGAATCGATAGCTAGCACCTATTATTCTATCGGTGGTGGTTTTGTGGTTCAAGAAGAAAAAGATGCACTCAATCTTTCCATGACTCAATTGCCTTTTCCTATTGATAAATCTTCTGATGTATTGCATTGGTGCATGAAAACAGGTATGAGTATCGATGAAGTCGTTTTAGAAAATGAAAGTGCTTGGCGAACCGAAGAGGAAACCCGATTGGGCGTGATGAAAATTTGGAAGGTCATGCAAGAGTGTATTTATCGAGGTGCCCATCGCGAAGGCATACTTCCGGGTGGATTACAAGTAAGTCGCAGAGCCGCGCCCTTGAACAAAAAATTACTTGCTGGAAAATCCTATACGAATTATGATGAATGGATTGCCTGTATTCGTGCAGGTGGACAACATTTTCAATACATCCTTGATTGGGTGAGTTGCTTTGCCCTTGCCGTCAATGAAGAAAATGCTTCTTTTAGTCGAGTGGTGACTGCACCTACCAATGGAGCAGCGGGCGTAATTCCTGCAGTACTACACTACTATTCGATTTTTATGCCCGAGATTACAGACGATAAAATTTTCAGATTCATATTATGTGCTTCCGAAATTGGTTCTGTATTTAAAAAAGGTGCTACCATCTCAGCGGCTATGGGCGGTTGTCAGGCCGAAATTGGCGTAAGCAGTGCTATGGCTGCTGCAGCTTTATGCGAAGGACTTGGAGGCACTCCTAATCAGGCTTTGCAAGCTGCAGAAATTGCGATGGAACATCACCTCGGATTAACCTGCGATCCTGTGGGCGGACTTGTACAAATACCATGTATTGAAAGAAATACCATGGGCGCTATCAAGGCTATTACGGCTGCTCAACTTGCTTTACAAAGTAATCCTTACAATGCTAAAGTCAGTCTGGATCATGTAGTCAGTACCATGTGGCAAACCGCTTTGGATATGAATCATAAATACAAAGAAACCAGCGACGGTGGATTGGCGGTGCATATTCCTTTGAGTTTACCAGAATGTTAGTGGCTGTTGCGCGAGGGATAGCAGTGAAAAGCCCATCTCGTTCTTCAAAACGAGATGGCTTGCAACGTATAGCCCGGTCTCGTTGCGTTGTCTTTTAACTTTCGGTTTCTACACAGATGCCAACGAAACGAGACGCGCCCTAATTTTTATGCTCCCGATTTTCTATCTGCTTACCGCAAGTTTCTGCACGTATTCTAAGATGTTGAAACAACCAAATTATTGTTATAATCTTTTTGAAATGGA
>CAZSUF010000164.1:0-2565 GCA_964609875.1 uncultured Bifidobacterium sp.
AAGAAGTTTATGGTATTTACCTGATGAATGGCTACTTTCGTGTGGTTAAATTCCTTGCTTGTTTGAGTGTGAATAGTCTGTTCAATTCGAATAAACTTCTTCCGATTCATGCAAGACATCAAGACTACATAATTTAAATTATTACTTAAAAACAAAGACAATCGAAAATGGCAAAGGCTAAAAAGACAAAAAAAGATTTTTTCGGTCCAGCAAGTATGGACTTTATTCAGCAGTATTTAAATAATGCTTCACCAACCGGATTTGAGTCTAGTGGACAAAAAATATGGTTAGAGTATTTGAAACCATATATTGATACGCATTTTATTGATAATTATGGAACGGCTGTGGGTGTCATTAATCCTGAATCTCCTTACAAGGTAGTCATTGAGGCACATGCCGACGAAATTAGTTGGTTTGTTAAATATATTACCAATGATGGGTTTATTCATGTTTGCAGAAACGGAGGCAGCGATCATCAAATTGCACCCTCAAAAAGAGTGAATATTCATACCAAAAAGGGAATAGTCAGAGGCGTATTTGGTTGGCCTGCTATTCATGTACGTACTCCCCAAACTGAGAAAAAACCAGAAATCGAAACTATTTGGATCGATGTTCATTGCAAGAATAAGAAAGAAGTAGAAGAGTTAGGAATTCATGTTGGCTGTGTCTGCACTTTTACAGAAGGCTTTGAAGTAGGCAATCATGGGTATTGGATTGGTCGCGCTCATGACAACCGAATGGGGGGAGTGATTATTGCTGAAGTAGCAAGATTGCTTAAGGAAAATAAGAAAAAATTGCCTTTTGGTTTGTATATCGTCAACGCAGTTCAAGAAGAAGTGGGTCTAAATGGTGCTACCATGATAGCACAACGTATCAAACCTGATGTGGCTATTTGTACCGATGTGACACACGATACCACCACGCCTATGATGAGTAAGGCTGCCCAAGGCGAGGCTACTTGTGGAATGGGCCCTGTGCTGAGTTATGCCCCGGCGGTTCATAATAAACTACTTGAAATAATTTTAGATACAGCCAAGAAAAACAAAATTCCACATCAATTACAAGCTGCTTCAAGGTTTACTGGAACGGATACTGATGCGTTTGCATTTAGTAATGGAGGTGTACCGAGCGCCTTGATTTCTTTACCCTTAAGGTATATGCATACGACAGTTGAAACTGTGCATAAAGATGATGTGGAGCAATGTATCAAGTTAATGTATGAGGTTCTTTTGAAACTAAGCCCTAAGTTTGATTATAAATATTTTTAATCCAAAGTGTTGATTGTAAATCAATTAAGAGTATTTATTAAAGTTTTAAATTATACTAATTCGTGAAAGATATTTTTAAATTTGGGGATACAAAAGAGTACGAAATCATTGTGACTTCCGCAGATATTGCTGCGTTTGAAAGCGGTGTTGTACATGAGGTGTATTCGACATTTGCCTTAGTTCGGGATGCGGAATGGAGTGGTAGGTTGTTTGTGCTGGACATGAAGGATGATGACGAGGAGGGGATAGGTGTGCACATAGAAGTTGACCATATCGGTCCAGCATTTGTGGGAAATAAAGTACGCTTTCAAGCTAGCTTTGAAGGGGTAGATGAAAAGGGGGTAATTAAGACTGGTTTTAAAGCCTATGTGAAGGATCGCTTAATTTCCAAAGGTATTCAAGGGCAAAAGATAATAAAAAAAGAAAAGATAGGTAGGTTGTTTAATGAATTAAGTAATTGAAAATCAATATTTAATTATGTTTAATTAAATTAATAGTTTAGTTAAATAATTACTTGTTTTAATTAGCAAATTGAATTGAGCTAACACTATTACTCTAATTTAAGGCTTAGTGATTTAATCAGGTAGACCCAATTTATTTTATTTTTTTTAGAAAAAAACTACGATTGCTAACTGATTGTTAATTTAATATTAACAAATGTGCATAAGCATTTGAAATTAATGTAACAAAATGTACCAACATCAAAAGTATGGTTCTTTAATCCTTTAGTTAAATTAATTCCGAAATAGTTCAAAATCAATTGATTATAACATTTTATAGACTTGTTTTTATTTCATTTAAGGTTTGAAATAATATATAATTGCTATACATGTATTATTTTGTACATATTTGAAATTAGAATTGGTGGAAAACATAAATATTTCTTAAAATAAAATTCATTATTTTTAGAAGTTCATTAAACAATTATCTAACTCAAAACATTTTAAACATGAAAGAATTACACTTTTATGTCAAACCGCCAAGATTGTTATCTAGGCTTTTTGACTTTAAACAATTCAGGCAGCATGGAACAAAAGCAATGATGCTTTTATTCCTTGTCTTTGGTTTTGCCCAAATGCAGGCACAAACCATTGTTGTATCAGGAGGAACAACAGCTACCGCCTCTTCTCCATTCTTAACCCTTACAGCGGCAATTAATGCCATTAATAGCGGTGGTGCATTTACGGCACCTGTTACAGTTGACGTTCCAGCAGGGTATACAGAAACCCTTACAGGAGCTATTATTTTAAATGCAACAGGAACTTCGGCAATTACCTTAACCATACAAAAAAGTGGT
>CAZSUF010000164.1:2575-5028 GCA_964609875.1 uncultured Bifidobacterium sp.
CATTCGGACAAGATGCGCATTATATTTCAGACTCAGTACTGAGTACGCAAACTTGGATAAATGATAAACCCTATGTAATTGTTCATTCGGCTTTGGTGGATGAAGGAAATACCTTAACCATTCAAAAAAGTGGTGCTGGTGCAAATCCAAAATTGACTTCTTATACGGGTACTGTAGGTTCTGGTACAATTCGTGATATCATGTTCGCCTTGAACGGCAGTGATTATGTAACAATTGATGGAATAGATTTGTTTGATAATCTTGCCAATACAACTGAAACTACTCAAATGGAAATTGGATATGGATTATATAAAGTGGATGGAACAAATGGCTGTCAAAATAATACAATTAAGAATTGTAATATTGCGCTTTCAAATGGCTCTTTAACTCTTGGAAACACTGCTATTAATGCAGCAAATACTACAATATCTAATGTGGGCACATTGCTTGTTGTTACAGCTGCTAGTGGAGCAAACTCCAACAATACTTTTCACAATAATACGATTACGGGAGGTCTAACTGGTATAAACAGCACAGGATATTTATTAGATTTAACCAATGCATTATGTGATTTGAATAATACCTATACAAACAATTCAATTACAAACTATGGAAATTCAACTACAGGTTCTGCCACAGGTATTAGTAAGTGTGATTAAACATGCTGGTACTATCAATGGCATATTTAACGCAAATGCAAGTGTTGGTGGTAATGGATTAATTGAAAACAACACAATCACAGTTCATGGTGGTGGTACGAATCAGAATATTCAGGCTATACGTGTTCAGGCTGGAATTGCCTCCGCTACAATTACAATCAATAATAATATAGTTACAGGTTGCACATATTCTACCCTAACAACTTCATCAACCAATGTGGGTGGTTTTAATGGAATTTTAACTACGGGAATTGCCAATTATGTAATTACAAATAATACGCTAACAAATAATAATATAGGCACAGGAACGGTTACAACATCTGGTTTAGCATCAAGCGTGACAATTACGGGAAATACTTTGACTGGAAATACCTATGGAAGCGCCACTTCAACAGCAACTGGTAATTTCAAAGGAATTGATGTTGGCTACGGAACAGGGTTGGCGATACCCTCAATAATTATTACAGGTAATAATATAAACGGATTAAGTAGAAATGGAAGTACAGGAGGATCCTCATGGGGCATACATGCATTAGGCACTGCCGCTACAACAACACTGACTGTTAGTAATAATGTAATAGATAATATTTCAGTTAATGGCACTGTAGGAACTGGGGGAACAGTTTATGGCATTCAAGTAGGAACTTCAACAAATTTAATTGTTGATAATAATACCATTTCTAATTTATTAAATAACAAGACAACTGCTACAGGAACTTTTTATGGCATTTATGATGTTGCTAGTCCTACCGGAGAAAAATACAGAGGAAACACTATTTTTAATATCCTTTGTTTAGGCACCAATGCTATATATGGTATTAATTCTAATTCGACAGCAGGATTAAAAGAGATAAGTGGGAATACTATTTATAATCTAAAAGGCACTGGGGCAGGTGTTTTAAATGGAATCATATCATCGGCAAGTACCCCTTCTATCTTTAACAATAAGGTTTACGATTTAGGAAAAAATGGTACTGGTACTGCTACTACATCCGTTGTGGGTATATTTTTAAACAGTGTAACTAGTGGCACTGCTCAAATTTATAACAATATGGTAAGTGACATAAAAGCGAATGCTGCCTCAACCAATGTTGCTTCTGCAGTAGGAATTCACTTAGGGGCTCCTTCAAACACGCGTTTTAATACAGTATATTTAAATAATTTGGCTGCAACTTCTTTGGCTGCTAATGCGGGGTCGTGTGGCATAGCCATTGCCTCAACGGGTATTGTTCAAAATAATATTGTCAACAATCAATATAGCTCGTCTGGAACAGGTGTAAGTGCTGCCATTCGCAGAACTGCAGCAGGAACAAATGGAACGGCCATAACAACCACCACCTTTCGAAATAATATTTATTATCAAAATCCTGGAACCAATAATTTTGTCTATGCTGAGGGAACTACATTTGCCTCAGTAACGAATAGCTATTTTATTAGTGGAGTAACGGCTGGAACGGGTAAAATAGAAGATGCAAGCTTCAATACAAATTGTAGCTTGTATAAAACTTTTATGTCTGATAATGGCTCATTCCACGAAAATAATTTGAGCATATCTGGATTAAATTATGTACCCTCTGGTGCAAGCTATGCAGAATCAGCAGCTTCAATTACTACACTCCCGACTGTTACTTCAGATTTATTAGGAGTTACACGCAGTTCAACACCAGATATCGGAGCCTTAGAGTTTTTTGGTAGTGCAACTGATGCTACCGCTCCAATTATAGCGTTTACAAATATTCCAAATACAATTTGTACAAATACTCTCCCAGGGTACCTAGTGTGTGTTTTTTGAAA
>CAZSUF010000164.1:5038-5392 GCA_964609875.1 uncultured Bifidobacterium sp.
ACAACAGATCCTAATTTAACAGCAACAATTACCGACGCAGGTAATGTGAATGTAACTGCAGGAACAATGCCTAGAATTTGGTTTAAAAAATCAACAGAGAATAATGCAAATAATGGAAATACTTCTGCTGATAATGGTTGGAAATATGCTGAAGCCTTAAATACAACTTCACCATTTCAATTTTCAATTCCTTTAGGGTTATTGAATTCTGCTCCAGTAGCTGGTGATGTAATTCAATATTTTATTGCTGCTCAAGATGCATCAGCTGCAAACAACGTCGCTGTGAACCTAGCTACTTTCCCTGCTGGATTTTGTCCTTTAACTGTTGCTTTAGATCCTGCAGCTTATCCGGTT
>CAZSUF010000164.1:5529-8786 GCA_964609875.1 uncultured Bifidobacterium sp.
AACAGGTGCAAATACTTGGACTAGTATCGCAGGTGCCACAAATAATACTTATGCAGCTTCTGGTGTTACTAGTTCTACAGATTTTCGTTGTGAAATTTCATGTGGAGATTTAGTGGCAAATGGTGGAAGTCCTATTACTATTAATAATTCTACATTGGTAACCGTAATAGTTAATTCTCCAACTATCACAGGAACTACACCTGGTTCAAGATGTGGAACAGGTACTGTTACCTTAGGGGCTGTGGCAGCAGGTACAGGTATTGTTAACTGGTATGCAGCTGCATCTGGTGGAACATCTCTTGCATCTGGAAACTCATATGTTACACCTACTATTAGTGCATCAACAACTTATTACGCAGCCTCAATTGAAGGAGGTTCAGTTCAGTCTGTCGGCCCAACTTCACCATCCATTGGTACTGCTGCAAGTTCAACAATTGTTATTGGAACTCAACAATTATTTTTTAATGTACTATCTGCAACTACTTTAGTTAGTGTAGATGTTTTTCCAACAGCTGCTATAGGTTCATCTTTTACAATTCAAATTCAAAATTCAGCTAGTGTCCCTGTATTTACATCAAGTCCAATTTTAACGACTGTAACTGGTGGAACGACTCCACAAACGGTTATATTGAATGCAAGTCTTCCTGTTGGAACAGGTTATAGGTTTGGTTTTACAGTCAATCCTGGCATGATTAGAAATTCTACTGGGGCAGTTTATCCTTACACAAATTCTTCTATAAGCATTACTGGAAATAGTTTTAGTACAGTTTACTATTATAATTTCTATAATTGGGTGACAACTACAGGTTGTGAATCTGCTAGAACGCCCGTATTGGCAACAGTCAGTGCCCCAGATCCACTTACAATAGCTGGAAGTGGTACTGTAGAATGTAATGGTAGCTATGCACCCTTAAGTATTTCATCATTACCTTTAAGTAATTATGATTCATACATTTGGACACCAACTACCGATCTTTATTTAGATAATGTAGGTACACCTTATACTGGAGGTAATGCTACCACTGTTTATGTAAAATCAACAACCGCTGGTACAACGACTTACACCGTCAATGCAACAAATTCAATTACTAGTTGTGCAAATGTAGCAAATGGTTCTACTACCTTTTTACCAGGTTCAAGTTTAGCAATTACAGGCAATACAGATCTTTGCATTTCTGGAACTCGTACCTTGAGTTTAACTCCTTCTGCTGGTATTACTAATGGAAGTGTTCAATGGTATATGAATGGCAATGCCATCGGCGGAGCTAATTCAGCAACATATACAACTAGCACCTTAACTGTAAGCACCAATTATTATGCTGAATTAATTGATGGAAATGCGAATGTTTGTTTAACTAGTCCTACAGCCGCTGTGTTGGTCAATAACCCTGTGGTTACTGGCACAACGCCAGGATCTCGTTGTGGAACAGGGACTGTAAATTTATCTGCTACAGCTACTGGTGTAAATGGAACACCTGATTACAAATGGTATGCTGCAGCTTCTGGTGGAGCACCGCTTTATTCAGGACCATTAAATACCTTCACCACGCCTGTGATAAACGCCACAACAGATTTCTATGTTTCTGCTACTGAAGGTGGCGGAGGTAGTTCTTCTGTAGGACCTGCAAACAATGGCCAAACAACTGGGTATACTTTGCAAGCTGGTTTATTGTTTGATGTGGTTGCACCTAATATGACTCTTGATGGTGTGTATGTATATCCAGTCGGTACTGGAGCTGGTGTAATTAATGTGGCATTGAAAAATGCAGCAGGAGTTGTACAACAATCTTTAGCCTTTAATGTAACAGCTTCTGCCTCGCCAGGTGTGAAAACCTATATTCCTTTAGGTTGGACAGTACCTGCTGGAACTGGTTGGTGGTTAGATATGCCAAGTTATTCTGGCGGAATTACAACACTTATTCGTGATGGTAGTGCGAATATTGTGGGTGGTCCAATTGCAACAAATCCTTCGATGACCGCACCTGGTGTAATGACAATCACCAGTGGACGATTAGGTGCGACAGGAACTTCCACTTCTTATTACTTTTTCTATGATTGGCAAGTAAGCACAGGTTGCGAATCAGCACGTCAAGCTGTCACTGCAACGGTAACTGCTGCTCCTTCAATCACCGCTAGTGCTACGTCTACCGCAACTTGCATTGGGAACTCAATTGATTTAAGTGTAACAAGTTCAAATCCTGATTATTCTTATACTTGGTCTTCAGTCCCAACAGGTTATTCAGCTACAGGTGCTGGTCCAAACACAACGGTTGTTAATACAAATTCAATCGTGTATAATGTAACTGCTATTGACAATACTGCTGGACCTTTTGCTGCTTGCGGTGCCGTGAGCAGTGTAACTGTGACAGCAGTGTCTAATCCTTTGACAGTAACTGCAGATGCAACGCCATCAACAATTTGTGCTGGCGCAAGTTCTCAGTTAAATACCACAGCAACTATACCTGCCGTTGGCTATACTATGAACTCAAGTTGTACAACACCATTTGTTGATATCAGTGCAACTGGAACTTCTGTAGGAACAGTAGGTGATGATACAGAACATAATATAAGTTTCCCTTCGTTTACCTTTAATGGGGTACCTTATACAACAGCTCGTGTGGGTGCTAATGGTGTAATTGTCTTTGGATCAACAACACTTGATGTATCTACAGCCAATGTAGCTTTACCAAGCACAGCCAATACTGCAGGTAATATTTTCTTAGCCCCTTATTGGGATGATTTAGATATCAATATGGGAGGGACTATTAAAACTGAACAAATTGGAAATATTTATATCATTCAGTATACTGGGATGGATCATAATGCCTTTACAACTGGAGCTATCACTTTCCAAGTTCAATTAGATCTAACAACTGGTGTGATTTCTTATGTTTATCCTGATGTTGTTTTTGGAAGTGCGACTTATGATAATGGATTGACTGCAACAGTAGGTCTTCAAATGAGTTCAACAAACGCTATTCAATATTCATTTAATGCTGCAAGTTTAACAAACGGACAAAGCATTTGCTTTACACCTTCAAGTGGAATTCCAACAGTAACCTATAACTGGAGTGCTAATCCGACATTAAGTGCCACAAATATTGGTAACCCCATGTCGAATGGTGCCACTACGAATGAAACTTATACAGTAACAGTGACTGATGTAAATGGATGTACAAAATCAGCTTCTACTATTTTAACAGTAAATCCATGTAACACAACCTTGAACTTGAATGTATGGTTAGAAGGTTATTTTG
>CAZSUF010000165.1:0-2019 GCA_964609875.1 uncultured Bifidobacterium sp.
CTACTTTCGCTCACTTGGATGCAACAACGGTATTGAGTCGTAAGATTGCGGATTTAGGTATTTATCCTGCGGTTGATCCTTTGGATTCTACCTCAAGAATTTTAACTGAAGCCATTGTAGGATCTGAACATTATACTTGTGCAAATAAGGTGAAATTAATTTTACAACGTTATAAAGAGTTACAAGATATCATCGCCATCTTAGGTATGGATGAATTAAGTGAAGAGGATAGATTAACTGTTTCTAGAGCTCGTAGGGTTCAACGTTTCCTTTCTCAACCTTTCCATGTGGCAGAACAATTTACTGGTCTAAAAGGAGTCTTGGTGCCAATTGAAGAAACTATTCGTGGATTTAATATGATTATGGATGGCGAAGTAGATGAATATCCGGAAGCTGCCTTTAACCTTGTTGGAACCATAGATGATGCTATTGAAAAAGGGAAGAAAATGATGGAAGCTGCGAAAAACTAAAATGATTTGTAAGGTTTTGGCCATCAATGGGCAAACATCCTTTCAATTAATACCAAGTTCAAGCAGTGAAGTCAAGACGATTTCAATTTAACAAAAACCGAAACATTATACATATATGCATTTAGATATTCTAACCCCTGAACGAAAAATTTTTAACGGAGATGTTTATGGTGTTTTATTGCCTGGCGTTCAAGGTTATTTTGAGTTGTTAGATCAACATGCGCCTATTGTTGCAGCTTTAGGTAAAGGAACCATGAAAATACTTAAGGATAAGTCAAACGTTGAAGTTTATAAAATTGATGGAGGTTTTGTAGAAATGAATAACAACAAAACGATTGTTCTGATCGAAGGAGCAGAAACCGTTCTATAAGCATATTCAAAATAAAACTCAAAAGCCTGATTTGTCAGGCTTTTTTTATGCTAATTCCTGCTATCTACTCCCCAATATAATTTAGATTGTAAGGTATGAAGAAAATTCTGTCCTTCTAGTCTGATCAATTGAATGGAGAAGTCTGCTTTTTTAATAGCTAATGAAACGCTACTATCGATGGCTTCTGATCTAGCATCTAAAGTGCACAAAAATTGCTCAGCCCTGCCTTCAACTTCAAATGACACTATGCTGTTGTCTGCAATAATCAAAGGCCTTACATTTAAATTATGCGGTGCTACGGGGGTTATGACAAAACTATTGGCTTGTGGAAAAATAATAGGACCTCCACAACTTAATGAGTATCCTGTTGAGCCAGTAGGCGTGGATACAATTAATCCATCAGCCCAATACGTACACAAAAATTCACCATTCAAATAAGTATGAATTTTAATCAAGGATGAACTGTCTTTTCTGTGTATCGAAAATTCATTTAAGGCAAAAGGCGTATGGTTGAAGATAGGTTTACTCGAATCTAGATGAATCATGGTCCTTGGATCAAGCACATAAGCTCCTTTCAATAAAGATTCAATGGCAAAGTTAATGTCATGACCACTCGTGCCTGCTAAAAATCCTAGTCTGCCTAAATTGATGCCTAAAATAGGAATATTTTTATCACCCACAAATTTAACTGTATCTAAGATAGTACCATCACCACCTAAACTAAATACAAAATTTATTTTTGGCCTGAGTGGGCAGTCTTCCGAAAAAGTTTCGTAATTATTTATTTCTTGGATATGAGGACTTAGTCTTATTGCAAGATCTTTAAATAAAATGGGTACAATGTTATATTGTTCAAATAATTCGAAAAGATGCTTGAATAAGGGAAGGTCTTCGTTTTGAAATACGCGATTGTAAACGGCAATTTGCATGCTTATTCTTTAGTACTATGTAAAAATAAATCATTTTGTCCTAAATGATTGAAACTATATTCTAGTCTAAATTTGGCATAGTATGAAATAATTAAGTCTATACCAATTCCATATCCATGTAATACTTTATTGTTAAGAAAACTATTTCCAGCTTGTTGATTGTATACATATCCAATATCATCAAAGAGTTTAGTATACATTCTAATTGGAATATATTTCATGAATTTAATATAAGGTTGCTTAATTGTTT
>CAZSUF010000165.1:2029-8703 GCA_964609875.1 uncultured Bifidobacterium sp.
CATAAATAAATTGGTTTTATTAATTTATTTAAATTTCTCTATATAGATTTTTTCTTTCAATTTTGATTAAATAATTTTATACCATTAAAAAGTGTTATCTTAATTGTTTTATCTATTATTTTGAACCTTAAATTAGATCGTAGAATACCATAATGACTCCCGTCAATCACATAATATTCATAACCACGTATGTATTGACTTTTAAAACCTAAAGCTCTATTATAATAGTAATGTGCATCTTTGGTATACATAAATCTTCCTTTAACACCTATAGATCCAGAAAAGCCTTGCCATAAATGCTTGTAATAAATAGCCTCGCCATATGCTGAAAATTGATTAATATCTTTATCTAATCCCAACCCCTTTTTTGTAATAAGTAATTTTGTTTCTATACCATTAATTGGATAAATTCTGATATCCGTATTATTATATTTCAAAGTATACTTCAATTCAAAGAAATTGATTCTTTTTTTATAATTTAAAAAATCTGGGCTTTTGTTGTAGAGGGCTTGCGTTATATTCATATAATTATAACTAAGATTAAATTCATGAATTAAAGCATAGGCAGGTCTATAGGTATAGGTTAGTTCTGTTTGAAAATATCGATATGGATATTCATCACTTCTGAAGAATACTAATTTATTTGAATCAGTTGCATAATTTATTTCCCTTCCCGTTTGATAAGTCATACTGATACCTAACCCGTTTTTGAAGTTTTTATCTATGTAGGGAATTTTATAAAATACATCAAAAAATTTATTATAGCCCAATTGTACAGTGCCTCCGAGTCTTTCATTTCTGCCTCTAAAATTCATCCGAGTTAATTCAAGTCCTATATTGGTTCTGTCAAGTCTATTATTTTGTTCATACCACCACACATTAAAGTTTCTATCCGCTAAGGAAAAAATGGGTTTAGGAATCCAATAAAAAATTTCAACTACCTTAAAAGAAATATCAATACTATCGTTTGTTTTAGATAAAATGTCAAATTCAACATTAGAAAATAATTGCAAATTGAGTAATCTTCTTTTGTTAAAGAGTAGAACGGCCTCTAATTCATTTACTAATATTCTATCCCCTATGTTAATATTCATTTCCCGAATCATAATTTTGGGATGGGTAGTTTTATTGCCACTGAAACAGATGTCCCTGATATACAGAATAGAATCTTGACTCGTATTTAATTGAGCCGATAAAGCCAATGGGAATAAGAAGGAAAGTAATAGCAGTCGAAGCAAAAGATAATTATAAGCACCAAAATTAGACCATTTGAAGTGATTAAATTGATCCTAGGTATTAATTTGTAATTATTTCAATTAATTATATGACTGCATGAATCCATTTTCCAATCTATTGAAGAATAAGAAAGCGGTTTAATTTTCAGTCATTGAATACATGTCAAGTCTATCAGAGCGTCTTATAAAAAGTTTATTACGCTCAATCCTAACTTGCAGGGCTGTTTCAAATTGCGGTACCATCATTTTTTTTTCAGAAAAGCTTAATGTATGGTATGAATGTAAATAGGGGGCAATATAGTAAACAAGGTAAGAGTTGATAAACTGAATTTCTTTTGTCTTTGCATCAAATGCGCTATGGAAAAAACCGTATAAATCAAATCTTTTAATGCCTTCGACCGAGTCGACAATAAATAAATTTCGATCCTGTTCAACCATAAAGGTTGGACTTAAAGGCTTGTCTAAAATATTTCGAATAGATGTTGTAAGTAAAATTTCAGGCTTTTCATTTATCTTAATCAGGTTGCCAAGAATTGGATCAAATAGCCAAATGCCACCATCAGCTGAATTCGCAATACAAGGAACATTTAAGAATCCAAGTGCAGGCAATTTTAAAACACTTTTTACGGAAAGTTGTTTATCTAATATCACTATCTGTCCAAAATCTGCAAAAAAAACAAGAATGCGCATGGGATTTGTTGCATCGATTTGGGTAATATGACCCTTTTTGATTTCTTGAAATATGCCAGTACTATCACCAGTAGCTGTATACCTAATTAGTGAATTATTCTTATCAACCACATAGATATTTCCCATAGGGTCTGTGGTAAATAAGCTCGCTTGAATGGGTATTGATTTTAGTAAATTCAGTGAATCACTTGCAAAACTTGTACAAGGTATCAATAGATAAAATAACAAGTACAGCTTTAAATTCATCATAAAATCTACATAAAAAGTCTGAGCTATCTTAACGTAGAATAGGTTCCCGAGCGCAATAAACGCCAATCTAATCCACTAGTTTCACTGATATAAAGTCCTTGATCCGTAGAGCAATACAAATAAGTGCGCGTTTTGTCTGTACGATAAATGACAGTTTTGCCTTCTACATATCCTACTTTAGCGTACCAAGGAATGCCGGCACTTGTAGATTTGAAGGTACTTCCTTCCAAACGATACAAGCCAGCACTATCATAGCCAATATAAAATACATCATTGCCGCTAGCTTGGTTTCCAAAAAGTATTTTTTTAGATTTTGGCATTCCTGTGCATTTATACCAATCATCTGCCCCATTGGTGCTATACCAAACTCCAGCTCTTCCATTAAAATCAATGGCAATGAGGGTGTCGCCTTTATGCGCAAGATACCAAGTGGTGGTGTCAGTAGGAAGCATGTTTGAATCTGCCTGTACAACTGGTGTCCATGCTCCTGTACCTATTTTTTTATAAATATTTGCTGAATCTTGTATGATATAAAGGTCCTTATTTTTAAGCTGTGTTATTGAAGTTGGATAGATGGCATTTGAACCCACAGCCCAATTTGTTTCATTACTAAAATTTTCTCCGTTATCTGTACTAACTTTTAAATCTAGATTCGTTGATTTATTCGCATCAGTGTTTGTACATAAATAAACCCTTTTTTCTACTTTATCATACAAAGCGCCATTCGGAATGAAGTATTTGTAAAATTGATCAATGTATGGAACATTTCCACCACCATTACTATTTTTGAAAGATCTGCCTTCATCTCGACTAAAATAAAAATTCTGTTTCAAATAAAGTAGCATAGTATCCGCCACCACAACACTACGAACAATAGAATTATCGGTGGGGAATAATGTGTTGAAATAAAGAGCATCATTGGTTTTATGCAATGTGCCATTATACCCTCCAATAAATAATACATAAGGGGTTTTTACCGTAGAAGAATTATCAATCTGATTGTATTTCTGACAACTTCCGAAAAACAGACCAAGTAAGAGTACTGGTAAAAAACGAATAATCATCTTCATGTGTGTCAATTATGTTACAAATTAAATAAAAAATCAGCATAAAAACTACTTAGCCTTTAATTTGACCCGAAATTTCTTTCTATTTTTACCAAACAAGACGATAAGTTAGGTTTATTTGTTAGGTTTAACTCAAATTCAATTTTATGAAAATTTCTTTTCATGGAGCAGCACAAACAGTAACAGGCTCTAAACATCTAGTGCATTTAAAAAATGGTAAAAAAGTTCTTTTAGATTGCGGATTGTTTCAAGGTATGGGTGATAAAACCCTCGAGTTAAATACGAATTTTGGTTTTAACCCTGCAGAAATTAATTATGTAATACTTTCTCATGCACATATCGATCATAGTGGATTGCTCCCTAAATTGGTTAAAGAAGGTTTTGAAGGAACTATTTATTGTACACCTGCCACAGCTGACTTAGCTAATGCCTTATTACAAGATTCTGCACATATTCAAGAGGCAGATATCAGATTTGTAAATAAACGTCGCGTAGCTAAAGGTTTGCCAGAATTAAAACCCTTATACTCCTTGGCTGATGCTTTGGAAGTAAATGATAGATTTGAAAAAGTTGAGTATAATGAAATTCATCAAATAGATCATGACATCAAATTTCAATTTACAGATACAGGACATATTTTAGGCAGTGCAGCTGTTCATTTGTCAATAAATGAAGAAGGCAAGGAAACCAAGATAACTTTTAGTGGCGATGTGGGAAGATATCGAGATGTGATCCTTGATTCTCCCAAGGAATTTCTTCAATCAGATTATATTTTACTTGAAAGCACTTATGGCGATTCCTTACATGATGATTTGCATGATACAGATGAATCATTGTATAAGTATATTCAAGAAACCTGCATTGAAAACAAAGGAAAGCTTATTATTCCTGCCTTTAGTGTGGGCAGAACTCAAGAAATTCTTTTTGCATTAAATAAATTAGAAATGCAAGGTCGACTGCCCGATCTCGATTATTATGTGGATAGCCCTTTGTCAACTAAAATCACCGAAATCA
The DNA here is from genome assembly GCA_964609875.1 of uncultured Bifidobacterium sp. GTDB lineage: Bacteria > Bacteroidota > Bacteroidia > Chitinophagales > Chitinophagaceae > OLB11. The sequence goes on from CAZSUF010000165.1 coordinate 6,285, forward strand.
TTAAGCAGTACGCCAATTTATACAATAGTGATGTGAAGAAACTGATGAAAGAAGATAAATATCCTTTTGATTTCAAAGGACTAAAATTTATCACGAAGGTGGAGGATTCAAAGCAACTGAATTCTCAAAAAGGGCCTATGGTTATTATTTCAGCATCGGGCATGGCAGAGGCGGGCAGAATTAAACATCATATTGCAAATAATATAGAAAATCCACGCAACATGATTCTCATGGTGGGCTTTTGTGAATTTCATTCATTAGGCGCTAAATTGATGAGGGGCGAAAAAGAAGTCAAAATATTTAGAGAAGAATATCAGGTTAAAGCCCAAGTGGCCTCCATAAGAAGTATGAGTGCTCATGGAGATTATGACGATCTTTGCCAGTTTTTAGCATGCCAAAATCCATTGGCTGTCAACAAGTTGTTCTTAGTTCATGGCGAACATGAGGTTCAAATTGATTTTAAAAATAAATTATTAAAAAAGGGATTTCTTGATGTTGAAATCCCGAAAATGCATGAAACCTTTGTGTTGTAATATTTTATATATATTATAATATTAATTTGTAAATTATTGTTTTTCAGTAAGATGTAATTTTTTTTTGGCATCGTTTTTGTTATATACCCTATAACCAAAATCAAATGAAAATTATGAAACTTCACGAAAAAATATTAATACTTGGCGCTTGCGAAAATCCTAATAGGATAGGTTTCTTGGCTACAAAGTATTTACATAACAAAGGTTTTAATGTTTTTCCAGTAAACCACAAAAAAGCATACGTTGATGGTATCGAATTACATGATACTTCTGAAGATATTAAACAAGCCGATGTGGTAACCATTTTCTTAAATCCTATAAGACAAAAGCCCTTATACGATTATATTTTCTCCTTAAATCCTAAAAAAAATATTTTCAATCCAGGTACAGAGAATGATGAATTAGCATGCTTGGCGCAACTGAGAAATATCAATGTGATCAAAGGTTGCACCATTGCCTTATTCTCAAATAATCTAATGGCCTAACCTTTTGATTGTTTTAATAACATGTACTTCATCTTGATTCCAAAATTTCTATTTACATTTAGTATAAATTTACTACAATGTATTGGCGGAAATTCAATGGAGAACAAATCCTAGAGCCGATTCGCGATAGGATAGAAAAGGTAATTTTACAGGAACATAAACAAAAAATACAACTAAAAGTTTGTATTGGCACCGATTCGCAAGTCAAGCAAGGTCAAACTGAATTTGCAACGGTTATCGTCTTTCTTCGTAAAGGTAATGGAGGATTTATGTTCATCCACAACGAAAAAAGCCTTATCAAATATTCCATTAAAGAAAGAATGCTACTTGAAGTCTCAAAAAGTATTGATATTGCATATCAACTTTGCGACTTATTTACCCATTACCACATCGATATGGAAATTCATGCAGACATCAACACAAACCCCCAATTTAAAAGTAACGAAGCCCTTCGAGAAGCCACAGGCTATATTTTAGGCATGGGTTTTGTATTCAAAGCTAAACCCAATTCTTTTGCAAGCAGTTGTTGCGCAGATAAAATGGTAAATTAATTTTAATATATGAAAAAACAATATTTATATCTATTTGCTATTTTAGCATTTACTTTTTCAAGTTGCAATACCTACCAATGGCAAAGAAAAAGATACTATCAAAAAGACCCTAAGAAAAATTGGAATCACTATAAAACTGAAAACAAGTCTAAAAGTAAAAATTAACCTAGTTTTCAAGGAATTATATTAATATTGCAAAATAAAATTTATAAACATGAGAAAAATTTCTTTCATCATTTGCTTGATTTTTATTGTGGCACTTTCTACATCTAGCTGCAACCAATATAAAAGTATTTCTTCAGCAACAAAAATTTCTCAATTAAGTGGTAATCCATTCTACTTCAATTTATCTAAATCTTTATTGAAAAATATCGGTCTGTTTTTAATGGAAAAAGGAACAAAAAAATCTATCGGAAAAATTAATCTGATGACTCCTTTGTCTTCCATTTTAACAAGCAATGATCAAATTCAAGACTTCAAAGCTATGCTTACCAAGAATTATCAAGTATATCCAAAGAAACTAGATGCGCAATTTGGAAAATTAGGTAATCTGAAAGATTTAATTTCTTTTGTAGCTTACAACGGAAGAAACTTTAACTTCCATAATTAATCAAAACCGGCTTAGTTTTTTATGCTTCTTTAACGGAAGGACTTAATTGCTCCTCCTTACTTGGCATCACTTTATAGTCTTCTTTCAACTTCCCTATAAAGGCTAATATCTCTTTTCTGCCCAAACGCTTTACTGCAGAACTTATAAATATAGGAGGCAATTCTGCCCAAGTTTGCAACATCGATTGCTTAAATTGAAACACATTCGAGCTCACTTCTTTCTGCGATTCCTTATCGGCTT
>CAZSUF010000166.1:0-441 GCA_964609875.1 uncultured Bifidobacterium sp.
GTGGCTGTAGGCGGACATTCATACGGCGCATTTATGACTGCTATTTTATTAACCCATTCAAATTTATTTGCTTGTGGCATTGCGCGCAGTGGTGCTTATAACAGAACGCTGACGCCATTTGGTTTTCAAAGTGAACAACGAAATTATTGGGATGTACCAGATGTATATAACAAGCTGTCGCCCTTTCTGAATGCAGACAAAATGACAACACCTTTATTACTTGTGCATGGAGATGCTGATAACAATCCAGGTACATTTACCTTGCAATCTGAAAGATATTTCCAGGCCTTAAAAGGATTAGGCGCTCCTGTAAGATTATTGTTGTTGCCTAAAGAAAGTCATGGTTATGCTGCCAAAGAAAACATCCTTCATCTTTTATGGGAACAAGATCAATTTTTGGAGGCCAATTTGAAAGCAAAAAAATAATACGAACTAAAAATT
>CAZSUF010000166.1:568-3547 GCA_964609875.1 uncultured Bifidobacterium sp.
GGAGGAGGAGTATGAGTGATAGCGTGTCTGCCACCCAAAAAAATTTATTCAACTATTTATAGCCGTCGAGATGTACACTTTTAACCGCTCTTCCAGAAGGATCATTGGTTTGTTGAAAAGAAATATCCCAAGCTAAAGCCTCGGGCGTACTGCAGGCCACAGATGGCAATGAGGGCACACACAAAGCGGCTGCATTACTTGGGAATAATTCACTAAAGATTTTTCTATACCGATATTCTTCTTTAGACTTTGGTGCCTGTATCGGGAAAACTTTTGCGGCATTTTTAAGTTGATCATCACTAACTTCCTTCTCTGCAATTTCTTTTAATGAATCAATCCAACTATACCCTACGCCATCTGAAAATTGTTCTTTTTGTCGCCAAACAATTTCACTTGGTAAATAATCTTCGAAGGCTTTGCGTAAAATCCATTTTTCCATCTTGCCTTCTGCAGACATTTTATCTATAGGATTGAGTCGCATGGCTACATCCAAAAACTCTTTGTCTAAAAAGGGCACCCTGCCTTCAATGCCCCATGCAGCAAGCGATTTGTTTGCACGTAAGCAATCATACAAATGCAACTTATTCAGTTTGCGCACAGTCTCTTCATGAAAAGCTTGAGCATTAGGTGCCTTGTGAAAATATAAATACCCGCCAAAAATTTCATCTGCCCCTTCACCCGACAAAACCATTTTGATCCCCATAGACTTAATCACTCTTGCAAGTAAATACATAGGCGTTGAGGCTCGCACCGTAGTTACATCATAGGTTTCTAAATGATAAATGACATCACGTATAGCATCGAGTCCTTCTTGTACGGCAAAATGAATTTCATGATGGACAGATCCAATATGATCGGCTACTTTTTTTGCGGCTGCCAAATCTGGTGAACCTACTAATCCCACAGCAAACGAATGCAACTGAGGATACCAAGCTTGTTGTTGATCATTACTTTCAATCCGTAAGGCGGCAAATTTTTTCGTGATGGCAGAAATAATAGACGAATCTAATCCGCCTGAAAGTAACACGCCATAAGGCACATCAGACATTAATTGCCGGTGCACAGCTACCACAAAAGATTTTTTCAAGACAGAAATATCCGACACATTATCTTTTACCGATTCGAAATTCTGCCAATCTCTATGATACCATTTTTGCAAATGTTGTCCATCTGCACTGTATAAAAAATGACCTGGCAAAAACTCTTCAATGCGGTTACAAATCCCTTCTAAGGCTTTGAGTTCTGAAGCGATATAAAAACAATCTTCCGAATCCCAACCCATGTATAGAGGAATAATACCCATATGATCTCTGGCAATAAAGTACACATCTTTTTCCTGATCATAGAGCGCAAAGGCAAATATTCCGTTGAGTTCTTCGAGAAAATGAATTCCTTTTTGTTTATACAAAGCCAGTATTACTTCGCAATCTGAATGGGTTAGGAACTCATAATGTTCAATCTCCTTTTTTAAAATTTGATGATTATAAATTTCGCCATTTACAGCCAAAATAAGATTTCCTTCTTGATTATATAGAGGCTGTCTGCCTGATTGAGGATCTACAATGGCTAGTCTTTCATGAGCAAAAATGACTTTTTCTCCGCAATAAATCCCAGACCAATCTGGCCCACGATGTCGTATTTTTTTCGACATATCTAAGGCTGTAGTTCTTTTTTTCTCTGCTGAATTTGTATGAAAAATTCCTATAATACCGCACATCTGATGTAAGTTTTAGTTTTAATAAATAAACTGTTTTGCAAGATTAATTCCAAATCAAGTTAAAACAAGCAATTTGAACAAAAAATAAGGTTGATGAAAAAATAAGCCTTAATTTTAGACAAATTTTTTACCATGTTTTTACTTATTCTAGGTATTATTCTCCTGATTTTATCATTTCGATTACCGCAAAATTTTGACAGACTTCCGAATGCAGAAAAAATAAAAAAAGGTTTACGACTAGGTGCATTTCTTATACTTTGCCTGGGTATATTAAGTTCATGTGTGAAGCAAATTGATGCCGGTTATATTGGCGTTCAATCTTTATTTGGAAAAATTCAACAACGAATTTTAAATAGTGGATTGACTTTTATTAATCCTTTGATGGAAGTAAAACAAATCGATGTAAGAACACAAAATTATACCATGAGTGGTGTGCATGATGAAGGAGATCAGAATGGAGATGATGCCATCAGAGTACTCACCAAAGATGGCTTGGAAGTTACCATTGATTTATCTGTTTTATATAGAGTTAATGCTTCAACAGCCCCCACTCTGATGAAAGAAATTGGCATGGAATTTAAAAACAAAATTATACGTCCTATATCAAGAACAAAAATCAGAGACAATGCGGTGTACTATGATGCTATCGAATTATATTCTACGAGAAGAGATGATTTTCAAAAAAGAATTTTCAATTCAATTCAAGATGAGTTTACCAAACGCGGGTTGATTCTTGAAAATTTATTGGTTAGAAATATCACTTTACCGCAAGCCGTAAAATTGACGATTGAAAGTAAAATTAGTGCTGAGCAAGAAGCACAGAAAATGCAATTTGTATTACAAAAAGAAAAACAAGAAGCAGAAAGAAAAAGAGTGGAAGCTCAGGGTATTGCAGATTATCAACGCATCATCAATGAAGGCTTGTCCGATAAGCAGCTTCGTTATGAGCAAATAAAAGCGTATAAAGAATTAGCTACTTCTGAAAATAGCAAAGTGATCATTATGCCTACTGGAAATAATATTATCCTTGACGCCAAGTAAAGTTTTTATTACAAAGGCTTCTTCAAATCAGATCTGATGGCTTTTAACTCATCTCGTATTTCTTTTAACACATCTAGGTTTTCTGTGTTAGGCACATTCGATTGTTCCCCTTGCCTGCGTTGATTGATTAATGTTTCTCGCTGTTGCAGTATTTCTTTTTTAAATTCTTCTGCATCTTCGATACCAATCATGCTCATCATATTGTTTTGATGAGGCCCTCC
>CAZSUF010000166.1:3557-8634 GCA_964609875.1 uncultured Bifidobacterium sp.
GCACCTTCACCATGAGATAAAGACTTATCAATCTCTAAAGGAATTGTCTTTTCAATATGTACGATTAATCCTTTGGAAAATTTTAAATTTTTGTTTGTCAATTGACATAGCAAGGTGCCAAAAAACTTTTTACTGATCCATTGTCCAAATCCTAATAACCAAAATGGTATCACCACCCATCCAATAAAACTAAGTATCAAGTAAAATAGCACGACAAAAAAAATATAGGTTTTGACCTTAGGATTAAATGTGGCTTGATGTAGAATAACTTCTTCTGATGTTTGCATGATTCAAATATAAGTTTAATTAAATTTATTTTTAAGAACTGTCTAGTATTTTAAGATGGCTTTTCGTTCAATTTAATAACAACATATTCTTTGTTGGGTCTGCAATTCCTTTCTGCAGCATATAAAGCAATTCAGCATTAACATTGAATTTATAAGTTTCTATCAGGACAAATTAAAATCATGCCTACTTTTGGTTCAACATTTTTTAAATACTTTGTTATGATAAAAAAATCACTTTTACTCTTATCCATGTTTGTTGCCTTACATAGCTCAAAAACTTTTGCACAAGCAATCACCTCGAATACAAAAGTGCAGCAAATTAATCAATTGATTCAAACATCCAAACAATGGGATGTGGAGGATATTGTACTCGACGATAAAGGCGAAATTCAATATCGCGTATATATGGATTCTGCGCATACCTCTTTTAGAAGTTGGACATTTAATTTATCAGTATTAAAGGATATTAAAGTAATTAAAAACGAAGAACAATATTTGATACTATTTACATGTAAGGAAGGAGATTGTATTCTAGTGCCCCCTTCAACAAATATTTCTGAAAGTCGTAATAAGAATAGTCTTGAATTTTCAATCAAGTCTAAAAAAGAAGCTAATTTATTAAAGACTAAACTTGATGAATTTTCTCAACAAAAATAAATCCTTGATTTAAAGTAAAATACCTTTTAACAGCAAAATCGACACTGAAAAATAAATCAGCAAACCTGTAACATCGACTAAGGTAGCTACAAAAGGTGTCGAAGAAGCAGCAGGATCAGCACCCAATCGTTTGAGTAATAAAGGCAGCATCGAACCCATTAGACTGCCCCAGAGAACCACACCAATTAAAGAAAAACCAACCACCGAAGTGATTCTTAAATAGTGCTCACCAAAATTTGATGAGAAAAGATGCCAGCAAGTCATCACCAAAAAACTTAGGCCACACAACGTAAGTCCAAGTAGCAATCCAGACAATATTTCTCTTTTCATAATATGCCACCAATCACTTACTGTAACTTCACCCAAAGCCATTGCCTGAATAATAAGAGTGGCAGCTTGTGAACCACTATTTCCGCCACTCGAAATAATTAAAGGAATAAAAGTAGCCAACATCACCACCTTAGAAATTTGATCCTCAAAATTCGACATGGCCGTGATGGTCAATAATTCACCAAAAAATAATACAATCAACCAAATAACCCTTTTTTTATACAATTGAAATAAAGACACATCCAAGTAAGGTTCATCCAATGCTTCGGTACCTCCAATCATTTGAATATCCTCAGAGTATTCTTCTTCAGCCACCCACAACACATCATCAATAGTAATAATCCCTAACAAAATATTTTTATCATCTACTACAGGCAAGGCTACTCGATTATTCATTTGAAACACACTCATAGTTTCTCTTTGATCGTCATTCACGTGCAAAGAAATATACCTACCATCCATCAAATCACTCACGCGAGTAGATTTTGGATCTACCAACAAAAAATCTCTAATTCTGACATCATCCAATAAGGTACCTAAACTATCAGTCACATAAATTACATCAATAGTTTCCGAGCTTTTCCCATAATCTCTGATATAATTCAGCACTTGCTCTACCGTCCAATCGGGTTCTACATCAATATAGTCTGGCGTCATCAATCGCCCTACACTTTCTTCGGGATAGCCTAATAAGGATAAAGTAATTTTCCGTTCTTCAGGATTCAATTGCCTAATAAGTTCTTTCACTTTATTACTAGGCAATTCACTCAACAAAGAAGTTCTATCATCCGGCGGAAGTTCATTCAAAATCTCTACTATTTGAGAGGCAGGTAGCTTCTGAAGTAAATCTTCTTGAAAAGACACATCCAAAATTCGAAATACAGCTAGGGCACGCTGGAAATCAAGTTGTTGAAAGAAAAAAAGTGTATGCTTGGGTTTTTCCGCAATCAATTCGGCCACATCAGAAATGTTCAATGAATTGATCAGCTCCTTTAATTCAATTGGAGCATCTAATTCAAGTAGTTTGTCTACCCTTTCCACTAAGGCCTCTAAATCTTCCATGGTAAATGATGTGCGCAAAAGTAGGATTAAATTGATAAAATGAAGATATAGTTATTTGAAGATTAAGTTATTCAATTCAACAGCTTAAAGTCCAGATTATGTTGATTGATTTGGGCGGCACACAGGCTATCCGTTGCAAGTCCTCTCCCGAATCGGCTATGAAGTGTTAGGTTATATTCAACTTTCGAGAAGCCTCTCGGGATGCGGGCTTTTCACTCCTATCCTTGCCGCAATACAGGCCTTTCAGGTAAAATTTTCATAGAAAGACGTCCTGAAGCAAGAGTGAAAAAGCGGATAGGTCTTTTTCAGGATAATCATGTCATTTTTTACTTACTTTTGCCCCCTTTCTGAGGCACTAAAAAAAAATAATCAAAATATCTACATAAAAAGTGTCTCCTTCCAAAATATTTCGCTACTTTTGCGTTCCCAAAAATCAAAATGTAATGGCCCGAATTTGTCAAGTAACTGGAAAAACACCGTTAAAGGGTAATAAAGTTTCGTTCTCTAACAAAAAGAGTATTCGTCGTTTTATGCCGAATCTTCAATCTAAGCGTTTCTTTCTTGCAGAAGAAGACAAATGGATTAACTTAAAGTTGACTGCTGATGCAATGCGCACCATCAACAAACAAGGGTTGTTCAACGTGGTTAAAAGATTACGTGCAGAAGGTCAAAAAATCTAAATTAATTATTCTAAAATTATCAAGTAATGGCAAAGAAAGGAAACAGAGTGCAAGTCATCCTGGAGTGTACCGAGCATAAAGATTCAAATATGCCTGGCACCAGCAGATATATCACTCAAAAGAACAAAAAAAATACACCTGAGAGAATCGAATTGAAAAAATTCAATCCGATTTTAAAGAAATATACAACCCATAAAGAAATTAAATAATTTAAATCATGGCAAAAGCAGCTAAAACCGCACAGAAAAAAGATTTAAAAGCTTCAGCAGATGCGAAAAACTGGACAAAAGTAATTCGTGCAGTGAGAAGCCCTAAAACAGGTGCTTATACTTTTAAAGAATTGATCGTACATAAAGATAAAATTGCCGAGCATTTGGCTAAAAAATAATTTATCCTAGTAAAGATATCTTTGCCATCCTTGTGATGGCTTTTTTTTTAAGTCTTCTAATCAAGCACTAAGCTTGTTCACCTTCAATTGAACATTCATCAAATTCCAATTATGAAACAAATCTTCTTACTCCTACTCTCTTCTATCTTGTTGTTGACGCAATGTAAAAAGGATACTTGCGACTTAGCAGATTCTACCAAAGTAGCCACTGCTGCTGAAATTGCAGATATAAAAGCCTATTTAACAACTAACGGACTTACTGCAACTGAACATGGCAGTGGAATTCATTATCAAATTCAAACTGCTGGAAATAATAGCAAACCTAACTTATGCTCCGATGTGTCGGTAAAATATTCAGGCATGCTTTTAAATGGGACTGTATTCGATCAAAGCACGAGCACGGTAACTTTTCCGCTCAAGAATTTGATTGTAGGCTGGCAATTAGGCATTCCCTTAGTTGGAAAAGGCGGAAAAATAAAATTATTTATTCCAGCTAGCCTAGCTTATGGCAGCATCACACAACCAAAAATTCCTGCGAATAGTCACTTAATTTTTGATATAGAATTAGTCAGCTTTATCAACTAAGATTTCCTGAATAGGGTTTACTCAATAACGTGTATTGAATTGATATGATTAATTCTCATCATGTTAGAGCAAATGGCCCGATATCAATAAAATATCAGCAAATGGAGAGTTTAATAAAATAAAGTTTAAATTTGGATAAAAAAGAAATGACTGTAGAATCAATAAACAATGAAACAGTAATTAGGGTGCCAAGTTCAATAAAATTTGATTTTATTCAAGATTTTATTGATTATCTCAATGCTAAAAGTATTATTTCTAAAAGCCAAGCTACTGAAAAGGAAATAGATGATTTAGCAGAAGAAGCCCAAGAACAATGGTGGAATAACAATAAGTCTAGGTTTTTAAAATGAGATTAATTATTGATACGAACTTGATTTTTAGTTCAATTTCAAAATCTGATGGACGAATTGCAGAAATCATTCTAAATCCCCATTTTCATTTACAACTTACAGGTTGCTATTTTAGTTAAAAAGAACTATTCAAGTATAAGGAGAAGTTAATCAAGGCATCCAAACTTACCGAAGTAGAATTCTTAGATGTAATGTATCAAATGTTAAAACGCATCCATTTCTTTAACGAAGGAATGATTCCCAAAGAAGTAATCAATGAAGCTTACAAGCTAACATTTGATATTGATGAAAAAGACACAATATTCATAGCTATGGGAATGTATTTTAAACAGAAACTTTGGAGTGGAGATAAAGCTCTAGTTGAAGGCTTAAGAAAGAAGGGATACAATGAGCTAATTTTAACAAATGAATTGGTTGAAATGTTTACCGAGATATAAGTTACCACTTGCACCAACATTGATATTGCGTCAGTATCGCTTTTACACAAATTTGAGTTGAATGCTTTCTATTCCGCACGTATAGCAAAAATAAAAATGGAATGAACTAACTTCTACACTCATAAAGAATAAGGCCCAAAGAACATTTAAATACGCCTGTTGTATTGCGGCAGGGATAGTAACGAAAATCCCGTGCGCCTCGCGCGGATTGCAGTGAATAGCCCGCTTGCCGCCCAAAAAAATAATCATAAAAGGAACTCAGACCAAATCAACATAAAAGGTGTTTCAAACATAAATTGAT
>CAZSUF010000167.1:0-7041 GCA_964609875.1 uncultured Bifidobacterium sp.
AAATCTGCCGCTTTAAATGAAGGATTCAAGGCTGCTCAAGGAGATTATATAGTAACAATGGATGCTGATTTGCAAGATTCTCCAGAAGAAATTCCATTGCTTTATGCGATGATCAAAGAAGAAGGGTTGGATTTGATCAGTGGTTGGAAGAAAAAAAGATATGATAATGCACTCACTAAAAATCTTCCATCTAAACTATATAATTATGTCACTGGTAAAATGAGTGGCACTAAACTGCACGATATGAATTGCGGGCTAAAAATCTATAAGCGCAAAGTCATAAAATCCATTGAAGTTTATGGTGAAATGCATCGTTACATACCTGTATTGGCTAAATGGGCTGGATTTAGAAAAATTGGAGAAAAGCCCGTAGCCCATCAAGCCAGAAAATATGGAGTCAGCAAATTTGGGTTAGAGCGTTTTGTGAATGGTTTTTTAGACTTAGCTTCCTTGATGTTTGTGGGAAAATATGGGAAAAAACCTATGCATATTTTTGGGCTTTGGGGAACCTTATTATTTCTATTTGGCTTTGCAATTGCTGTATACTTGATTATAGACAAATTTGTGTTTCTTCAATATAAAATGACTGAAAGGCCCTTGTTTTATTTTGGTATTACCTCTATTATTTTAGGAACTCAGCTATTTTTGGCTGGTTTTCTTGGAGAATTGATTTCAAGAAATTCTCAAGATCGTAATTTCTATCATATTGAAGATCGTCAAGGCTGTTAGTGTAAAAAATCATAATTTCAGCCTCCCGATTTAGCTTAACACGCTGATTTCCATACGCTTATTCTAACTGATTTATTTTACAGGAAAAAGTTGTACATTTGCACCCCGAATATTAGTCTTAACTAAAAATAGTTAAATACATGTCAGTAATCCAAAAGAAAAAAGTTCTTTTTATTTCGCACGAATTTGCTCCTTACAATGAGGAAACAGATTTTGCCAAAATACTTAATTTATTGGCTGTTAAGTCAAATGAGTCTGGGTATGAAGTGAGAGCGATCATGCCAAGATTTGGCACCATCAATGAGCGTAGACATCGATTACACGAGGTAGTAAGGTTATCAGGAATCAATATTACTGTAGATAAAGAAGATCATCCATTAGTAATTAAAGTTGCTTCACTACCAAATGCTAGGCTTCAAGTTTATTTCATGGACAACGAAGATATGTTTAAACGAAAGCAGACTTTTCATGATGAAAATGGAGCCGCCTATGCTGATAATGCAGAGCGCACGATTTTTTTCTGTAAAGGAGCTTTAGAAACAGTAAAGAAATTTGGTTGGCCTCCTGATATCATTCATGTTCATGGTTGGATGAGTGCATTGATTCCCATGTATATTAAATCTTACTATAAAAAAGAACCTGTATTTGCTAATTCTAAAATCATCTATTCTTCTACGAGTGAAGTGCTTAGTGAAAAACTTGGAGAAACCTTTTCAAAACAAGTATTAGCTAGCACCCCTTTGAAAGACAAGGATATGGAAATTTATAAAGACGGTGCAAGTTTGGATATGAATATCGGAGGTGCAAAAAATGCAGATGCTGCTATATTTGCTGATGGAGGCATTGACGATAAGTTAATATCTGCTATCAAACCTTCTAGAAGTAAAAAAGTGTTAAATTTCAGTTCAGCTAATGAAGATGTGACTGATATTATGGAACTATATCATAACTTGGCCGGCAAATAGAATTCATGAGTAAATTTTCTTTTCACCCAAATTGGGGTTACAGCATATCTGTATGTGTGTTGTGTGTTTCTTTAATATTGAATGGGTGTAAGGAAAATACAATTCTACCTCCTGATTTAGTACCACCTATTGATAATATTAATACATTTCAAGATTTTAGTACTGAAATAATCACTGAAAATGTATATCAAGATTCATTAATCACAGGAGGCATGGGCAAATCTAGCCGTGTTTCTAGTGCATCAAGTTTCTATCATGCATTAGGCACCATTGAATTAGATCCTATTTTCGGTAAAACAACTGCTTCATTTCATGTTGAGGTAATTCCTAGTGTAGCCAATTTTCAATTTAAAGCTCAACAAATAGGAACACAAAGAACCATAGATTCCATTGTTTTATCAATTCCTTATAAAACTTCCTATGGAGATACGCTGTATCCATCCTCTCAAAAATTTACAGTCTATCGCTCCCTCAAAGCATTTTCTAGAGATTCTGCTCAATATGAATTTACGCAAGATGTGGTGGATTATTCAAAACCTTTAGGTAGTCAGACAGTAAATTTTCAAAATTTCCGAATAGATTCACCAATAGTTGGCACTACAAAAGCTATACCTCAAATAAGATTCAAAATGGCGTCTTGGTTTATTGATAGTCTTCAAGCTCAGGTAGATTCTGCATCTAATGGTGCTGCAGCCAACTATACCAAGTTTCTTGAGTGGTGGAAAGGCTTCTCAGTTCAACCAGAAGCTAATAATGGTTCTACCCTTGGATTTTTTAATACCTATGGAACAAGATTGAATGTGTATTATCGATATACAAATACTTCAGGCTTTGCTGACACCACTGTTGATGTACTTGGCTTTGATCCTAGTTATTGTAATAGATTTAATACCATACTGAGAGATTATTCTGGCACAGTTGTGCAAAACTTCATGGGGAATACTTCGGCAAATGGAGATTCAGTTTTGTTTATTCAAAATGAACCTGGAATGGCGGCTTTAATAAGATTTCCTTCAATCACTAATCTTGATAATAGAATTGTAAATAAGGCTGAATTGATTTTTACGTCTGTATCGCCTTTTGCTTTTGATTTCAATCAAATTTATGGCCTAGTTCCAAGAATGCAAATCTTTAAAACAGATGCAAGTGGCAACGATGCCATTCCTGCTGAATATAGTTCATTCGGTGCTGGCTATGTAGATGGAAATACTTATACATCTGCTGTCAATGGAAAAACAATAACACAATATAAATTTAACCTTACTCAAACTTTTCAGCAAGTAATTTCGCAAAAAGATACTACCTTTAGGCTGAAAATTATGGGATTAAATATAGGTATACCTGGAGCTTATCGCGTAATGTTACGGGGAAGCGGTAGCCAAGCTTCAGAATTTAAGCCTACGTTGAATCTTATTTATACTAAACTAGACAAATAATATATTATGTGTGGAATTGTTGCTTACATCGGATCACGAGAAGCTTATCCAATTTTAATTAAAGGATTAAAAAGATTAGAATATCGTGGTTACGATAGCTCAGGAGTAGCTTTATTAAATGGTTCATTAAATATATACAAAAAAGAAGGTAAGGTTTCTGAATTAGAAGCTTTTGCCTTAGGCCAAAAAATTGATGGAGACATCGGAATTGGTCATACTCGTTGGGCTACCCATGGTGTACCTTGCGATAGAAATGCACATCCTCATTTATCCAACTCTGGAAATCTTGCCATCATTCATAATGGAATCATAGAAAACTATGCTTCCATTAAAGAAGAATTAATTCAGCGCGGGTATACTTTTACAAGTGATACTGACACAGAAGTGATGGTGAATCTTATTGAAGATATTCAAAAAGAAGATAAATTAAGTATTGAAGAAGCGGTTCGCGTGGCCTTAAATGAAGTGATAGGCGCTTATGCTATTGTAGTTTTAGATAAAAGAGAACCCAATAAATTAGTGGCTGCACGAAAGGGAAGCCCACTTGTGATTGGAATTGGGAAAGGCGAGTTTTTTGTAGCTTCAGACGCCTCTCCTATTATTGAATATACTAAAAATGTAGTGTATTTAGACGATGAAGAATTTGCAGTTTTAAATAGAAATGGAAATCTTGATATTAAAACTTTAGGCAATATTGAAAAGTCTCCGTATATCCAAAAATTAGAAATGGATTTGGAGAAAATTGAAAAAGGTGGTTATGAGCATTTCATGTTGAAAGAGATTTATGAGCAACCACAAGTAATTCTAGATTGTATGCGTGGCAGAATGAATGCTGAGCAGGGTTGGATTAAACTCGGTGGCATCAACGAATTTGCTGCGAGAATTAATAATGCCAAACGATTTATTGTGACAGCTTGTGGTACATCTTGGCATAGTGGTTTAATTGGAGAATATCTCATTGAAGAACTTGCTCGTATACCCGTAGAAGTTGAATATGCTTCAGAATTTAGATATCGAAATCCCATTGTCACTGAAAAAGATGTTGTAATCGCCATTTCTCAATCTGGAGAAACAGCAGATACATTATCTGCTATGCAAATTGCAAAAGAAAGACAAGCTTTAATTTATGGTATTTGCAATGTCATTGGTTCTTCGATTGCTCGTGCTTCGCATGCAGGATCATATACCCATGCAGGCCCTGAAATAGGAGTCGCCTCAACAAAAGCATTTACAGTTCAGGTTACACTCTTAACTTTATTAGCCTTGCAACTAGCCCAAAGTAAAGGAACAATTTCTCAATCTAGGTTAAGACAAATTCTTTATGAAATGGAATTAGTTCCAAATAAAGTAAAAGAAACATTGAAACTTGATTCACAGATTAAAGAAATAGCTGCTAAATATTATAACGCACGTAATTTTCTTTATCTCGGTCGTGGACTCGCCTTCCCTATTGCTTTAGAAGGTGCCTTAAAACTTAAAGAAATTTCTTATATCCATGCAGAAGGCTATCCTGCTGCAGAAATGAAGCACGGCCCTATTGCTTTGATAGACGAAGATATGCCGGTAG
This sequence comes from uncultured Bifidobacterium sp., assembly GCA_964609875.1. Lineage (GTDB taxonomy): Bacteria > Bacteroidota > Bacteroidia > Chitinophagales > Chitinophagaceae > OLB11. The sequence continues at coordinate 4,698 of CAZSUF010000167.1, forward strand.
TTTTTATCGCAACAAATAGAAGTGCGCATGAGAAAATAGTGTCAAATATTCAAGAAGTAAAAGCCAGAAAAGGAAAAGTCATTGCCATTATTTTACAAGGTGACGATGTCATCAAAGGCTTGGCTGATGATGTAATTGAAATACCTGAAACTGATGAATTACTTTCTCCATTAATTTCTATTGTGCCTTTACAACTCTTATCTTACCATATTGCTTTGATGAGAGGTTGTAATGTTGACCAACCAAGAAATTTAGCTAAAAGTGTCACTGTAGAGTAATCATTTTCTGGTTCTTATTTCAACATTCAAATTCATTTTGTTTCTTGCCGCTTTTAGTGAAATAAGAATTTCTTGAAGACTAGAAGTATTCACTAAAACTTCAATTGAGAAAGCCTGTGTGTTACATTTTCATGAGTAATATGACGAACACAGCTTTAAGTTGCAATCATAGTAAATTCTGAATCTAAGCACTTTTTAAAATTCAACACCCAATCCAACAAGCCAATGGAAACCAGCTTGAGGGAAATAATAATTTTGGGTTGTTACCGTTTGATTGTAGAGATATGAAAAAGTATACCCATTGTTTTCGTAAAGATGATTAAAGATATTATACAGTCCAATTCTTGCTTGAATGGTAGTATGATGTTTGAGATAAACGGGACAATTAAATAAAACATCAGATAAGAAAAATGAAGGAATAGCCCTTGCGGTATTACTTGTATTATCTAAGAACTGCTGACTCACGTATTTTGGTAGTATATCAATTGAAAAATTTTCGACTTGCTTGTACTGCAAAATTTTCATAGGGAAGAATGTTATTCTGCCACCAAGAATTGTATTGGGAGAAAAGGCAATATCAGTTGAATTATAGTTTTTTATTATTTGCCCGCCATTGTCATAATCGTCGATATATTCTGAGAAATTAATAATTTGGTTGATTGAAAAGCTCGCATTTAAGGCTAATTCTACAGAACGATTTCGATTAAATAAGCGTTGCTCAATTTCTAAACCTATTCGAAAACTATTCGGCACATTGGTTCTGGTGTAGGCACCTACATCATTAATTTTGCCAGTAAGTATGAGTTGATCTTTGTAATACATCAAGTATGAATTCAATGTAGTTAAATAATTTTTACCTTTTTTGTCATACTTCAATTCAATATTATATAACCTTTCAGGCTTTGGTAAACTTTCAACACCAGCTTCAATATCATCTCTATTAGGTTCTTTTTGTACGGCTCCGATCATTACATTCACCTTATGATTACCGTATTGCCAATTCAATGAAAACTTAGGATTAAAAAACAAATAACTTAAATCATGTTGTATTGTTGGGTTGTTCCTGAAGCCATTTATTTGGTATTGTACTTTTCGTACTTGCATGTCAAAAAATATAGACCAAGCATTATTAAATCTATGATCTAACATCCCGTATAAATTAATATCAGATTTTTTAGAGGATAAATTATACCATCGATACTTATTAGGTATCCCATATTCGGCCCAAATGATTTCGCCAAAATGCCTTCCTTTATATTGGTTTACATTTAAATAAATACCCGCATCTGTTTTGTTGGATAAATAAGTTAAAAAAGCTCTACCTCCATAAAAATCATTATCTAGCCATAACTGCCTGATGATATCAGACTCAAATAAAGTATCACTTCCAATAATTAAATTGTTCAATCCGTACTTAGAAAATGATTGCTTCATTTTAAATTCTTCGTAATATCCTTTTCCTTTTGTGTAAAATAAAGCACTTCCAAAATTTAACTGTTGATTGATTTTATGATCAAAAAATAATTGATAATAATCTTGCCCATAATTATCTGTTTGGTTTTTATAATAAGTACCATCGCTTTTAAGTCCTAATTCATTAAACCTTCTATTTTGTTGAAGGCTATCTTGAGGAACACCATTCCAGGCCTGACCAGTTTTTTCTTTTCCTTTGAGATAATTAAATACAAGTTGTGTTCCCGGTTGAAAGATATATTTCGAAGTAAATTGTAATGAGTTGAGATTTGAAGCCGATCTCTGAACATATCCATTTGATTGAATTGACGAAAGTCGAATTGTTGAAATAAATTTATTCTGGATCAAACCTGTCGACAATTTAACTGTGTTTTTCAATGTACGGAATGATCCGAAGTCTGTTTGATAACCCACATAAGGTTTTGAATAATTTAAGTCTAAATTATTCACACTAATACTTCCTCCAAATGAACCATTCCCATTTTTTGAGCTTCCGATACCCTTACTTATTTCTATCTGATTCGCTGATGAAAGAAGGTCGGGTGTGTTGACAAAATAGGTAGCTTGACTTTCAGGATCATTGACAGGGATTC
>CAZSUF010000167.1:7051-8623 GCA_964609875.1 uncultured Bifidobacterium sp.
TTCTAATGCCCGTATACCCCGTTCCTGTGCCAGCATCTGAGCTAACAACAATGCCACTTAACTGATTCAATAAATAAGGTAAGTCTTTAGCTTGATTAAACCGCTTGATGAGTTTGGGTCTCAAGATTTCAGATTCTTTTGTATTCCAAGTTTCCTTAACTACTACCAAAGTGGCGGGTAGTTCAATTCTTCGTAGAGTGTCTTGATTCTGTTGTTGTTGTTGTGCAAAAACAACTTGAGAGCCCATAATTAGGGTGAATAAAAAAACGAATTTCTTCTTCATACATTCATTTTGCGCAGCCCTGAGTGAGGTTGCAGGTTAACAAAAATCGGTAAGAGAAAAGAATTCACTTACCTTTCCTAAACAGCATTACCTGTTCAAGGTTCACGGGTTTGATCTCAGATTCACCTAGTGAAACACCCCGAGGTTGAAATAAAAAATTAAGTTTGAACAAACTAATTTAGTATTTAACAGCAAACTTAGGCAATTTTGAAATAAATGAATTATTTTTGATTCAATTAATTTTTTATGAAAAGGATATTCATCGCTCTAATTACATGCCTAAATTTACTTGATTTAAAAGCTCAAGATGCAAATCAGGTAGAAGTTTTAGTTAATAATGAAAAAGAAATCATTCTTGATTTTCAAGCTGGTTCGTATAAATTAAAACCTATTTATACTGATAAGGGAATTGAACATCTCATAGAAGTGAAGAATTCTTCGCCCAACCTAGTACTCGGCGCACCAAATTTACCTCACATTTCCTATGCATTGAATATTCCTTTTAATGTGACAAGTCATATAACTATACTAGAAAGTGAATACGAAGAAATTAAACAAATAAAAATTGCACCAAGTAAGGGTAAAATTACTCGCGATATTAACCCATCAAATATTCCTTATACCTATGGATCTTTTTATGATGAAAATAAGTATTACCCTACAGCAATAGGCACCTTGCAACAACCTTATGTGTTTAGAGATTTAAAAGGTCAGTCATTACAGATCTATCCATTTTTATATAACCCCATTCAACAATCATTACGGGCTTATTCACATATCAAAATAAAGATAGAATTCAGTAAAGATCTCAATCAAGAAAATAGCAATAATTTACCTAAAACTATAGTTGATGAATTTGCTGGTATTTATCAAAATCATTTTATTAATTATGGCAAAAAAGTGCGTTACTCCCCTATTATTGAGCAAGGTAATATGCTTATTTTATCACCTTCAAATTTCTTAGGTGAATTGACATCCTTTATTAAGTGGAAAGAGATGAAAGGCATCAAAACAATACTAGTTAACATCGACACCATTTCAGGAGGAGTGAATGAAAGCAATATTCAGAATTTAGTAAAATACTATTATCAAAATAATGATAAAATTGCCTATTTACTTTTAGTTGGAGACAATGTACAAATTCCTCCAAGAAATGAAAATTATTCAAACATAGCCTTAGCAGGTCCAAGTGATATTGGGTATGCCTATATTTCAAATAACGACCATTATCCGGAATTTATGGTAGGTCGATTTTCAGGCGAATCAAATGCTGAAATAGCAACACAAGT
>CAZSUF010000168.1:0-7358 GCA_964609875.1 uncultured Bifidobacterium sp.
CAAATTATTCATATACAAACTCTCCAAACTCATTTCTTACAATTAATTCTTTTTTAGTTGATGCTTCAACACGACCAATAATTTGAGCATCTACTTGCCATGTTTGCGCATAAGAAATAATAGCCTCAGCAGTCTGAGCATCCGTATATAACTCCAAACGAGTGCCCATGTTAAATACCTGATACATGTCATGATAAGAAATCTGAGAAGATTCTTGTATCAAGTCAAAAATAAGCGGGGGTGTAAATAAATTATCTTTAATAATTCTTACAGGCTCATTAAAATATTTCAAACATTTAGTTTGTGCTCCACCCGTATTATGTACGATGCCATGTATGTTGTTACGATAATTTTCTACTACATGCTTGATGATAGGAGCAAAGGTTCTGGTAGGGGATAATAATAACTTTCCAATCGGTAAACCATTGGAAGCAATATCTGTAAGTTTATGTTTTCCAATATAACATACTTCGGGTGGAAGTCCCCCATCATAACTCTCTGGATAATTTACTGCATAACTCTGATCAAGTATATCATGTCTGGCACTTGTAAGCCCATTACATCCAATGCCACTGTTGTATTCGCTTTCATAGCTAGCTTGACCAAATGAAGCAAGACCAACAATTACATCACCTGCTTTTGGTTGAATGGTAATGACATGTTGCTTCTTAAATCTTGCAAAGGCTGTATAACCTACATCTATTGTTTTGACTAAATCACCCACATCAGCTGTTTCTCCACCTGCCATCTGAATGTCAATACCATAATTTTTCCATTCACGGAGTAATTCATCACAACCTTGTATAACTGCGCTCAGCACTTCCTTAGGAATTAAATTTTTGTTTCTTGCAATCGTGGAAGAAAGAACAAAATGATTGGTTGCTCCAGCGCAAATCATGTCGTCAATATTCATCACAATGGCATCTTGCGCTATTCCTTTCCACACACTGAGGTCACCAGTTTCTTTCCAATACAAATAAGCAAGGATTGATTTAGTGCCAGCTGTGTCGGCATGCATGATACAACAATGATCATCGCTACCTGTTAAGGTGTCTGGCAATATTTTGCAAAATGCATTAGGAAATAAACCTTTGTCTAGGTTTTTGATGGCATGATGCACATCTTCCTTTTGTGCTGATACCCCTCTTTTTGAATACAAATCACTCATAAGCACAAAGATGCAAAGAAGTAAATTAATTAGTGACCTCTTTGAAGAGTTTTCTTTTAACGAGTTATGCAAAAAAAAAAGTAGCAAGGACTTTTAAGAGCATCGATAAAATTTACATGTCATGGTCATTTTTGTACAGAGTATGTTGTTTTATTGCTGCTTCCCATACTTTTCAGTAAATTTAGTTCAATCCCTTTTTTTAAATCTCTGCTAGCGGTAGCAGACGAAATATCCTTAAACATGTTCATGTAGTCTTTTCTTGTAAATTCCTTGAAATTCATATTAATAAAATAGGTTAAACGATCAATATCCTTGAGAATTCTATTATTATACTGTAATAAGCTTTCTAATGATTTATTAATGATATCTAACATGTATTCAATGAAAATGGTAGATTTACCTTGTTTGTCACATATTGCCAATGATTTAAAATAATCATCTTGAGCTTTACTAATTAAAGTTTCAAAAGATAGAAATTCAAAAACGGGATATTCAGACATTAAAATCATTGTTTGCCATAACCTTCCCATTCTTCCATTCCCGTCTAAAAATGGATGAATAAATTCCATTTCATAGTGAAATACACAGCTTTTAATAAGGATTAATTCATCTGTTTTCTTTACATATCTAAATAAATCTTTCATAAGAAAGGGGACATTTTGATGAGGCGGAGCCACATGTTGAAGTTTTTCCCCCTTGACTATGCCTACCCCTTGATTTCGGTATCTTCCTGCACCTGCAATTAATCCATTCATTAATTCATGATGAGCTTGCAAAAAGTGTTTTTCTGTAGAATAATTATATGATTTAATATTTTCATAGAGAGTTATTGTATTTAAAACTTCGAGAATATCTTTTTTAGGTCCTATAACCCTTTTGTTTTCTATGATCGCAGTTATTTGTTCTTCAGTAAGTGTATTTCCTTCAATTTGTAAAGTAGAATGAATTGTTTGAATTCTATGCTGTTTTCGAAGTTGTATTGATTGGTGATTGAGATAATTTGCATTCACTACTCCAAGCTTTTCAGAAATTGAGGAGACTAGTCTTAATATCAGCGGAGTTATTTCATAAGGGGGCTTCATGATAGTATCATTTGATAGTATCAAAATTGAACTTTTTGCCGATAAGTTCCAAATATTAGAGTTTTTAATCTCAACTTTCTAAGAGATATTCTCCAAAGAACAAGTTGACATGTTTAAATAACTTCTTTGGGCTACTAACGAATACAGAAAACAGGGACTATGATCAAATTATGAATGGAATACATTTACATCGATTCGGTATTCATTAATAAGCCCTTATAAAAATATTGATCTAGCATGTACTAAACTTTCGAAAAGATAAATTACATTTAAATTTAAACAAAGTCATTATGAAATATATTTTTGTTCTTCTCTCTTTCTTATATAGTTTAACATTAATTGCACAAGTAAACCAAGCGAAAGAAATTTCTATTAATCAAGGCTTTGATAAGGTTTGGAATCAGCTTATTGATGCTTATTCTTTGAAGGGTAAGGGTTTTAAAATTCATAGTAGGGAGGATGGGTTAATGACATTAATAGAGAATGAGTCTTTACTTTGCTCTAAAGAGAATGTAGCAATAATGCCAGATGCGGTGGCAGTGGCTGAGACAAAATACAAACCTGGCAATCAAACTACGTTGGAACCATATGAAGGTATCTGCGAATGGAAAATCCATGTCATTAAAATAGATGAGTCACATACAACAATCAAAATTAATTTAGTGTCTCCTATCCAAATCAAAAAGTATAAGCATGCAAGTATCATTAAAAAATCCAGAGAATCTGATGCCTACTCAACAGGTGTTTTTGAAAAGCGTTTAGAAAAATTGTTGAATCAATAAATCTTATGTACTCTCCTATTTTGCAATCCTAACTCGCGAGTTGAATCATTTTCTCAGATGAGTTTGTTTGAACTAATTTTCCAAAAGGTATACAGCATGCTTCAGCTAATCCTTTTTCTTGCAACAAAGAAATAAAATCGCTCACAAATTCTTCTTCAACAGCTACTAAAAGTCCGCCACTTGTTTGAGGGTCCGCTAAAATAAATTTTTGTCTTTCACTGAGTTTACCCACCTTATGGCCATAGCTTTTCCAATTTCTTATGGTTCCCCCAGGTATGGCTTGTTGTTCAAGATACATATCAATTTCAGGAATTACTGGTACCTTATCAAATTCAATGATGGCTTGTAATCCGCTTCCTTCACACATTTCACTTAAATGACCCAATAACCCAAAGCCGGTAACATCTGTCATGGCTTTGATATAACTCAGTTGTCCGAACACTTCACCTAATTGATTGAGTGTAGACATAGACTTAGGTGCAATGCTAGCATGTTCGGGAAGGAGTATGCCTTTTTTCTGTGCAGTGGTGAGTATGCCTACGCCTAAAGGTTTGGTCAAAAAAAGTTGACAACCTGCAGTGGCTGTTGAATTCTTCTTTAAATTTTCTAAGGATACAAGACCATTCACTGCCAATCCGAAAACAGGCTCAGGACAATCGATGCTATGACCACCAGCTAGTGTGATGCCAGCTTCGGCACAAATGGCACGAGAACCTTCTAAAACTTGCTGTGCTACTTCAGGCGAAAGTTTATCAATAGGCCAACCTAGAATCGCAATAGCTAAAATGGGTTTGCCTCCCATAGCATACACATCGCTGATGGCGTTTGCAGAAGCAATACGTCCAAAGTCATAGGCGTCATCTACAATGGGCATAAAAAAATCCGTGGTCGAAATTAAGGCAGTTCCATTACCAAGGTCATATACAGCAGCATCGTCCCGAGTATCATTACCAACCAATAAATGATGATCTTGCCTTTTAGGAATTGAACTGTGTAATATTTGATCTAAAACGGCTGGGGCAATTTTGCAACCACAACCAGCACCATGAGAATATTGTGTGAGTTTAATTTGTTCGTTTTGATGTTCCATGCTACAAAGAAAAGGAAGATTGATGCCATTGACAATAATTAATACCGATTGGTTTATTTGGCTTGTCTAATTGGTGTAAGCTCGACTAAAAATTTTTAAATTTAATATTCTTCAATACCCCTTTTTCTTGGGTAGTTGCAATATAAATTCCCTTTGGCAATTCATTAAGATTAAAACTAAATGTTGTTTTCTTTTCTAAAGCAATATTCTTATATAGTCTACCTTCCACTGAATGAATTCTAAATACAACAGGATTATCTTTTGTTTCAATAATTATTAGAGAAGGCTTATCTCGAAGCGTGTAAATATTTACTTCAACCTCGTCTGAAATTTTCACATAATTCTCTATGGGAAATTTATAAAAACATGCCAAGTTTAGCTCTCCTTTATTTTGTAAAAAAGGGTAAGATAATTGAATATGGCTCTTATAACTTACACTTGTTGGAATATCTAAACTTCCTTGTTTTGAAACATACTTTAGGGTCAGTGCGTTTTTATATAACTTGGCAGAAGTAATTTCAAATGAGCCACCTTCAAGAACAAAGGCTTCCTCTATGCCTTCACTCACGGAATAATTATCGCTTGAATTTCCGAATTTTAAAATTATATCACCTCTATGATCAAATCTGGCTAAAGTTGGTTGTGGGGTTTCAATTTCATGTAGTTCAAAATGATATTGGTGTGATAAAACTAATTTAAAAAGCTTATTTGCATGCCTTTCATAACCATCTACTTGATAATGACAAGAATTATACTGAGCAACATTATTCGTACTAATTAAAATGGTCTTTGGGTTTGAAATTGAAAACAATCTTTGGGCCTCTTGAACTATCAAATGTTTTAAATAATTTTCAGAACCTAAACAACCTAGTTTAAGTTGAAAAACATAAATATTTTCAATGTTTGGATAATCGATTTCCCAAGAAGCTGCAAGCTGGTTCATTTGATTTTTGTATAAATCCACTGCAGTGCCATTATATGCGTCTTGCTCTCCATGAAACCATATCATAGCTCGAACAGATTTGGACAATCCTGTATATTCTAAACGCAATTTTAATTGCTGGTAAATCGATAAGGGAGAGGTTGGATTTAATGAATCGACTAATTGTTCTTGCAAGGTTACCCCACCTTTGCAGCCATTGATAATGCATATGGGGATTTGAAGAGTGTCCATTAGTTTCTTGGCAAATTGAGATGCTAATTGACCTATCCCTCCAATAAAAAAGTATCCTGAATCAGGTTCTGCTGTATACCAATATAAGGCGTCTCCTTCATAAATATTTCCTCTGCCAAAAGTTCTAATGAAATCAGATTTGGCATAAGCTGCACTCCCAAAGCTTATTTCAGCCTCCCCATTAGATTGTCCCGCAAATACATAAACATCCCCAGCAACAATAGAATGATACTCTTTTAATATGGTATCTGCTATAGAACTATTTCGAATGCCAATTAATTTAAAACTATAATTATGTAATTCTGCAGGTATTGGCTTCTGAAAACTAATCAAAGCGGAATCTGAGAAATAAGTTGCATAAAGTGTGTCAGAACTAATATGAATGCTATCTCTATAAGTTTGGATATATAATTTTTGAATATTTAAATTGGATTTTATTGAAAAATTCCACTTTAGTAGACCCTCATTGGTTAATAAATCTCTTGCAACCACTTGATGATTCATGGGTTCTTGATAAAAAATAATTTGTGCCGATGCAGGTAAGGCAAAACAGCCTAGCAATAAACTTAGAAAGTAAGAAATGTGTTTATTTTTTAAGTTCATTCTGGCTTGTTTGTTTTAAATCGAATATAAACAATTTAATTTAATATGCTATTTGAACGATAATTATTTCTAGCTTCTCCATCTTCTGGCAGTTCATTAGGTGTTGCACTTGTTGGTGCTCTTCACCAACAAGCTATATTGATCATTTGTTTATTTACTTAGAGACTAAATTTAATAAAGATATAATAACACAGAGAAGTACAGAGGAAATACAACACAGAGAAGCACAGAGGAAAAAGTAAATAGGGTAGGCTGTGCTCATTGAAAATTACATGTTGACTTCATGACAAAATTCAATTACCTTTTTTAGAACTATATTGTTAATTCCTAACTGAAAAGCAACGTGCGAGTGATAGTAATGGAAAGCCCATCTCGTTCTTCAAAACGAGATGGCTTGGAATGGATAGCCCGGTGGCAGCGGTAACAGGAACAAAGTTTGAACAACGATGACAATTCCGCTGACACGCACCCCAAAAAATATTCAATTAAGAAACCATGTTATTTTGAATCGATCTCGAAAATTCAATGACAGCTAATGCATTGCTTTTAGAATCTGTTGAAGCAAGTTCGATACAATGGACCGTATCTGCCACGCGCGCTGTTTTGCCTTGGCTATATGTTTTGTCGTAGTAAACCAAGGTTTGTCTAATAAAATCTTTGAGCCTATTTTCATCTATGGCTTGAAGTATCATCTTGGTTTGGAGAGGGCCAAGCCGCTTTGCAATATTGATGACTGATTGTTTTAAAAATGCAGGATCAAGATGTCCATAATCTTCGAAAAGAAAATCTACTCTGGCTTCTAAAGGCACCAACATATCAATCACGTGAGTGAGTCGCATTTGTTTGTAAATAGGCAAGGGGATAGCTCTGCGACCAATGGTGATGCTTTCATTTTCTAACCAAATCAATTTGTGTTTATCCATCTGTACAAGCTCATGCGCCACTAAATTTTCAAATTGTTCTTGTGAAGGTTGATTGTCGATTCCTTTAGATCCGAAAGATGAACCTTGATGACAAGCCAAACCTTCGAGATCAATTACTTGCTCGCCTAAAGATTTCATTTCGAGTAAAGTTCGGGTTTTTGCTGAACCCGTTTTGCCACCTAAGACTAGAAATTTATAGTTGTAGTCGAATTGCGCCACACAAAATTTTCTATAGGTTTTATATCCGCCTTGTAAAGTGGCTACTTTAAATCCATACATCTGTAATGCCCAAGCCATAGCTGCACTGCGCATACCACCTCGCCAACAATGCACAAGTATCTTAGTCGATGAGGGCAGCGATTTTTCTTTCAACATGTTTTCAATCTCTCGAATGTATTGGGCCCAGCGCGAACCGATTAATTCAAAGCCTAATAATATAGCAGGCTGACGACCTTGTTGTTTATAAGCTGTTCCTACCAGCACTCTTTCTTCATTGGTAAATAAAGGAATATTTACGGCATCGAATATTCTTCCTT
>CAZSUF010000168.1:7384-8575 GCA_964609875.1 uncultured Bifidobacterium sp.
AGGCGTGCGCACATCAATCACCAAGCTGTTTTTGGCTTGAGATAAAAAATCTGATAAAGAAAGTGCGGCTATCATGTGTGAATGTTTGGTCTAACTAAAGTAGTCGATTTCTTGTTGCAAATTTATATAAGGATATGCTTGTTGTAAGCTTTGACAAAGTTGCAAATTTTCTTTTTTAAAAGCTGCATGCGCCAGGCTATTTGCATCTTTAGGTTTGTGATGCATGGCTTTAAATAATTTTTCGCATTGTTCTATTACCAGTTTTGCATCAGGATGTATACAATGCGTGAGAAATTGTTCCCATATATATTGTGTGGCCTGGTAGTTTGGATGTACTAAATCGCTATCATAAAATCTATAATCGCGAAGCACATCAATCATAATTTCATACGACGGAAAGTAATAGATTTCTTTTAAGGCATGCACAGTTTCTAACAGTCGAGCCTTGCTCCGATTATTTTCTATCACCCCATCACGGGTATGTCTCACAGGACTAATCGTAAAAATACATTGCAGTGTAGGATTGATTTTTTTTAATGCATCCATACATTGTTGAAGTTCCTGAATCATAAATTCTGATGAAAGCAAATCTTTTCTAAACCAATTTAAGGGCGTGCGATGATTGTTGCTCACATAGCGTTTTTCTTCAAGATGGTAATAGGCAAAAGCTGATCCAAGCGTGATGATAAGCACATCGGCTTGTTTCAGAAATTCGTGTTGAGTTTGTATGCTCTTGTTTATGTTAGCGATAGCTTGCTCGGGATCGCGAAAAGAAAAATCTGAATGATGATTCCAGCTATGCCAATATTCATTGTGAAAAAATAAATCTTGCTGAGTATATTTTTTGGCTTCTACAATATCACGAAGGGCCACACACAAACTCAATGGATTAAACATGATGCCATGTGAATTTTGCATGCTACGTATTTTGGCCCGACTTAAAAAATTACTCATATGTTCTGTAAAGCAAGAGCCTGTAAGCAATATTTGATGCTTGTGTAGAATGGGACTTTGTAATTTGGGTATATGAATGGGGATCAAAAAATTCATCAGCCCAAAGATAGGATAGTGAAGGATAAAACAAAGTGTGGTTTCATTTTGCCCCCGATATTCATTCGTTGTAAGTCATCAGGCTAGTCGTATTCTAAGATGTTGAAACAACCAAATTATTGTTATAATCTTTTTGAAATG
>CAZSUF010000169.1:0-1051 GCA_964609875.1 uncultured Bifidobacterium sp.
AGAATTAAGGATTTGTTATGTGTAGTCATTTGCATTAAAAAGCAACTTAGCTGATAATCATTGAGATTTCCAAAGAATACATTCATTTGTTTAATTCATGTCAAGTCAAATAAATGAAACTATACATCACAAAAAAAGGTTCGAGCATCTTAGCTCAAACCTTCTTCATTTTGATATATCAAAAAATTATTTGATCAACCTCAAGCAAAATGGATATTTATACATTTTACCTTCACTTGCTTTGATAGTGGCAATAATCACAAAAATCAAATTCACAATGGCTAATAACCAAATAAGGACTACACCTATTAACAGAAGTACTAAAACACCTGAAATAATATAACCAATCAGTACAGTAATTTGAAAATTTAAAGATTCTTTGGCATGCTCTCTTACAAAAACCGATTCATCTTTCTTTAGCAAATAAATAATTAAGGGAGCAAGTATCCAAGCGATAATCACCAAGATGTGCGATAAAATAGCCATGGTTTTTTCATCTGAAGTGGGTGTAATTGCAGGTAATGATTCCTGTCCCATGAGTTCTTGACTTTCCATAAAATTGAGTTTAAGTTGGGTGATATAATAATTAAATATAATTAAAAATGTTTACAAATTTCCCCTTGCATCTTGCTCTAATTCTAGCGCCTCAAACAAGGCTTTAAAATTTCCTTTCCCAAAACTCTTGGCTCCTTTACGTTGTATGATTTCAAAAAACATGGTCGGTCTATCTTCAACTGGCTTAGTAAAGATCTGCAATAGATAGCCTTCATCATCTCTATCTACTAAGATGCCAAGCTTTTTTAGGGGTTCCAAATCTTCTTCAATAGGTCCTACACGATCTAATAATTCATCGTAGTAAGAAGTGGGTATAATTAAAAACTCCACCCCACGTTGTTGTAATTTAGTCACTGTATCTACAATATTATCTGTAGCCACAGCAATATGTTGCACGCCCTCTCCTTCGTAAAAATCTAAATATTCTTCAACTTGCGATCTTTTCTTTCCTTCGGCAGGCTCATTGATAGGAAACTTCACATAGCCATTTCCATTG
>CAZSUF010000169.1:1069-3898 GCA_964609875.1 uncultured Bifidobacterium sp.
ATCACTTTACTCATAAGTGCCGTGTATTGAGTTGAAATATCTTTATCATCGAAACTTAAAATATTTTTAAAGCCCATGACATCTTCATAAAATTTCACCCAAGGATTCATTTGATTCCAACCTACATTTCCTACACAATGATCAACATATTTTAAACCCACTGGCTCTGGATTGTATTTACTTTCTACTGCTTTAAATCCAGGCATAAACACACCCTTATAATTTTTTCTTTCCACAAAAATATGCACCACTTCGCCATACGTATGAATACCGCTTAATCTTACTTCACCATGTTCGTCACTAATAGTTTGTGGTTCCATATAAGATTTAGCTCCACGACTCATGGTTTGCTCATAAGCATCATACGCATCATCAACCCAAAGTGCAAGCACCTTAACGCCATCACCATGCTTTCGGTGATGCTCAGCAATCGGGTGTGATGAATTCATTGGGGAAGTCAGCACAATTCTCATTTTATCTTGAATAAGCACATAAGAGGCTCTATCTTTTACGCCAGTTTCTGGACCTGCATAAGCTAAAGTTTTAAATCCAAAAGCTGTTTTATAATAATGAGCAGCTTGTTTGGCATTACCTACATACAACTCGACATAATCTGTGCCTAATAGGGGTAAAAAATCTTGACTTGTTGAAGTTATTGGTTCTGTAGAAGTGAGCGTTTCCATAAATTTATTTTAGAGGACAAAAATAATAAAATAAATAGCATAATGCGCATAATCAAATAATACCTATACTTGAAGATGTAGTTGAAAAAATTTCATGCTACGAAATCCGCTATGGAATACAAATATTAACGTAAGGGTGATTTCATACTTTCAATGCAGATGAAGGCTCATGGGTTACTACCACAGCATCTAATGACTAGGATGCTTGCAGCCCCGATAGCAGTGGATACCCCGCACCACGCGCCTCGCGTGGGCGGAGTAGGAACGAATAGCGGGAATTGCTGCCCAAATAATCAATCAAACTTTACTCAAAAAAATATTTACATTTGGGCTTCAAAAAAAAATAATCCAATGAAATTAAGTGAAATTTTATGGGCCGAAGTGAATCAAGAAGCCCAAAATACGCGCAAACTCTTAGCCTTAGTCCCTTTCGACAATTTAGATTACAAACCTCATGAAAAATCAATGAAGCTTGGAAAATTGGCTATTCATGTGGCTGAGATTTTGGGCTGGTGGAAAGAATGTCTGCTTATGGATGAATTAGATTTTTCGAAAATGGATTACAAACCTAAAGTATATGCGAATAATGAAGAGCTATTGGCTTATTTTGATGATCTACTCGAAAAAACGAAGGTGATTTTGGAGCAAGTTGATCCTGCAGAATTTGACAAACCATGGACCATGAGAAATGGCGAAGAAATTTATTTCACCTTACCAAAATCTGCTGTGGTAAGAACTTGGTGTATGAATCATCTGTATCATCATAGAGCGCAATTGGGTGTGTACTTGCGATTGCTGAATATTCCTCTACCTAGCGTGTATGGCCCGACTGCTGACGTAATGGGTTAATTGATAGTCACCCACTTTATACTACAAACTATTTGGCTGAAGCTCTTTTGAGTCTATCATTGATTGTTTTTCCAATACCTAGATTTGGAAAGTATGGAGCAATGATTAAATCTAGACCCATGGAATCTAAAGTGTGCATAGTGGCGTACAAATTTGTAGCTGCCTCTTGAAGATCGCCTTGAGGAGAAAGAAGTTTTTGTACAACTACCTCTTCCTTCATCCCTTGATCAAATAACAACAGACCTATTTTTTTGTCTGAATTTATGTGAATGGATTGTTGAATATCTGAAGATAAAATGAAAGGCGTTCTTGGAGAATAATGTTTGTGAAACATGCCTGGCAATAAAGTCTGTTCAGCTTTCTTATTCAGTAACACGCATGGCCCGATTACTTTTTCTATCTCTTCGATGGCCAAAGATCCTAAACGATACACTTGACCTTGATTTTCTTTAAAGCCTATAATGGTAGATTCAATACCCTGCTGACAATCACCGCCATCAAGAACATAGGACAACTTATCTGCAAAATATAAAACCACATGCTGGGCTTTGGTTGGACTTATTGTTGTAAAAGGATTCGCACTAGGCGCTACCAAAGGAAAATCGAGTTGTTGAAGTAAATGTAAGGTCATGGAATGATTTGGAATTCTTACAGCTACTTGAGCACTTCCGGCTGTAACCAAATCGGGCACACGATGACTTTTATCTAGCAACAAAGTTAAAGGACCAGGCCAAAAAGCTTGAGCGAGTTTGTAAGCATGAGGGGATATGTTTTGGCAGTATGTAGCCAATTGATCTAATGAATGAATATGCAGAATGAGTGGATTATTCAAAGGCCTTTTCTTCATTTGAAAAATTTTCCGAATAGCCTTTTCTTCTAAGGCGTTTCCAGCAAGTCCATATACTGTTTCTGTAGGAATGGCTACTAATTCGTTGGCTCTTAATAATTGAATTGCTTTATCTAGATCTTGTCCAACCTCTATCATACATTAAGGATTACAATTGTTACAAAACATTGGATCTTCGGCTGTTTTATTTTCAGGATAAAGAATTTCTTTTTCAAATTCACATTTCTCGCAATGATAAATAAAACTTTTTGCTGACTTCGTAGGAAATCGGCAGTACTCACAAGGCAAACCTTCTTTGATAATAGAAATACTAAATCCGGGTGTTTGGCATTGCGGACAAGTAGATTTTATTTTGGCGACTAATTTTTCGGTGACCTTTTCTATGAAGGACATTCTTAAAGGATTATGCATGGCTCTCATATCCGTTTCTACATAGACAGATTGATATGT
>CAZSUF010000169.1:3908-5681 GCA_964609875.1 uncultured Bifidobacterium sp.
TCAAAATACCAATATTTAAATTTTTTCAAAAAAAAAAAAAAATCATGAATGAATTCTTCCCATTAAGAAACTCCATTCCTTACATCATCCACTTGATCTTTCGCCTTCTTCATAATCAGTGCATGCGTTGGAAACTTTATACCATTGGCGAAGTTGATTAAGTCTTGCTTGCTTTTAATTTCGCTACCTTGAAAATTTGTTTCGGTAGTAAGAAATCGAACAATAATTTCTAGTTCATTTTTAGCATCTGTCAATAATAAAATTTCATCATCAGCGTGCATAAAAAACATCGTAGGATGCGGACCAAAAGAACCTTCGCTTGCAAGGGCCAAATCACATCCAGTAGATTTCATGGCCAAGAAGCATTTTTGACGAGCTGTGTCAAGCGCTTCAAGTTCTCTTTCAACTTCGCCCGTAAAAGTTCCGAAAACATCGGTATCAAAATTTTCAGGCACTATACATTTCACACCTAAATCTCTTTCCAGAATGGGTGCAATCACGGTTTCTTTATGATGATTGGTTGCAATGACTAAAGTACGACCTTCAAACAAAGATTTTACATCGCTCATAACCTCATCTAACTTATATGGATCTCTACATTCCCGAGTATGTTAAATTGACTTTCTTTACACTTAGGATCATTCAGCAAAGATTTTATTTCATCACGAATTTTAGTCAATTCAACAATTCGTTTTTCATGTCGATCTGCGGTACCTCCATTTCTTATTTGAATGCCAAATTCCTCCATGGAATGAAATTTAATTTTACTACTAATTAAATTTAGTAAAACTTCTAGCGCTTCGATATGTGAAAAATCACCATCGATTAATTTAAATTTATACATAATTATGTTTTTTAAGGTGAATTGTACTTTGAATATTTACCTCTTCGGGTGAAGAAGACAAATATTTATTTGTTTCAAACAAAAGCTTTTGCAATTTCTTTATTTTCGTCTCTCTCATTAAAATATCTTCTTCGACCTCATTATCCAAGATTTTGCCTTCGTGGAATTTAATTTTTACATGAATCATTTGAGTAATTAAACTCAGTGCATCTTTAGGATCGAATTGTCCGTTTATTATTTCGATATTCATGGGTTACATTTTATTATTGTCCTTGCCCTAAGGAAAATGCAGGCTTACCATCAAAGTCGTACAAATTTTCTGTTTTAATCGTATCGATATTAAACTCATTAGCTTTCCCGAGCAATTGAATAATATCATTCTTCGACATCAAGGTATAATCATCGGGTTTAAATCTGCATCGCCAATGATCAGTACAAAAAGTTTCATCAAAACCATCAGGCCAAACTTTAATGCCTCTATTTGTGATCATCGTTAATTTTAGATTTTTGATTTCCATACTTTCAATCTTATGGGCTAACTCTTCAGCAGAAGCTCCATTCCAATGAACAAACAAATCAATACCGACTAGTTCTTTTTTCAGGGCTGTTTTTCTAACATAAGGAGGCATTTCAATTCGCTTACTTTTTATAGATTCGAGCCCCTTTAATTGAATAGGCTTTTTACCTAAATTAGAAATGACAGCATCAGTAAATTCTTTGGTGCCTACTTTTTTAGTACTTATTTCAGCATGATAAATATCTGCTGTATGAATGCCATCTTCTATGGTTTTTAACCAAGCATGTTGAATAGTACGAGCAAGGGCGCCTTCTCCTAAATGATTCAGCATCATAATTGCTCCTTGTAATAAGCCTGAAGGATTTGCGATACCTTGTCCAGCTATATCGGGTGCTGATCCATGAATGGCTTC
>CAZSUF010000169.1:5691-8553 GCA_964609875.1 uncultured Bifidobacterium sp.
AGAACCTGCCATGCCTACGGATGCTGTTATTTGAGCTGCCACATCTGACAAAATATCTCCGTATAAATTAGGCATCACAATGACATCAAAATCTTGGGGTGAATCAGACATTTTAGCTGCCCCAATATCTACAATCATATGTTGATTTTTAATTTGTGGATATTCTGCTGCAATTTCATTAAAGACCTGATGAAACAATCCATCTGTTTGCTTCATAATATTATCCTTGGTAAAACAGGTGACTTTTTTTCGCTCATGTTGTATAGCATATTCAAAAGCATACCTCACAATTTTTTCACATCCTGGTCTACTAATTAATTTAAGACATTGAACAACTTCATCAGTTTGTTGATGCTCTATGCCTGCATATAAATCTTCTTCATTCTCTCTTATAATAACAATATCCATCACGGGATGTTTTGTGGCCACAAAGGGATATAAACTGATACATGGTCTTACATTGGCAAATAATCCAAGAAATTTTCTGGTAGAAACATTTAAACTTTTGTATCCGCTACCTTGAGGTGTGGTAATGGGAGCCTTTAGAAATACTTTGTTCTTTCTAATCACTTCCCAAGAATCAGCCGAAATGCCTGAAGAATTTCCCGAGAGATATAATTTTTCGCCGATGTGAATTTCTTCAAAGGTAATAGGTGCTTTGGCCGCCTTCAAAATCTCTAGCGTTGAAGACATTATTTCTGGACCAATCCCATCACCATACGCTATGGTTACTTGATGCATAATTTATTTTTTTATGCAGCAAATTTGAACTTATTTACTACTTTAATTTCATTTATATTTGCAATCGTTTACATTAATTATATTTATGCATTATACTTTACACCAATTAGAAGTGTTTTTAAAAATTACACAAACTAAAAGTATTACGAAGGCAGCTGAGCAATTACATTTAACTCAACCAGCGGTGTCTATACAATTAAAAAATTTACAAGATCAATTTGAAATTCCCTTAACAGAAATTGTAGGCCGACAATTATATGTGAGTGAATTTGGAAAAGAAATTGCTTTAGCAGCCGAAAATATTCTGAATCAAGTCTATGCGATCAACTACAAAACATTAGCGTATAAAGGACAACTTACAGGAAGACTTAAAATATCTGTTGTGTCTACGGGGAAATATGTAATTCCTTACTTCTTATCTGAATTCTTAAAACAACATGAAGGAATTGAACTCATTTTAGATGTGACAAACAAATCAAAAGTGATTGAAAGCATCGAAAATAATGAAACAGACTTTGCCCTAGTTTCGGTTTTACCTAAACAATTTAATATTGATAAAATAGAGCTGATGCAAAACAAACTTTATCTTGTTGGAAATCTAGAAAAGAAATTCAAATCAAAAATGAATGATATTTCTATCTTCAACGACCTTCCTCTTATTTACAGAGAAGAAGGTTCTGGGACTAGATTTGTCATGGAGCAATTTCTACAAAAAAACAATATCAAATCTAAAAAGAAAATGGAATTGGCCTCTAATGAAGCCGTAAAACAAGCGGTTATTGCAGGTTTAGGCTATTCCATCATGCCACGAATCGGACTTAAAAACGAAATTGCTCAAGGCGAGTTGCAAATAATTCCCATAAAAGGATTTCCGATTAATTCAACGTGGAATTTAATCTGGATGAAGCACAAACAATTTTCTCCTGTAGCCACTGCCTATTTAGAATATCTTAGAAAAAATAAAGAACATATTATCAAAAACAAATTCGATTGGGCTTAATGCATAAAAAACTATAGCAATCAATATGTAGGAATAAAGCAATTTCAACATTGAATAGTGTAAGCAATCTGAGTAAACTAAGTATCATCTTTGCATAAGACTTAAATACATAAGTCTATAAACAAAAGAATATGAAGAATAAAAATTACTTAATGATGGCTTTCATGCTAGTTATCACTCATACATCGTTTGCGCAAACTGATACGAAATCAAGTAGCACTCAAATGAAACAAGATGTGGTGATGGTAGGTGGAAACATTGGCAATTTTAGAACCAATTTTCAAAAAGATGCCAACCAAATTCAAGTCCAACTTACACCCCGTATTGGTTGGATGCTCAGAGAAAGATTCATGTGGGGAGTCTATGCTGATTTTGATTTTCATGCAGTTCAAAATGCACAAACTCAAATTAGATACGGCGCTGGTCTATTTGCAAGAGCCTACACAGGAAAAGGTGGTTCTATGGGTTATTCTAAAACAAGAATTTTTGGCGAATTTTCTTCTGGATTCGGTGGATTAAATTTAAGAGTGGCGGATAAGTCAAAACCTAATTCAACACTCAATGGATTGGCAGTAGGATTTGGCGGAGGGCTCGCATACTTCCCTGCTCAAAATGTTGGATTTGAAATCATGCCTCGTTATGTATTCAATACAGGAATGGGATCTGCTCAAGCACGTGCAGCATTAAGTATAAGTTTTGGAGCTAACGTCTATTTTTCTAGATCTAAAGCCCTTGAAATTTCAAAAGAACTATAACTTACTACTCGTCATGTGAGAACTCTCATTTGACATCACGATTCAAAAAAAGTTTTAGACGTACACGTAGTTTTTAGAATTGGAAATAAAAACCTTAAAGTTTTATACTTTAGGGTTTTTTGTTTTGTAGCATGTAGAGTCTGTTGTTTTATATTGAAGGCAAGAATAAGACTCATACATAAGTTACATTCTCCGCATTCAAGGATTATCCGTTAAGTTACCATTTGAAGGCTAATTGAACACAGATGACATTTATCTAATACCAACTTGTTGTAAAACATTGTTGAAAGTAAGATCATCAAGGAGACTACGGCATAAGATTCGAGGCATAAAAAAATATTGAAATCGAAGCCAAACTTTTATCCA
>CAZSUF010000170.1:0-8341 GCA_964609875.1 uncultured Bifidobacterium sp.
ATCTAAATTCTATTTATCAAAAATATAATTTGACAAAAGCAACTCTTATTGGACATAGTTTCGGTGGAGTGGTTGCAACCCTTTTTACTGAAGCTAATCCTAAAAAAGTTCAATCCATTATTCTTGTAGGAGCCCCTGTTTCTTTACAATCTACTTTCAAAAATATTATTTCGAAAACAAAAAGTATTTATCAAACTAAGAAAGACACCATAAACTTAAAGTACATATCCATGCTTGAAAATATGGACACGGCAAGTATAGAATATAGTTCATATTGTTTTATGCATGCTATGAGAAACGGTTTTTATACGCCAAAGAATCCATCGGAGGAAGCAAAAAATATTTATTCAACATTCAAAACAGATACCTTATTAAGAAAATATGCATCACAAATGTCTTTTCAGGCTCCACGAGGATTTTGGGAAAAGGAAAAATATACAACTATTGATCTGACAATAAATTTACGAAGCTTACTTAAGCAAAGGATTAAAATCTATGGACTTTATGGTAAAGACGATGGACTTTACTCGGCTGATCAAATTAAGCATCTTCAAGATTTAATTGGCAAAGACCATTTACTTTATCTAGATCAGTGCTCACACAATGCCTTTATTGATCAACAGGAAGTATTTCTGAACACTTGTTCTGCCTGGTTTAGCCGGGAATAAAGAAAGCAAAAAGATCCTTGTCCACGCCTGAAATTCAGGGTCCCCGCCTATACAGATCAGGCATGCAGATAGATTATCGGGGGCATAATAAATACACGTATTTAATCTGTGCATGATTGATTGAAATATCTTTACTTTACAATTCAAAATTTTACATCATGAATGAAGCGCTTTTGCAAATAGAACCTATACAAGTTTGGACAAATTTTTCGGCTTTGAATGCTATTCCTCGAGCTTCGAAAAAAGAAGAGAGAGTGATTGCGTTTGTAAAAGAGTTTGGTGAAAAACTAGGCTTGCCAACTTATGTAGATGAAGTGGGTAATGTGATTATCAAAAAGCCTGCATCGCCTGGTATGGAAAATCGATTGACTGTGGTGCTTCAAAGTCATTTGGATATGGTGCATCAAAAAAATGCAGACACTGATTTTAACTTTGATACGGATGGCATTCAAATGTATATTGATGGAGATTGGGTAAAAGCCAAAGGCACTACTTTAGGTGCAGATAATGGCATTGGCGTGGCCTCTATCATGACTTTATTAGCTTCTTCAGACATATCGCATCCGCCTTTAGAAGCCTTGTTTACCATTGACGAAGAAACTGGTATGACGGGCGCCTTATCTTTAAAAGGCGGTTTGTTAGACGGAGCCATCATGCTAAATTTAGATACTGAAGAAGACAACGAATTAACTATTGGTTGTGCTGGAGGTGTGGATGTAACGGCCAATGGAACTTATACTACCCAAGCTCCACAAGGAGATACAGCATGGGTCATCCGGCTCAAAGGCTTGACTGGTGGGCATTCTGGGATAGATATTCATAAGGGTCGAGGCAATGCTAATAAATTAATGAATAGATTATTGAATAACTTGAGCAAGAAAATTCAACTTGACATTGCACGTATCGAAGGAGGCAGTTTACGAAATGCTATTCCAAGAGAATCATCAGCCGATGTGGTTATTTTATCAACACAACAAGAAATCTTTGATGCAGAAATTGCGAAGTATCAAGTCATTCTGCAAAAAGAATATCAAACTACAGATCCGAATATTCAGTTGAGTATTGAACCTATCAGCAAATCTGATCAAGTGATAAATTCGGCCTTTGCACATACTTTACTAAAAACCATGTATGCTTGTCCGAATGGTATTTACAGAATGAGTCCAGATATTGCAGGTCTCGTACAAACCTCCAATAACATTGCTCGTGTCGAAGTAAAGGAAGGTAAATATTCTATTCAATGCTTAACAAGAAGTTCGGTGGATAGTGAGAAAACAGATTTAGCGGATGCCATCACTTCAGTATTTGAATTACTTGGTGCCACCATCACCTTCGGTGGTTCTTATCCAGGATGGATGCCTAATCCACATGCAAAAATCGTGACCTTAATGAGTAATTTGTATAAAGAAATGTTTCATGAAGAGGCTTTGGTAAGTGCTTGTCATGCTGGGTTAGAATGTGGCATTTTAGGCACGAATTACCCTGAGATGGAAATGATTTCTTTTGGTCCTACGATTCACGGGGCACACTCTCCTGATGAAAAAGTTCAAATATCTTCTGTACAAAAATATTGGTCTTATTTGCTAGAAACCTTGAAGAGAATTCCTGAGGTGAGTTAAAATTTTGAACAAGAACAAGACATGTGATTATTTCTGAACTTATCCAATGTTTAAAACATTGGAAAAGCTAAGTCAAACTACTTCTGAAAATTTCTTGGTCCACCCCATTTCCTTTTTGGTTGACCTCCAGCTCTAGCTTGTGGTGACTTTTGTGTATTTTTTGCAGGAGGCGGTTCAGGCGTATGGTCCATTAAGGGATAAGGATTTTCATCTTCTACAGGAATTTTCTTCCCTATTAATTTCTCGATATCTTTCAAATAGGCTTTCTCAATGGCATCACAAAATGAAAAGGCAGTTCCATTTGCACCGGCGCGCCCTGTCCTTCCTATACGATGTACATATGTTTCTGGAATATTCGGAATTTCATAATTGATTACATATTCCAAATCATCCACATCAATTCCCCGTGCTGCAATATCAGTAGCCACTAATACACGCGTTGTGCCTGCTTTGAAATTACTTAAGGCTCTCTGTCTGGCATTTTGTGCTTTGTCTCCATGAATAGCCTCCGCCATCACGTCATTATGTCGCAACATCTTCACTACTTTATCTGCACCATACTTTGTTCTTGTAAAAACAAGTACAGTTTTTATGGCAGGATTTTTAAGTAAATGCAAGAGCAATGAATTTTTATTACCTTTGTCTACAAAAAACAAGAATTGCTGAATGGTATCCGCTGTGGAAGAAACAGGTGTTACTTCTACTTTCTTTGGTTGATGTAAGATAGTATTCGCCAACTTTACAATTTCAGGTGGCATGGTAGCTGAAAAAAACAAGGATTGCTTTTTTGCTGGCAGTAAGACTAATAATTTTTTAATATCATGAATGAAACCCATATCTAACACCCGATCACCTTCATCTAATACAAACAATTCAATATGGCTCAAAGTGATATAACCTTGATTGATCAAATCGAGCAATCGTCCAGGGGTAGCCACCAAAATATCGATGCCTCTTTTTAACTGATCGGTTTGAGGGGTTTGTCCAACTCCACCAAATATTACTGCTGTTTTCAAGGGTAGGTGTCTTCCATAGGCCTCAAAACTTTCTTGAATTTGAATAGCCAATTCCCGAGTAGGGGTTACAATCAAGGACCTGATTTTGCGTCTTGTGTCGTGGGTTGAATTTTTAGTCAGCAATTGAAGAATGGGTATGGCAAAAGCTGCGGTTTTTCCTGTACCGGTTTGGGCACAACCCAATAAATCTGTGCCTTCCAATACGATGGGAATTGCTTGTGCCTGAATAGGTGTCGGTGTGGTATAACCTTCTTCTTCTAAGGCTTTATAAATCGGAGAAATGAGTTGTAATGAGGTAAATGAAGTCATGATGTGAGACTACAGCAGAGGCTGTGTTTTAAGAAATCGAATTGAATAATGAAGGCGCAAGATACGTCTTTAGTTTCAAAGACCTTGTTTATTGATCTAACCAAGCTTTAAAATCATTCACTCTCTCGCGGCTCACGACAGAAGATTCAGGTATTCACTTTTTGAATAGCTTTCATCTGAATACACACTTTTCTATTAATTCTGAAAAAATCTTCAGGGGGTAACACTTCAGAAAGTTGATCCATAGAATAATCTACGGGAAACTTTTTCCCAGAAGCTACCACTAAAAAGGTAACACCTTCTAGGGTAATAAAATATTCTACCTCGGATGTTTTAATGGAATCAATTTGCTGGCCGCTTTTTACCAAAAACCTTGTTTTGAATGGCTTAGTCATTTGCTTCTGCATGGTAGTCATAATTTCTGACCACTTCTCTTGATTCACTTTATTATACTTCTTATACTTTATCAAGGCTCTATTCAAATCATCTTGACCAATGGGTTTCAATAAATAATCAATGCTATTTAATTTAAATGCCTCGATAGCATATTCATTATAGGCTGTGGTAAAAATAATGGGGATGTCTATGTCTACTGCCGAAAATATGTCAAAACTTAATCCATCTGCTAAATGAATATCAAGCATAATTAAATCTGCAACTACCCCTTTTGTAAATGCTTGTACACTCTTTTTTACAGAATCAAACATGGCCACTACTTCAATATCCCGATCTATTCGATGCATCATGGCCATCAAATGCTCCGCAGAAAGTTTTTCATCTTCAATGATTACAATTTTCATTGACTGGAAATTAGTGGTAAGTGAACACAAAACATTTCATCTGATGCCTCTACAAGCACTTGCCTATCAGTAAAAAAAGCATATCGGTCTTTAATATTTTTCAACCCCGTTTTAGAGCTAGGCTCAGGAAATTTTCTTTCTTGTAGATTATTACAAATCACTAATTCTTCTTCTATAGATCGAATCGTAATTGTGAAAGGATTTTCTTCTGAGATTTCATTATGTTTAATGGCATTCTCTACGAGCATTTGCAGAGACATGGGCGGCATTAATTTCTCATGCATCTTTTCATCTACTGATATATCAAAAATAATATTCTTATCAAACCGTATACTCAGTAAATAAAAATATGAATCTAAAAAGGCCATTTCCTCTTTCAACATCACAAGCTCTTGATTTTTATTTTCTAGCACATAACGATATACTTTAGACAATTGACTAATAAAATCAACTGCCTTGTCTTGATCTTTATATACTAAGGAAGAAAGCACACTTAAATTATTAAATAGAAAATGCGGATTAATTTGATTCTTTAAATTCTCGAGTTGCGCTTGCGCACTTTCTAGTTTATACTTCTCCATTTCTATTAAAGAAGATTTCCAACCACGAAAAAATTGCGTGCTGAATTCTATACTTAATAATAGACCAGACAAGAGCAAAGAAATTATAAAGGAAATACGCATGATATATTCATGTGCAGCCGCATGACCACAAATCCAATTATCATATACAGAAATTAAGGAAAAAAGACTCACGCTTGTGTAAATCAAAGCAATAGGAAAATGAACAGAAATTCTTTTAAGCGTATTCGCAAACCAAGGAAATTTAAGATTCATTAAATGATCGATCCATAAATTTCCTTCCCACACAACCATTGTAATCGAAATGGTAGCCAAAAAATCAAAAAGAGGGTTATGCGGTTCTTCATTTGTATATACTGAAGCCTTCATGAGCAATGCAATTCCAATGCCCACGAATACCATATATAAAAATCGAAACCTATTCTTTAACATACCCCAAATTTAATCATTTAAAAGAGATTGTATTATCCTAAAATCTCTTGAAACTCATTTGCCTTTCGACTTCATTTTTATATCCCACTTTTTGCATAGTTGGCTATTTGTTGAATCATTTTATCTCTCGATGTAGTCGTTGAATTTTTTATTGGAGATAAAATACTGACTTTTTTTGTTCTTATCCCACAAAACGACAGAATATTATTTTTCAATAATTTAATACCTGCATGACTATATACAATTCTGTAATACCAAGCAGGCGTATCCATTGTAGTAATAATATGAGCTGTTTTGCCTGCTAATAACTTATCCCACCAAACAGAATTTTCTCGATACTTAAACGCCATCCCTGGCAAAAACAAACGATCAAAGAAACCTTTCAAATTCGCCGGCATTGTTCCCCACCATGTTGGATAGATGATGACCATATGATCAGAGGCTAGAATTTTATTCCAGGCATCTACTAAGTCGGGCTCAAGCTCCATGCGCTTCACATATCCATGTTTCAAATTCATATCATATTGCATGTCCCTTAAAACTATACTTTCAATGTTAAAGCCCGAAGCTTTAGCCACTTCGATATACTTATTAGCTAACACATGACAAAAGCTAAATCCGCTTGGATGTGCATTCAAGACTACAATATTCTTCATGATTAAAATTGTAGTTTATAAATAAAATTCGGAAACACCCCAATTTGATAAGCTGTATTCATTGTATTCGTTACAGTATTGAATCGTTGCGCAAATACATTTTTGTGGTTAGTCACATTCTGCACATCAAAAAAGAATGAATGCGACAATTTTTTACGCTTGCTATTATAGGTAAAACCTGCTTTAAAATCAAGTCTAAAGAAGTTCGGATTTCTTGAAGAAAAAGCAAAGTTATCTCCTTGTTCAATTTGCTCATTAGCTAGCTGAGAAGCTGCTAAATCAATTGGGGTAAAATATCTACCTCCTGCACTGGTTAACTTCAAATCTGTAAAAATATTATTTCGCTTCTGCTTGCCTATTTTAAATTCTTTGCCCACTAATGCATTGATCACATACTTCCCATTGAAAGCAGTATTTCTTTCTATGCCATCACTGCCTTTATACTTAGATTCATACAAGGATCCAGTAAATAAACCATAATAACCTTGACTAAAAAACTTTTCAATCGTGAGCTCTACACCATAATTAGTACCCGTGCCATCATTCTCTAAAAAGCCCTTATTTATTGGATTAAAACTTGATCCATTATTCAACATCGAAAAACTATTACTAAGCCTTGAAACGGGTGCATTAAAAATATATTGATAATAAATCTCAGTCTTTATGCGCCAATCTTTTTTAGGCAAATAATCGTAACTCAAGGCCACATGATGACTGCGCGTAAAACCCAATTGCTGATTCGACTGATCAAAAGAACCATCAGGTAATACCTCACGATAAAAATACACATCAAGTGTTTGCATTTGACTATGCAAGCCATAACCCATACTTAAAGTACCTTTTTCATTGACTGCATACTTCAATCCTATTCTTGGCTCCAACGAAACCGAATTGTTCAATGTCAAATACTGACTATGCAAACCCATATTCAAGGTGAGCTTATCGCTGAAATTATATTTTGCATGCGCATAACCCTGAAACAAAGTTGTAATGTCATCGTAATTCCAAACTTCTTTCCAGTTAGGTTCATATCTGCGATAACGATAATCAAGATCAATATTCATCACATCAGCTTGCAAACCAATTTTGATAAATAAGCGAGAACTCATTTTCGAATTAAACGATGTATTCAAATTATATGTCTTACGATTGGTTTTATTTTCTACTGCCCTCACCACTTCATTGGTTGATTTATTTATCGTATCTAAATTAAAATCTGTGGCCGAATAGGTAGCGCCTATGAGGGTATTGATATAAGAATTTTTATTCAATTGAATATAATGCTTCAAACCAAGCACGCCGATATCACTGATAAAATAACTATCTGCACTAGGGTCTGCAAACAAATCAGTACTATCAATTTTAGTATGTAAAAAATCTATCTTACTTTTTCCGCCCAAACCAAATAATGTAAAACGACCCATTTTTGTATTCCCACTGGTTACTTTAAATGATAAGTCTTGATAAAAGGGCGTTGCAGTAGTACCCACAGAAATTCCCATGGCTTGGGCAATTCCCGTAAACGAATATCGATAAGCCACAAGATAAGACGAACCATCCCCTTTCTTAATAGGGCCTTCTGTCATAGCTTCCAAACCCGTTAGCATCCCAAATTGTATAGTATGCTCTCGTTTATCAGAATTGCCTTTTCTAAATCCCAAATCAAATACACCTGCATTGGCATTCCCATATTCTGCGGGAAAAGCCGAAGTGAAAAAATCAGAGCTCTTTAGCATATTCGTATTCAATGCACTCACAGGCCCACCTGTAGTACCAATAGTCGCAAACTGATTGGGATTCGGCACATTCATGCCTTCAATACGCCAAAGAACGCCCGAAGGAGAATTGCCACGTATCACAATATCATTGCGCGAATCATCAGGCGCACTTACACCAGCAAAATTGGCTGCTAAACGAGCAGGGTCCGATCGCCCTCCTGCATAACGATTCACTTCTTCCATCGAAAAAGTTCTAGCACTCACGCTGCTCATATCATTAATAGTTCTATGCTTATTATTGGCTCTGATCGTAGTTGATTTTAAGCTTCTTACATTTTCTTCCATAAAAATATCTTGTACAGTTTCCTTTCCCGAGGTAACCACTACATTCGGAATTTGAACATCTTTATACCCTACATAACTTACTTTAATTTCATAACGCCCGGGGGCAACACGATCGATACTATACTTACCTTGCTCGTTAGTTCGTGCACCCAATGCTGGATCCACATTCATTAAGGTAATCGTTGCGCCTATGATGG
>CAZSUF010000170.1:8351-8546 GCA_964609875.1 uncultured Bifidobacterium sp.
TTGCTTGTCTACAACAGTGCCTTTTACAACTTGAAAATTGCCTTGTGCAAAAAGCAGACTTGGCAAAAACATACACAACAGTTGATATACAAATTGTTTCATAAAATTAATTTTGATGCAAGTTTACTTCATGTTGTTGAAGCCGAATAGATCAA
Organism: uncultured Bifidobacterium sp.; assembly: GCA_964609875.1. Lineage (GTDB taxonomy): Bacteria > Bacteroidota > Bacteroidia > Chitinophagales > Chitinophagaceae > OLB11. The sequence continues at coordinate 8,507 of CAZSUF010000170.1, forward strand.
ACAAGTTGAATTGTTGATTTTGATCCTTGAATTGTAATTT
>CAZSUF010000171.1:0-1067 GCA_964609875.1 uncultured Bifidobacterium sp.
CTAAATACTTAATTTTTCTTTGCATTTCAGATAATTCATGTCTTTGTTTTCTTTGTGATATAATATCATATTGTGCAAAAAAAACAACCCAAACAATAAAGATTACGGTTACAATGAAAAATTTATTCTTGAGAATATTAAGAAGAAACATGCGGGTTTCCTTTTAGTTATGATGATTTAGTATCTGTAGCCATTCTTTTTCTTAAGGCAACAGTTAGTTCCATAGATATGGCACTTTTTTCCATTTTAACTATTGTGTTTCTATCGATTTCAACAGAGATTGTTCCATCATCATTTGATTTGATAATTTTACCATGAATTCCAGCTGTAGTTACAACAAGTTCGCCAACGCCTGTTGAATTAGAAAATTCTTTTTGCTCTTTGGCTTTTTTCATTTGAGGTTTAATCATAAAAAAATACATGACCGCTATCATGCCGACCATAAATAATATATTCATTGTAGGATCTTGCTTTCCTCCTTGACCCATCATTAATAAAAAATTATCTAACGTCATTTTTTTAGTTTTTTAAGTGGCCAAAAGTACGTGATTATAACTAAGTAATTGTATTTTTTATTGATAATTTGATGATACTTTTTGGGATGAATTAAAAAGTGTTGCATTGCCCAATTCCAATTAGCAAAAGACCCTTTTTGAAGTATACAAGATTGGCATATAGATAGTTCCATCACAGATTATTCATTAGGAATGTCTCTCAGCATGTTTCCTTTGAATTGGACTTGATTTACAACGCATTTTGTATTACCAGTGTATTGTATGGTGTCCACTATAGAATACTACAAGCTATCAGATTTATATTTTAAATTGAAAGCTTATCTGCAGCAATGATGTAGAAGAAATTGAATTATAAAAATGAGTGCCAGGAAAATAAATGAATTAAAAACTTATTTAGGTTCTATATCAACAATGATATTTAGCATATGACGAGACGGATTCCCATTCGTAGATATTTCCACTGATTTTTCGTTATGACCTAGTTTGCCTTGACTATTAAATTTAATTTTGATAACGCCATTTTCTTGTGGTTTGATAGGTTCTTTTTTATAA
>CAZSUF010000171.1:1077-8509 GCA_964609875.1 uncultured Bifidobacterium sp.
TTTTATAAGTTGGAATGGTACATCCACAACCTGCTTTAGCATCTGAAATGATGACATTTTTTTTGCCCGTATTTTGATAGGCAAAATCATATTCAATAATTTCTCCTTCACTGATCGTGCCAAAATTATGAACCGTATCAGTAAATTTTAAATGGCCAAGTTCTTGAATGACATCTTCATTTGTAGAGTTCAAGCTTCGAGGATTTTCTACAAGATCGCTTGATAATTTGTCTTTTAATTTTTCTTCGATATCTTGATCATTTGAATTCGTGCAAGAAAAAATAAATAGCGTGTTAAGCAATAAAAAAAGGACTTTCATGAGTTACGATTTTTTAATATAAGCTTGTTTATTAATTTTATGTTGTTCTTCTAAATCTTTTCTAACATTATCTAATAAGCCATTTACAAATTGTCCACTTTGAAGTGTACTAAAGGATTTGGCAAGATCTATATATTCGTTTATAGTAACTTTAATAGGAATGGTAGGGAAGAAAAGTAATTCGCATATTCCAAGGTGCAATAAAATTAAGTCGATGAGAGCAACCCTATCAGCATCCCAATTCACTAATTTTGGTTCGATGAGTGCAAATACGATATCCTTTTTTTGATAATAACAAGAGATCAGATCATGGGCATATTCAAGTTTATCTTTTGAAATTAATTTCATGAAAGTAAATGAGGAAGGGCTTTGTATAATTTTATCTGTCCATGTTATAACCATTTCCTCATCCGTAAACCAAGAAAGATATTTTTCAGAAAGAAATGAAATGGTGTCTTCGTTTTCAAATATGCAAACTTTAGCTAATTCTTGGAGAATAGATTTATCTTCAGTGAGGGTATGTTCAGCTGTTTCAATATATTGTTGATAGGCTGTTGTTTTGATAAAAGCAATAAAAAGTTTTTTTACTAATTCAGTATCAGTATTGTTCACAATTTGGGCTTTTTTTACTGCTTCACTAAATTGTGCATTCTTTTTAAGGCTGGCAATAATTAGGTTCCCAGCTAATTTTGTATTGATATTTAAATCGTCTTCTGTGACAAGATGTTTGGATGCCTTCTGATTTGCATAGATTAATACATATTCGGAAATTTGAAACATCAAGTGCCCAATACTTGCAAGCAAAGCTGAAGAATTATCGAGTTTTTGTGTAAAATAATGTAAAGCAATGTCTGTAGTAACAGAGTCATTTTGTTGTCCTAATTCGTATATGGTTTGAAAAACCTTGATTCTGATGTTTCTTCTACTGATCATTTTAAAGAGCTTATCGCGATATGATATAAGTGTGCAAATATAAGATAATAGTTAATGTGTCAAAATCTAATTATTTGATTCCCTTCCCAATTTCTACAATTATATTCATTCTATTTTATATTTTATTTATTTTAATGGTATTAAAAAATTATGTATAATATAATGAAAAACAATAATATAAAACAAAGAAATAATTTAAATATGAAACTTTTCTGTATGTCAGTTTATTCTTATAAATTCAGTGTTGTATTTTTTCAACTTGTTGATTAAATTCACACGACAATTACTTAACACTACTAATTTTCTAAAATGTTTATCAACAATAATTTAAGAGTAAAAATTGATGATGAATTTAAAATTCTTTGGGTTGGAATTGATCTTCAAGACAAATTATGTTACTCGATGAACTTGCTTGAAAATCTTACCCATGTAAAAGAATTAATTATTTATCTGATTAAAAAAGAGAACATAAAATACGTAGTCGCCTATTCCTTGAATAAAGGAGTTTGGAATTTAGGCGGCGATTTGGAATATTTTGTTTCTTGTATTCGAAGTAATAATAAAAAAGATCTGCAGGACTACGCCTATAAATGTATTGATCTTGTTTATAATTATAACAGTAATTATGAATTAGATGTATTTTCTAGTTGCGTGGTCCAAGGAAATGCCTTTGGAGGCGGATTTGAAAGTGCCTTGTCAGGGAATTATATTATTGCAGAAGAATCAGCAAAATTTAGTTTCCCTGAAGTTATATTCGGCACGTTTCCAGGTATGGGAGCCTATAGCTTTTTAACCAAAAAAGTGGGGTTCAATAAAGCCAATGAAATCATCAATTCTAATAAAACCTATTCAGCCAAAGAAATTTTTGATATGGGGATTATTAATAAAGTTTGTGATGATGGTATGGGTATTTCTTCTATTTCAATGCAAATAAAAAATGGAGAAATGGAAAAATATGTATCAAATCCATTCTTGAATATTATTAATAGAGTTTCTAAACAAGAACTATTAGACGTAGTCGACGTTTGGATTAATAAGGCATTTACCCTAACAGAAGACAATTTAAGTAGGATGAATAAGTTGGCAAATTTTCAAAAACGTAAAGTGGCTCAATCAAAAATTGTTGAACCATCTATTGAAACTGAAATGAAGCTTGCTGAAGTGAATTCCTTGATTAATGGTTCATTTTAAACTAACCAAATAGAGACCTTATCCGTCTTTTATATCAATATGTGGATATTAACATTTGTTAATGATTGTAAATATTCATAAAATAACTTAAATTTGACTTGTTAAAAAACAAAAAATGAAAAAAATTCTTTCCATCTCCTTGTTATCAGCCATGATTTTAGGATTTGCTGCTTGTTCAAAAGTGAATCCAAATAAAAATGGATCTAACCATTTAGGTCTTACAAATCCAACGGAAGTAACGCCACCAGCTGCTGTAAATCCATTGGGTGATATGCCTCCAGATTTTACAAAGAAGGCAGTTATCGAAGAAGCAACGGCTGTTTGGTGTCAATATTGCCCTTCTGGTGCATATTACATGAACAAAGCTTGTACAGCGAATCCTGATAAAGTATACGGGGTTGCTTACCACAAAAGTGATGTTTTTTCAGATTTGTACGATACCTATACAGCCAAAGCAAGTGCCGAGTTGTCTTCTGAATTCAATATTTCTGGAATTCCTGGTGGAATTGTTAATCGTGTAAGTACTTTTAATTCGTTAGGCAGCTGGGAATCGGATGCTTCTAATGAAATTAAGAAAGTTGCTACTTGTGGTTTAGGTATTGTGTCTAAGAAAGTAATTGAAAACCAATTTGAAATTGAAGTTCATGCAGGTTTCAATGCAAGTATGTCAGGAGACTATCGTTTAGTGGTGTACATTCTTGAAGATGAAGTGCATAAAGGTGCTGCGTATAATCAAAATAATTTTTATGATACAGATGCTGCTTCTGTATTCTATGGTAAAGGAAATCCGATGCCGGCTTCTAATTTTAAACACAACCATGCATTTCGACAATCTCTTGTAAATGGCTTCCATGGTGATGCTATTGATGCTGCTAAAATGAAAGCTGGTGGAGAATTCGTAAAAACTTATACCTTAGATGCTTCATCAGAATGGGATCTTAGCAAGGTACATGTTTTGGCTATGATCGTTAAAAAAGGTGCAGGTGCTACTCAACATTATGTAGAAAATGCTCAAGAATGTAAATTAGGTGAAGTAAAAAAATGGGATTAATTTCCTTATAAATAATATTCAAAAAAAAGCGTCCATTTGGGCGCTTTTTTTTATGTTTTGTGTACACTTTTCATCAAATTTGCTTTCTATGAAATCAACGAAGGCTAAACCCCATTTCTTATAAGAAAATTCTTTTTATTTCTTTGTATTGCGGCAACGATAGTAGTGAAAAGCCCGCACCCCGAGAGGCTTCACGAGATTAAATTCTAGCTAAATTATTCTTGCCGATTCGGGGGAGGACTTGAAACGAATAGCGTGTCTGCCGCCCAAATTTTCATCACTATTTGATTCATAAATTAAATTATTAAACACCTTGAACCTAAGTTATACAGAAGAAAATTATCTGAAATCAATTTTTCAATTGGTTCAACAAGGCGGCCATGAAAATACTTCAACCAATGCCATTGCAGAAAATTTAGGTATCAAACCTGCAACAGTTACCTCCATGTTGAAAAAACTGAGAGACAAAGAGCTGATTTCGTACGAAAAATATGGGAAAACTGAATTGACACAGCTCGGAAATAAAATTGCCTTAGAAGTCATCCGCAAGCATCGTTTATGGGAAGTTTTTTTATATGAAAAATTAGATTTTACTTGGGATGAAGTACACGAAATTGCCGAGCAACTAGAACACATTCAATCTCCGACTTTGATTAATCGCTTGGATGCCTTTCTGGGATTTCCTAAAAAAGATCCACATGGCGATCCAATACCAGATGTTCATGGACAATTTAAAACTATTTCAAAAACCTTATTGTCTGAAGCTATTTTAGGTAAAGAATACCGAGTGATTGCGGTTAAAGATTCTTCAACAGAATTTTTGCAAGACCTCATGCATTTAAAGATTACCTTAGACACGCCTATCAAAGTCATCAAAAAAATGGAATTCGATCAATCTCTGCAATTGCTTATTAATCAAAATACAGAAATTATTGTTTCAGCTATTTTTTCTAAAAATTTAATTATAGAATAAATGAAACTAAGTAGAAAAAATTATCTTCAATATATCAATCCACTCGAACTTCTGAGAACAAAAAAGGTTCTTAAAAACAACCCGACAGTCGTTGCGGAAAAGTCTGAAGATAAGGAAACATCTTTGGTCCTTTATGAATTTGATGCTCTTCAAGTCAAGGCCATCAAGGACATTTCAAAACAGGACATTCAACTGAGCAATTTTAAAGAAGGAAAAAACTATTGGCTCAACCTTGATGTACTTCATCCAAAAACGATTGAAGAAATTGGCAATAATATTCAGTTGCATCCATTATTGATTGAAGATATTCTAAGCGAAAATCAAAGACCGAAAACCGATGAAATTGAAAATTTATACTACTGCGTCATGCATATGCTTTATTTCAATGAGGATACAAATTCTATTGAAAGCGAACAAGTCAGTTTTGTTTTAGGAGAAAATTTCCTCATCAGTTTTCAGGATGATTCCATACGTGATTTATTTAATTCCGTGCGCGATAAATTAGCCTTGTCCAATACAAAAGTCAGACAAAACGGACCAGACTATTTATTATATTCTCTCATAGATACTATTGTCGATCATTACTTTGTAGTGATGGATAAATTAGCTGTGCAAATAGAAAAATTAGAAGAAAGTATTACACACGGGAATGCAGAAAATTATATCATGAATGAAATTAATGATTTAAGAAAAGAGGTGATGTTTTTCAAAAGAAATACTTCACCCGTTCGCGAATTATTAAGCAGTATTATTCGTTCTGAAACACCCTTGATCGATGAAAAAAATAATAAATATTTCAAAGATGTTTACGACCATATGATTCAGGCCAATGACCTTTGTGAAACTTATCGAGATGTCATTTCAAATTTACGTGATCTTTATTTCAGTCAGATGAATTTGAAAATGAATGAAGTGATGAAATTCCTAGCCATCGTGACCACCTTACTAGCACCTGCCACGGTTTTAGGTGGCATATTCGGAATGAACTTTGATAAAATTCCTTACCTACACGACCAAAACGGGTTTTGGATTGCGGCTGCATTGATGCTCATCATCCCCATTTTTATGTTATTTTATTTCAAAAGAAGAGGTTGGTTTTAAACTTATTCTTGGTCATGAAGTAGATGATTTATTTGGGCGGCAGACACGCTTTTCGCTACAAGTCCTCCCCCGAATCGGCAAGAATCATTCAGGTAGAATTTAATCTCGTAAAGCCTCTCGGGGTGCGGGCTTTTCGCTACAATCGTTGCCGCAAAGTCGTTGCAATTGAATGATTATTGATTAGGGTATTTTGATAGATTTAATGAACTTAATCTTTTCATTTCCTGTTGAATAATATTGTTCAATGCACTTGATTTGGCTTCTTTACTCGAATAAATCAATCGATGATTCAATACAGCAGGCGTAATATCTAATATGTCATCTTCTAACACAAAATCTCTTCCATGGACCATGGCATAGGCTTTTAAACATTTCATGAAAATAATACCACTTCTTGTTGAAGCGCCTAATGCAATGCCTTCCATATGTCTGGTTGCAGTAATGATATTCAGTACAGCTTGTATAATTTCCTGATGAATAAAAACAGCTTCAGCTTTTTCTTGCAAAGAAATAATTTCATTTACAGTCAAAACTTGTTTGACATGTAATAACTGTTGATTGATTTGTTGGTATTGTTGTAAAATCTCCATTTCATATTTCGCATCTACATAACCAAAATGAATTTTCATAAAAAAACGATCCAGTTGCGCGGCAGGCAAGGGGTAGGTGCCTTCCATCTCAATCGGATTTTGTGTGGCAATAGTAAAGAACATGTTTTCCAATGGATAGGTAATATCGCCCATGGTAATTTGATGCTCTGCCATACATTCTAATAAGGCACTTTGAACCTTTGGCGAAGCACGATTAATTTCATCTGCTAATAATACATTACAAAACAAAGGTCCCTTTTTAAAAATGAATTCTTTTTTAATATCATCAAACACATGAATGCCTAAAAGATCCATGGGTAATAAATCAGGGGTAAACTGTATTCTTTTAAAAACGGTATTTTCTTGACCAGGACCTGATAATGAGCCGGCTAATGTTTTAGCTAGTACAGTTTTTCCGCTACCCGGATTGTCTTCCATCAATATATGTCCTTTGGCTAGCAAACAAGTAATTACTAATTTGATTTGTTTGGGTTTGCCTTTAATGACATTTTCGATATTCTCTATTAATTGCTGAATATGATTGTCCTGAGTTGAATAGTTTGTTTCAGAAAGCTGTGGTTCCATAATGAAAGAATTAGTTGTGTTTGTGTATGGTAGAATAAAATGAAAATGTATGATTGACTTTTATAAAGTTGATCACGCGTTGCATGATAGAAAAATGAGCACATATTTTTTTGCCAAATTCAGGCATAAATTGTTGTATAACCTTGATTTGTTTTTCGGACAATGAATTTTGCGCATATTTAGCATGAAGATAGCCTTCCATAAAGGTTGCGAATTGAGTGCCATATTTTGGATCTACGACATCTCTAGCAAACACAGCATAACTTTGTTCGCTCTTGTTGATATTCATTTGATGTAATAAGAATGTAGCCGCCTTAAATCCATAGTATGCCTTCTTCTTGATATTTGTTTGTTTACGTGTTTGATAAACGTAATATTTATAAATCAAGGATGGTAGTAAAAGCAATATAAATATACTTGCTGCAATTCCTATGCCCATCCAAAGTATCCATGAAGTAAAAGAAAATTGATTGTCATGCTGTTCGTCTTCCTTGCTTTCATTTTCTTTTACATTCTTTTTCTGAATAAACACTTCATCTACCTTAAATGGATTCGGAAGTTTACGGCATAAATTAGCAGCCTCTTTTTCAACTGAATATTGATTTAAGGTTTCATCATAACTCAATGCTAGTATTTGATCATCGGCTTGAATAGAATTGAGATTCACATGAATACTGTCGCGCCAAATT
>CAZSUF010000172.1:0-4965 GCA_964609875.1 uncultured Bifidobacterium sp.
AGAAGAGACTTCCACGATATCCCCTATGAAATGTATATCATGAATTACTTGCTGCTTTTTTACTAATTCGTTTCGAATGCCTACTAATAATTTCGCTTCAATACGCTCGAGCTGTTTGCCTAATTGTTGTTTTTCTTCCTGAGTTTGTTCAACTGCCTTGAGAATATCTTTAGGATTTTTGTAGATCATTTTAATGGCTTGCAAGGCTTTCAACTGCTCTTGAATATAAGCTTCCGCTTTGCAACCGGCTAAGGCCTCAATACGACGAACACCTGCAGCAATAGCACCTTCGCTCGTAATTTTAAAGATGCCTAGTTCGCCTGTGCTGGCCACATGGGTTCCTCCACATAATTCGATAGAATATGCAGGATCTATAATCACCACACGAACTTCGTCGCCATATTTTTCACCAAACAAAGCCATAGCCCCTAATTTCATGGCCTCCTCTTTTGGCATCGTTTTAATGACCACGGGAATGTTTTGTCTGATCTTTTGATTCACTATTTTTTCAACAGCTGCAATTTCTTCGTCAGTCATTTTTGCGAAATGAGAAAAGTCAAAACGCATATAATCGGCGTTATTCAAACTTCCTTTTTGTGCGATATGCGAACCTAATACTTGTTGTAAGGCAGCTTGTAGCAAATGGGTTGCAGAATGATGACGTTGAATTTTTCGTCGAGCTGATTGATGAATGGCCGCGTGAAAAGTTTCATTGATTTGAGCAGGCAATTCATTGACTATATGAATAAATAAATCATTCTCCTTTTTGGTATCAAGCACTTCCAGCGTTGAAGTAGCTGAGGTCAATGTACCTGTATCGCCCACCTGTCCGCCACTTTCTGCATAAAATGGCGTTTGTGCTAACACCAAATGATATTGAGTTTTTCCTTTCGCGCTTACTTTGCGATACTTACAAACGTACTTTTGTCTAGTTCGTGCACAATGACCCAATCATCTTTATCTACGACAGCATCTTTTTGCGAACGTGTTTTTTGTTCTTGCAGCGCAGCTTTAAAACCCGCTTCATCGACTGTCCAGTTTTTTTCTGAGGCAATCAGAGAAGTTAAATCAATTGGGAAGCCATAGGTATCTGATAATTCAAATGCAATTTTACCATCAATTACTTTCGAGGCGTTTTCTGTATGCAAGTAATCATCTATGCGTTTCAATCCACTTTCTAGTGTGCGCAAAAATGAATTTTCTTCTTCTTGAATTACTTTCTGCACAAAGGCTTCTTGCTTTTTAAGTTCAGGAAATACTTGTGCAAATTGATCCGCTAATAAAGGCAACAATTGACTTAACAAAGGTTGCTTGTAATCTAAAAAAGAATAATAATAACGAACAGCTCTGCGTAAAATTCTTCGAATCACATAGCCTGCCCCTGTATTTGAAGGCAGTTGTCCATCCGCAATGGTGAAACTGATAGCTCTGATATGATCTGCAATCACACGAAAAGCAATGGCTTGTTTGCTATCTCCAAAATCATATTTCTTGTTTACAATTTTCTCAGTAGCTTCAATAGTAGGTGTAAAGACATCTGTATCGTAGTTAGATGTTTTACCTTGAATAACGCGTACTAAACGTTCAAAGCCCATGCCTGTATCTACATGCTTTGCTGGAAGTTCTTCAAGAGAATTATCTTTTTTTCTATTATACTGAATAAATACATTGTTCCAAATTTCTATGACTTGTGGATGATCTTTATTCACTAATTCATGTCCGCCAATAATAGCTCTTTCTTCATCAGGCCTCATATCTACATGAATTTCACTGCAAGGGCCACAGGGTCCTGTATCGCCCATTTCCCAAAAATTATCTTTTTTATTTCCGTATAAGATATGCGTTTTATCCTCGATTAATTTACTCCATTCTTGCAGGGCAATTTTTGCTGGAGGAATGCCTTCTTTCTCATCGCCTTCAAATACAGTAACATATAACTTGTCCTTAGGCAATTTATACACTTCTGTCAGCAATTCCCAACTCCAAGCAATAGCATCTGCTTTAAAATAATCTCCAAAGCTCCAGTTCCCTAACATTTCAAACATGGTATGATGGTAAGTATCTACACCTACTTCTTCTAAATCATTATGCTTTCCACTCACACGTAAACATTTCTGGGTATCAGCAATTCGAGGAAAAGGGGATTGTTGATTTCCTAGAAAATAATCTTTAAATTGGTTCATTCCCGCATTGGTAAACATCAAGGTAGGATCGTTTTTCAATACAATGGGAGCGCTTGGTACAATATGATGGCCTTTACTTTTAAAAAAGTCGAGGAATTGTTGGCGAATTTGGGATGCAGTCATTGCTAATTTGTAAATTCAACAATTTGAAAATGAAAATCTATCCTTCAAATTCTAATTGTTTAAAATTATTTTTGTGTGCAAAAGTAATAAAAATATGAAGTCTTTTTTCAATAGTATGTGAAAAATAATTCAATGAATTTAGGTTAATAATTAGAATAAAGCCATTTTTTAACCACTGCTTTTTTTGATGTTCTTAGGCATATTAAATAAATACCTTCTGTTTCATTTTCTGACAACTGAATGGAATGATAATATTTTCCATTTATAAAAATTCTTTTATCTACAAAATCAATTTTACGACCCACTAAATTAGAAATCTGAATAGTGTAATCGGGCCCATTCACTAAATTAACCACTAGATTCAAATTATTAGTTTTACTAGGATTAGGAAAAATATTAAAATCATCTTTATCGTTAGGATCAAAAAAAGAACCTGGCTTGCCAATAGTATGAAAAACTGCATTTGTGATTACAGGTGTATTGAAGTCAAAATAAATAGCTGCTTTATTTGAAATAACAGTTCCATCAATACAGTATGTAGGTTTAATCGAATAGGTCAAATACCCAATACTTTTCTCATAGCTTTTATTGCTATCTACCAATAATACATCATCAAAATAGAACTTCAATGTTCTACCTTCTATTACATATTTTACATCGTGTGAAGAACCAGTAAATTTGAACGTTTCAAGATCTAAATTTTCATCTAGTTCATCAAATATTTTTATATTAAAAGCAGTATCTGTTCCTGTATTTTGAAATTCAATATAATAATCTAAACTTGTACCATTTTCGATATAATGCTTCTTAGTTAAGCCAACAGGATCTACAGCAATATAATTGGGATCAAAAGATCCTATAATAGTTCCTCCTGTAGTATCGTGATTATTACTTGTGTTTATATCATTAAAAACTAAAGCATGTGATGAATGTTTGTAAGTATCTCCCAATTGACCGTTTACTAATAATTTGATTTGAATGCTTTTTTTATCTAATAATTTAATTGAGTCAATAACCCAAAATATTTGTTGTCCTGACATTGAATCAGGAGTAATATCTGAACTCAGAAAACTAAAATTCGAATCTATATTTATTGATACAGTAGAGTTATATAATACTTGATTACTCAAATTTGATATATCCAGAAAAACTAACTCGTAAAATCCTGGTCTTGATGCTCCAGAAACTATTTTTGTAGCAATGTCTTTATAAAATCCATCTCTAAAAACAAGGCCAAAATCTAAAGAATCTTGATAGCCGTTTGCAGTATTTACTGTATAACTGCTAGTATTGTTGCAATAGGACAACCCAGAAAATGAAGGAACATATTCAATAGTAGCTATACCAGAAGTTTTGAAAAAATAATAATACCCCTCACTATCCGTGCTAGTATATACATCTTCAGGCATGAGGTGTATTAAATTATTTTCTACAATAATATCACTTGAATCATTGATACAATTATTATTAGTATCAATGAATACCCTTCCTCTTATATCTTCCATACAATTGAAACATACTTTTTGTAAAAAAATGGGTGCGGTATAAGTAGACTGCCCCAAATTATTGTAATAAGGTTTCGAATGAACTTCACTCATTACAATTACTTCATTATTTTTATCCACCATTATTTCTGGCTTAAAATGTCCATTCCAATCTGTGGCATAAATTGGCTTAATGTATTCATAAAACAAAGAATTCTGCAATACCAAATTGGTATTCAATCTATATATTTCAACTAAATTATTTGAATATGGATCCAAAACTGATTGATTTAATCCTATCACCGTAACTATCGAATCAAGTTTTACAATATCTGAGGGCCAAGAATTTAATGAAATTGAATTTATTACTTGCAATCCAGTTCCTTCAAATACATTTATCTCTTTTGTGTTATGATTTTTAGCATAAATTCTATTTTCAACATGATCAAATATACAATCAGTTGAAGCGTAATTTGATGAATTTTCATTTAAAATACTTCCGTCTACAAGTGATAATTTTGTGATATGGTATGAAACTAAATACAGCGCATTATTCATGATTTCTAGCTGTATTGGGTAATTATAATAATCAAAGTTATGAATACTTTGTTGCCATACTGTATCTCCCGTATTGGTATTTAACTGAATTAGATACCAATGATTCATATTATTACCACTAGCTGTAGATGTTGCATACGCAATATTCAACAGTGAATCTTTGCTGGCTATTGCTAAAGGAGCACGTAAATTTTCATTTACTAAATTAAGGGTTACTCTATGTGAAAATAAGCTATCGAAATTTTTATTATACTTATTAATCAATATTTCATAATGCAAATTATTGACTCCATCGTGTGACACAATAATATCACCGTTCGGTTGAATATCTATTTCTCCCAAATGTTCAATACTAGAAGTGTAATTGGCTATATAGTCAATTTTGTTGCTAATCATTTGACCATTCATCGAAAACTTTGTTAGTAAAATGAATCGTTTATAATTTGAATCCACACTGTAGCCGAGTGAATCATATCCTGCTACTATAACTACTAAATTGCTGTCAATGTCTACATACATTTTTCCTGTCCAATCAAAATTCGTTCTAAATCTATAGTCATTTACAGTAGGTAAAACACTCGACTTCCATAATAATTCTCCATCTGGTGAATATTTTG
>CAZSUF010000172.1:5029-8478 GCA_964609875.1 uncultured Bifidobacterium sp.
AATTGATGATAAATAAATATTTCTTTGAGGGTCAGTTGTGTAAGCTTGAACTTTCCAATTTCCAGGCAATGCTTTTATAGTAGTATCGTTTATAAACTTTTGCCATTGAATTTTATTACCTGCATTTACAAACTGAAATGCCAACAGCCACATTATTATCAGATAGCTCTTTTTCATAATTACTCAAATTTACCAAAATCTACATTTGAATTTTTGTTTTATCTTTTATAGAAGCACAATTGATCTTTCGCTTACAAAAAACTTAGTTTTCGTTAATTACGTCCATAAACTGACGTATTTTACATTAATTACGTCAGTTTATGGACGTTTTTTACATTAATTACGTCAGTCTAAGTACATTTGTATTTAAAAACTAGTACAATATGCTCGTTAGAAGCCTTGAAAATACAATACAAAGTCGCTTTCATCTGCAAAAAGTGAGCTTACTCATCGGAGCTAGACGAGTAGGCAAAACAGCATTACTGCAAAAAATAAGAGACACAAGCGATCAAAAAATACTTTGGCTGAATGGTGAAGATGCTGATGTAGAAAAAATATTAGAGAATAGAACGATAACAAATTACAAAAATTTATTGCAAGGCTATGATATATTGATGATAGACGAAGCGCAATACATTCAAGATATTGGCAGAAAATTGAAACTGATGATTGATGAAATCAAGCCGTTGCATATTGTAGTAACAGGCTCATCAGCATTGGATATTTCGCAAAGTGGTGAGCCTTTGGTAGGAAGAACACTCACCTATTATCTATATCCATTGGCACAAATGGAATTGACACAAACAGAAAACGTTCTGCAAACTAAACAACTTCTCGAAGACCGTTTAATATATGGAAGCTATCCTGAGTTAGTTTTTATGAAAACACAAGATGAAAAAAAACGCTATCTGCAAGAACTTGTAAATACCTATTTACTTAAAGACATTTTGGCTTTTGAACGTGTACAAAATCCTCAAAAACTAAAAGATTTGCTAGTACTCATAGCCATGCAAATTGGAAGTGAAGTATCGCTCGATGAATTAGGTAAAAATCTACAATTGAGTAAAAATACAGTGGAACGATATCTCGATTTATTAAGCAAAGTTTTTGTAATCTATCAACGAAAAGGCTATAGTAAAAATCTAAGGAAAGAAATTGCCAAAAGTAATCGTTGGTATTTTTACGATAATGGCATTCGCAATTATCTCATGAGCAATATGCAAGCTCTGGCCTTACGACAAGATGTGGGTATGCTATGGGAAAATTATTTTTTGAGTGAACGAATTAAAATCAATGGCTATAAAGAAAAACATGTAGAATCTTATTTTTGGCGCACTTACGATCAACAAGAAATCGATTTGATTGAAATAGAAAACAATCACTTACAAGCGTTTGAATGTAAATGGAAATTACACAAACACAAAATACCCGTTGCATTTGCCAAAGCCTATCCTGATGCTCAATTTGAAATTATTCATCAAGATAATTACTTGGATTGGATTGAGTAAGATTTATCTTTGACCATAGAATTTTTTCACCTTGAAAAAAGTAAAATACTTTTATAGCACCAAAACCCAGCGGTTTGAACCCCTAAAAGTTCCATTATGGAAAAAGCTTTTGCGCGTATTTGGTTTTATTTCTGCAACCTTAGTTTTCGCCGTCATCATTGTGTCTTTAGCTTTTAAATACCTTCAGTCTCCTAACGAAAAGAGAATGAATGTGCAACTAAGCTTTTTACAAGAAAAATATGATGTCCTTAAAAAGGATATGCAACAATATAACCAAAAAATCAATGAGCTTGAAGAAAGAGACAATAAAGTTTATCGCGAAATTTTCGAAGCAGACCCTTTACCAGACAGCATTAGATCAGGCAAAATAACCATCGATGAAAATAAATTAGCTAAACGTCTTTCGCCCCTATCTAATGACGAACTTGTTTCAAATATCGAAAAGAATATGCAGGCGATGCTGAACAAAATGAAATCTCAAGCAGAATCTTATGACACCCTTGAAAAATATATCACAGCCAAACAAGCTATGCTTGCAAGCATTCCTTCCATACAACCCGTTTCTAATAAAGATCTAAATCGAATTGCCTCAGGATTTGGTTATCGCATAGACCCTATATATAAGATAGGAAAATTTCATGCAGGACTAGATTTTACAGCCCCCGCTGGCACACCCATTTATGCTACAGGCGATGGCACCATAGAATCGGCAGAATACAATCCATCTGGGTATGGGAATAATATCTGGATCAAACACGGCTTTGGCTATCGGTCGCATTATTGCCATATGATTAAATTGAAAGCCCAACAAGGACAATCCGTCAAGCGGGGCGAATTAATTGGCTGGGTTGGCAGCACGGGTAAAAGCACCGGACCTCATTGTCATTACGAAGTAGAACGCCGAGGCGAAAAAATAGACCCGATTCATTTCTTCTACAACGACTTAAAAGCCGAAGACTTTGAACGAATGGTAAAGATTGCACAAGCTGGAAATCAATCATTTGATTAATCTCAGATTGCCATTTTGTGATTTTGTGTTTACCTTTAACCCGTGATGCAACAACTTTCCTTATTCGAACAAATGCAAGCGCTTCAACAAGATGAGCGCGAAATTGTAGTGGATACAGGAAAACTCGCTAAAGTATATTATACCATCACCGAAGTGGCAGAGATGTTCGCCGTCAACGCCTCCTTGCTTCGATTTTGGGAAAAAGAATTTCCGAATCAATTCACCCAACTCAAAAAAAACAAAAAAGGCGATCGCTTCTATAATAAAGCCGATATCGAAAAATTAAAGATGCTTTTTCACCTCATTAAAGAAAAACGCATGACCTTAGAAGGAGCAAGAACTTATTTAAAAAACAATAAAAAGAAAGCAAAAGACGATAAAACTTTACTCGAAAATTTACATACCATCAAAGAGTTTTTAGTAGATTTGAAAAAGAGTATTCAATAATTTAAGCAATATTTGTACAATGAAAAAATTATTATTAATTGGCAGTCTATTAATCTCCACTTTAATCATGCAAGCACAAGATTTTGTTCGCGAATTAGATCGCAAAAGTGGCAAAGTCCTTTTTCGTGGAAAATTTACTTTCGAGGATTTAAGAGACGAAACCACGTTTAAATGGCTAGATCAAGGCGCCAAATCTTATAAGCCCAATACAAACGCCGTAAAACAATTGAAACCCTTATGGGAAAATTATAGATTGGTTATTTTTGGAGGCACTTGGTGCGAAGACACGCGCGAACTTTTACCCAAATTGTATCGAGTATTAAAAGAAAGCGATTTTGATTTTAATGCCATTGAAATGTATGGCGTAAATCGTGATAAAGATGCCTTAAACATCGAATCAAAATTGTATAATATCCAACGCGTGCCTACCATCATCATCATGCATCAATATCGTGAGGTGGGCCGTATCATCGAAACTGTACAAC
>CAZSUF010000173.1:0-3816 GCA_964609875.1 uncultured Bifidobacterium sp.
ATAATCAAAAAGAAATGGAACCAGGTGTATTTGCACTTTTTACAGGCGACATCAATCAAGATGGATATATTGATGGCTTCGATTATCCCGCTTTCGATACAGATTCGCAAAACAATGTGTCGGGCATATATGTCAATACCGATTTAAATGGCGATGGCTATGTAGATGGATTTGATTATCCTGTGTTTGACGAGAACAGTCAAAACAATGTCAGCATTATCACACCATAAAGCATGTTGTGTTTTTAAGTTTAGTTTAAGACTGTCTGAATGGGCAGTCTTTTTTTATGCTCCCGATTATCACTACAGTCACCGCATCATTCGTTACGGGAACCCTTATGAACTATAGAATTGCCTTATATTGAATCTATATAAGCTTCTTTTATCTTAAATGAAAATAGTATCTTTAATTCTTAATCAACAAACATGAAAAAAAATTACATTCTTTTCTGTCTGCTTTTATTGCAGATTGGATTCAATTCTTCTGCACAAGAAATGGAGCAAAGAACAGATCTCAAAAAAATGACATATGCTTATAGCCCTGATGGGAAAGTATATTTTGAAATGTCAACCAAAAAAATATTGGTGAAGTTCAATCCTTCCATAGGGTTTGCTGAACAGGCGAGACTTTTAAAAAATTTCCCTGAAATAGCAAGTTTAAAAAAAGATCAATTGCTTCCTTCTCCCAAAGTGAGTTTGTTAGAATTGAAAGAGAACTTAAACGAAACAGCAATAAAAAGTTTATTAACAAGAATACAAGCTTTAAATGAAGTCGTATATGCAAATCCTTTTTTAATTTATGTTGATGGAACGCAACAAGGAATAACTGATCGGTTCATGGTCAAATTGAAAAGTGCATCAGGTATTCAATTGCTTCAAGAAGCATCTACTCAATATAAATTCAAAATCATAGAAAATCATAAGTATGATAAGCTAGTATATTTTATTGAAACAAATAAAAACAGTGTTGGAAATGCGCTTGAAATTGCTAACGCATTGGTTGAATCAAAGAACTTTGTGACCGCAGAACCTGATTATTTATTGTTATTAAAAAAGTTTAGTACCAATGATACCTTTTTACCATATCAATGGTCTTTGAACAATACAGGAACAGCTATTCAATATAATGGAACTGTTGGTTGCGATATGAAAATTTTTAACGCTTGGACTTTAAGCACAGGTGTGGCTACAGTTAAAGTCGCAGTGATTGATGAAGGTGTTGATTTAGTACATCCCGATTTGCAAGCAAATATTGTGGCAGGCTATGATGGAACCTTACAAGGAAGTGGTGGCGCTCCGCAAGGAAATGATGCACATGGAACTGCGTGTGCTGGTATCATTGCTGCATCAGGTAATAATAATCTAGGAATAGCTGGAATTGCTTATAATGCAAAAATAGTTCCTGTTCGTATAGCTTATACTTCAGGAACAAGTTGGGTTACTTCCAATGCATGGATTGGAGCTAGCATTGATTGGGCTTGGGATACAGGTGATGCAGACGTATTAAGTAATTCTTGGGGTGGGGGTTCTTCTTCAAGTTTGATTAATGATGCAATTACTCGATCTGTAACTTTGGGTAGAGGTGGATTAGGTGCTCCAGTTTTATTTGCAGCAGGAAACAGCAATGGTGCAGTAAGTTATCCTGCTACATTAGCAAATGTAATTTCAGTAACTGCAATGAGCATGTGTAATCAAAGAAAATCAACAACTTCATGTGATGGTGAAACTTTTTGGGGATCAAATTATGGTGTGAATGGTGATATTTCTGCTCCAGGAGTAAAAATTTATACAACTGATATTAGTGGAGCATCAGGATATGGAACAGGAGATTATACAGCGACATTTAATGGTACATCTTCTGCTTGTCCAAATGCTGCAGGTGTCATGGCTTTGATTCTTTCCATAAATCCAAGTTTGACGAACACATCAGCAAGACAAATTATCGAATCCACTTGCGACAAAGTTGGAGGCTATACCTATAATAGTGGTGTTAGTGGTCAGCCAAATGGTACTTGGAGCAATGATCTTGGTTATGGCAGAGTCAATGCATTTACCGCTTTGCAAGCAGCGAATCCTCAACCTTGTGTGAATCCTCCTCCGGTTGCAACAACCAATGCTTCACCCTCTTCGATTTGTGTGCCTACCTTGGTAAACTTTACTTTAACTGGGATTTTATTCGGAACAGGACAAACCTATCAATGGCAATCTAGTCCTAACAACACAACATACACAAACATTTCTGGTGCAACAAGTTCTGCATATAATGCAACAGTAAGCGCCTCAACTTGGTTTAGATGCATTGTTACTTGTGGTGCAGCTACAAACTCTACAGCTGTTCAGGTAACTTATAACAATCCAACAGTAAGTACATTTCCATATACCGAAAATTTTAATGCCTCAACTGCTCTTCCTTGTGGTTGGTCAGTTAATGATGTGAATTCGGATGGTAAGACATGGAGTATCCTTACATTAAACTCACTATCAGCACCTAATAATTTAACATATTCATATAGTGCAACGAATGCAGCAAATGATTGGACTTTTTCAATGCCACTCTCATTAGTCGCTGGAACTTCGTATCAAGTTCGATTTTCATATCGTGTAAGATCTGCAACTTATCCTGAAAATTTAGAAGTAAAATGGGGAAATGCGGCATCGGTTGCTGGCATGACATCCGCTGCAATTTTTACTGGAACAAATTTGACAAACACAACTTACCTTCAAACAACAACTTCTGCAATAGTGCCTTCAACCACAGGTATTTATTATGTTGGATTTAGAGCATTTAGCGTTGCAAATATGTATGATATAAATATTGATGATGTTACGTTTGAAATAATTCCTTCATGCACAACACCACCACTTGCAGGAACAATTTCAGGTCCTTTGTCAGTAGCTGGCGGTTCTTCGAATACATATAATTTAATAGGAAATACAGGAACTATTCAATGGCAACAATCTTCTGATAACATAAACTGGACTTCGGTTGCAGGTGGTACAAGCAATACGCTATCAATAGTTTTATTACCTGGCACACAATATTTGCGTTCACGCTCTAGCTTACCAGGATGTGTTGATGCTTTTTCAAATGTATTAACCATCACAGTTGCTTCAACTGTTGGTGATGTACAAAGTAATCCAATCATGGCAACATTGCCATTTACACAAACCATTTCTAATGGAGCGACAAGCGGATTCTTAAATAATTACACAGGAACAAATAATCAACCTTCAGCAGATTTTTTCATACAATTTACAACGGATCCTTGCGCTGATTCCGTAAAAATTAGCACATGTGGCAGCGGGTTTGATACCTATGTTCATTTACTTTCAAGTACAGGAGCTCATCTTGCTTCCAACGATGATGATGGACCTTATTGCGCAGGAACTGCAGCTTCAATGAAGTTTGATATTTCGCCAAGCACCACATACTATGCAGTGTTTGAGGGCTACAATAATAGTACAGGTAATATTATTGCTAACATTGAAAATGTGGGTAATTCAATTTTAACTTTAACTGCAACTGCTTCAGGTGCTACTACATTTTGCCAAGGGGGAAATGTAATACTTACGGTATCTCCTGCTGCAGGTATTGTATGGAGTACAGGTGAAACAACTGCAAGCATCACAGTTTCTGCATCAGGAAATTATTATGCTTACATACCTGGAGCTCCAGGTTGTACACCAACGTCAAATGTAATTACTGTAGTAACAAATCCTTTACCCATTGTGGTAGCAAGCAATGTGAGTGGATGTACAAGCACGCCAATTAATTTGATAGGCACTCCAGTTGGAGGCACATTTAGTATTGCAAATC
>CAZSUF010000173.1:3826-5253 GCA_964609875.1 uncultured Bifidobacterium sp.
CGGCTTCTGCGCTGGACCGGTCAGCGTACTGATCACCGATGCGAATGGTTGCACTGCAACTTCAGCACCTGCAACAGTCACAACATCTACTGGATTATGCTATTGTATTCCAACTTTGGCTAGTGGTGCTTTAGGTTGCACTGATGGAGATGTAATTGTTCAATTAAAGTTAAATACTTTGGATAATAATTCAGGCACAGGATGTCCGGGAGGCGTGGGTGCCTATTCAGATTATTCAGCAACAGTTGGATTGACAACTTCTGTTCAAGCTGGCCTTTCTTACAATGTAGAAATTATTGTTGGACAATACGGACAAAATGCTGCAGTTTGGATGGACTTGAATGATGATGGAATATTTGATGTTTCTGAAAGATTGAATTATACCACAAGTGAAATTTCAGGGGGTAATACTGTTGGCTCCATTGGATCTACAGGTTTGTTGCCAATTGTAATTCCATGTAATACGCCAATCGGAAACCATCGTATGCGTGTGCGTTGTAACTATAGTGCTAGTACTGCGGGTATCGACATTGTACCATGCGTATCAACAGCTTTTTATGGCGAAACAGAAGATTATACAATTGATGTACAGCCATGTGCTACACAATTAAATTTGAAATTATTCATTGAAGGGTTTTATATTTCTGCACAAACTATGGAACCTGTATTGCTTAATTCAGGTGTTGTACATGCGCCTCCGTATACAAATTTAGATGCAGATTTGGTTGAAGTTTCTTTGCACAATCCTACATCACCTTATGCGCTTGTTGAAACAACGAGTGGTGTTTTAAAAACTGATGGTACACTTCAATGTTCATTTGCAAATAATTATTCAACTACTTATTTCATCGTCATCACTCATCGAAATGCAGTAGAAACATGGAGTGCTTCACCGGTTCTTTTATCATCAAGTACGAGTTATGATTTTACTACATCTGCCAATAAAGCCTACGGCGATAATCAGAAAGAAGTAGAGCCTAGTGTGTTTGCATTATTTACCGGGGACATCAATCAAGATGGATATATCGATGGTTTTGATTACCCTGCTTTCGAAACAGATTCGCAAAACAATGTGTCGGGAGCATATGTCAATACAGATTTAAATGGTGATGGCTATGTAGATGGTTTTGATTATCCTCTCTTCGATGAGAATAGTCAGAACAATATAAGTGTCATTACTCCATAAATAAAATTAAGATTGCAAGTTTTGTAAGAGACTGTCTTTTTTAGGCAGTCTTTTTTTTGCTCCCGATTATCACTGCAGTCACCGCAACATTCGTTATTGGAACCCTTATAAAGTTTAGAATTGCCGAATGTTGAATCTATGGATATTTTGTTGGTGAAGAACCACAATAAAGGCGAGGTCGTATTGCATTCTCTGTGCAACTCTGTGTTATATGCAATTTATTTGACACAGAGTTGCACTG
>CAZSUF010000173.1:5344-8405 GCA_964609875.1 uncultured Bifidobacterium sp.
AAGTGGCGGAGGGTCCCCATGTTTAAAGCATCATTTGAAAACAAGAGATGCTGGGGGCAAAATAATGCGCAATAAAAATTATACTACTTTATTTTTTATAGCTTTCGAAATAGCTTCGGTAGCTGAATGCACTTGTAGTATTTTGTTTTTTGACGCGATGACAAGATTGATGCGACAACCATAACATGAGACATAATTAGTTAACATTTTATTCCTGTTTTCGTATTCATTTCTTAATCATAGAATAATATGAAGTAAGAACCTTTGCCTGCTTTTAAACAACTTCAAAACAATTTTTTTTAATACTTCAAGCATTTATTCATGAAACAAATCAAACTCATTCTGTTGGTTTCTGTGTTAGTATTATGCCAATCAACATTTGCACAAACAACCATCACCGAATGGAATTTTAATTCTAACCCTCCTGATGGCAGCGGCAGCACAGGTTCTACAACGCCTTCTGTTGGCGCAGGAGCATTCATAACCATAGGTGGAATTACGCAATCTTTTGGTTCAGGTACCGCAAATGGTGGATCGTCTGATCCTGCAGTTACTGATAACACAGCTTTGCAAACAACTTCTTATGCGTCGCAAGGAACCAATAATAATTCTTGTGGAATTCGATTTCAAGCATCAACCGTTGGGTATCAAAATATTATTTTAAATTATGATCTACGACATAGTAATACATCTAGTCGTTACGAACTAGTTCAATATACTTTAGATATTACCGCAACCACACCAGTTTGGGTTGATGCAGCTACTTTTGATGGTAATGTGGGTGATTTTTGGTTTAAAAATAGAACCATAGATTTGTCGGCAGTTACAGCTTTGAACAATAATCCCAATGCTGCTTTTAGAGTGGTAAGCACTTTTGCTCCATCTACTTCAGCGTATGCTGCTACAGGTGCAGCAAGTTCATATGCAAGTTCGGGTACTTGGCGTTTTGATATGGTAGAAGTGAAAGGTCAATCATTTGGTGCAGATATTATTCCACCGATAGCCCAAACTTATTTATTTAGCAATGCCACAAACTCTAGAGTAGTTTTTAGCGAACCTGTTTCAAGTGCAACAGCCACTAATATGTTGAATTATAATTTCACCCCTGCATTATCAATATCTAATATTTCTTTGTCTGCCAGTGGAGATACTGCCTATATACAACACAGTGCTTTCGTTGATGGTACACCATATGCTATACAAATTAGTGGTGTTCAGGATATAGCAGGTAACACAATGGCGACAACTAGCTTTAATACAATCTTTAATGGATTAACACCCAACTTGGTAATCACCGAAATTATTCATTCTCCAAATGATATTGAAATGATCGAGGTTTATAATGCAGGTTCTGTAGCGATTCCTTTGGGTGGTTTAAATTGGACCATTGGCACAACAGGTGCATTTCCAGTAGTCAGTTTAGCCGCGGGGGCAACAGCTGTTTTTGCAACAAGTACAGCAACGGCTTCAACAAGTTTAAATGTTGCTACAGTATATCCTATTCTAAATGGACTAGGATCATCCAATGATAATTTAGTGATTAAAAATTCTTTAAATCAAACTGTTGATAGTGTCCAATATTTTGTTGGCACTAACGGCTGGCCGATTGCACCAAGTGGTGTTTATGGATATTCATTTGAATTAACAAATGCTTCTTTTGACAATGCTTTGGGTTCTAATTGGACAGTCCCAGCCAACCAAGTTACACCACAGCCTGCTCAAGGTATTGTGATTGGTACTCCGGGTATTTATCCTGCACCCATTGTATCAACACCAAATCCATCGGTTGTATTTACAGGAACTAAATTAAATACCAACGAAAGTGCTGGAACCATTTCAGTAACTGCTACCTTAAATAATGGAAATTTTTTCACGAGTTCAGTTGACGTAAGTATCTTAGCCATGAGCACAGCAACTCTGTCAAGTGATTATTCAGTAGTAAATTCATTAAATCTTTCATGGCCAGCTTCATCAAACGGCGTTGCGCAAACTATTAATTTTACAATCAATAACGACGCATTGCCTGAAGACGCCGAGTATATTATTTTACGATTTACAAATCCTATAAATGTGGCACTTCCTTCTGCAAACTATTATACAATTGTAATAAACGATAATGATAAGTTAGCCGATGTTGCCTCAGAATCAATAAAATTAAATTATGTGACTTCATTTAGTAATGGTGCAGCAGGTGCCAATTCTGCTGAGATTGTATCATATGATGCCTTGTCAAAAAGATTATTCATCGCGAATTCAATTGGCGCTAAATTGGATATTGTGAATTTTGCAAACCCCGCAAGTCCTACATTAATAAACTCTATCAGCATGTCAAGCTATGGGAATATAAATTCGGTAGCAGTGAAAAATGGAATAGTAGCTTTAGCCATTGAAAATATTGCGCCGCAATCGAATGGGAAAGTGGTATTTCTTGATACCAACGGAAATTATTTAAACGAAGTAGTTGTCGGCGCCATGCCTGATATGATTACTTTCAATAATAGCGGCACAAAGGTAATTACACCTAATGAAGGTGAACCTAACACAGCTTATACGATTGATCCTCTTGGATCGATTTCAATTATTGATATCTCTGGTGGCGTTGCATCATTAAATTCATCAAATGTGACGACCTTAGATTTTACTGCTTATAACAGTCAGCTTAGTAGTTTAAAAGCTGCGGGTATTAGAATTTTTGGACTAGGTGCATCAGTTGCTCAGGATATGGAACCTGAATATGTAACCTTATCAGATGATGATAGTAAAGCTTGGGTGAGTTGCCAAGAGAATAATGCGTTAGTTGAAATTAATTTATTGACAAATTCTATTACCTCCATCCTTCCTTTAGGCACAAAAGATTTTTCATTGACCGGTAATTCATTAGATGCAAACGATCAAGGCGGGATTATTCAAATGTCAACATGGCCAATTAAAGGGTTCTATATGCCAGATGCCATTGCATCTTATACAGTTGCCGGAACCACTTATGTTATTACTGCAAATGAAGGAGATGCAAGAGAATATACTGGCTATTCGGAAGTTGCTAGAATGAGTTCATCTAGCT
>CAZSUF010000174.1:0-1735 GCA_964609875.1 uncultured Bifidobacterium sp.
AAAAAAAGACTACTCAATTGGGTAGTCTTTTTTTGTTTGAACTAATCAGTTTAAAATATAGGCTTGGTGAGTTATACTGAAGTTATATCTGAAATAGACCAATTTTATTGGTCTAAACAGCTATCTTTTCGGCATGTACCACTGTAAGATTTGGTCTACGATGCAAATCACATTGGTACTAAACCTATGATTCATCTCAGTGTATTTGATGAATTCATGGCAGCATGTAACTTCAACTAAAAATCATCTTCTGATAGCAACTCACGTTCAAGTCCCTCCATGCTCACAATATCAATGGCTTCGATAAGTGTTGGTACTATATTTAATTCTTTATCTATGTCAAAGTTTACAAGCTCTTTAGACGCTACAAGAGCAAGGGAGCAATTATTGGTGTACATTTCTTGATGCATATTACGCACAAGATCAAATATTTCCATTTCAAATGCATGCATAGTCTCCATATTTAATATTAAACTTTTATATTGGAGAGAGTTGCTTAATTGAATGTTTTTCAAGGCAGTCATTAGGTTTTCTGTTTTGATATTCTCTTGAAAAGAAATGATATCAAAGGCTTCTTTTTTCTCGATAGTATAATTCATATTTAAATCTTTTAAAGTAAAATTAATTCTTTATTTTTGGGAAAATAACTCATTCAATGGATTCACAATTTTCAGCTAAAGTAAAAGAAATTATTTCATATAGTCGAGAAGAAGCGTTAAGACTTGGAAATGATTTCATAGGCACTGAGCATTTGATGCTTGGTATGATTAGAGATGGTCAGGGTTTAGGTGTAAGAATTCTTCAAAATTTACATGTAGACATGTTTGATTTGAGAAAAGAATTAGAAGATGTGATTCGAAATAAAGGAAGTGTAAAGAATCTTCAAAACATAAACAGTTTACCCCTTACTAAACAAGCAGAAAAGGTCATTAGAATTACGGTACTTGAAGCTAAAGCCATGAAAAGCATTTTAGCCGAAAGTGAGCATTTAGTACTTTCAATTTTAAAGAATAAAGAAAATGTGGCTTGTCAAATCTTAAATCAATTTAATGTTGATTATGATTTGTATAAAAACGAATTAGAACTTGTAACAGGCACAGGCGGCTCAAATATTTCAAGTGAATTAAAAGATGATTCGGGCGGTTTTGATGATGATGAAGATCGCGGTCAATTCCAACGTAAACCTGCGACTCCATCAGCGACTAAATCCAAAACACCTGTATTAGATAATTTTGGTCGCGACATCACAAGACTAGCCGAAATGGCCCAACTTGATCCGATTGTGGGCAGAGAATCTGAAATAGAACGTGTTTCGCAAATTCTGTCAAGACGTAAGAAAAATAATCCAATCTTAATTGGAGAGCCGGGTGTGGGTAAAACAGCCATCGTAGAAGGTTTGGCGCTAAGAATATTTCAGCGCAAGGTTTCACGTGTGCTTTTTGACAAGCGAGTTGTTAGCCTAGACTTAGCCGCCTTAGTTGCAGGTACTAAATACCGCGGTCAATTTGAAGAGCGTATGAAAGCCATTATGAATGAGCTTGAAAAAAATAGAGATGTCATTCTTTTTATTGATGAAATTCATACTATTGTTGGAGCGGGCGGTGCAAGTGGCTCATTAGATGCTTCAAATATTTTTAAACCAGCCTTAGCTAGAGGAGAATTACAATGTATTGGTGCATCCACACTTGATGAGTATAGAATGCATATTGAAAAGGATGGAGCTCTAGACAGACGT
>CAZSUF010000174.1:1745-3077 GCA_964609875.1 uncultured Bifidobacterium sp.
ATTTAAAATTAAAATACGAAGAGTTTCATAATGTAAGTTATAACGACGAAGCCATTGATGCTTGCGTAAAATTGAGCAACCGTTATATCACGGATAGACTACTCCCAGACAAAGCCATCGATGTGATGGATGAAGTTGGAGCAAGAGTTCATTTGAAAAACATTGATGTCCCTAAAAATGTACTTGACCTTGAACAAAAAATTGAGGACATTAAGGTTGAAAAAAATAAAGTCGTGAAGAGTCAGCAGTTTGAGAAAGCTGCAGCATTAAGAGATTCTGAAAAGAAATTACAAGAAGAATTAGAATTAGCCAAAGCAGGATGGGAAGAAGAAGTGAAGAGTAAGCGCTACCCTATTACAGAAGAAGAAATTGCTGAGGTCATTCATATGATGACAGGTATTCCTGTTAAACGAATGGTGGCTGCTGAAAATGAAAAGCTCAGAAATATGGGCGAAGATTTACGCGGTGTGGTTGTTGGACAAGAAGATGCTATCAAGAAAGTGGTAAAGGCCATTCAACGAAATCGAGTTGGATTAAAAGATCCTAAGAAGCCTATTGGTTCTTTCATTTTCCTTGGACCAACTGGTGTAGGTAAAACAGAATTAGCTCGAGCCCTTGCACGTAATATGTTTGATACAGAAGATGCCTTAGTTCGAATTGACATGAGTGAGTATATGGAGAAATTTTCGGTGAGCAGATTAATTGGGGCACCTCCGGGATATGTAGGTTATGAAGAAGGTGGTCAACTCACTGAAAAAGTAAGAAGAAAGCCCTACTCTATTATACTTCTAGATGAGATTGAAAAAGCGCATCCAGATATTTATAATATTCTATTACAAGTTTTAGATGATGGTCAATTGACAGACGGCATGGGGAGAAAAGTTGATTTTAAAAACTCCATTATCATCATGACCTCTAATATTGGGGTTAGACAATTAAAAGAATTTGGTGATGGAGTAGGCTTTGCAACAAAAACTAAAACTGAAGGTGCTGATGAAAATAGTAAGGCTGTCATTGAGAAAGCACTGAAAAGAACTTTCGCACCAGAATTTTTAAATAGAATTGATGATGTGATCGTATTTAATTCATTGAGTCAAGAGCATATTTATGAAATCATAGACTTGGTGATGGCCAATGTGATGAAGAGATTACAAGCCTTAGGATTTAAGCTTGAACTTACAGAGAAAGTGAAAAACTTTTTAAGTGAGAAAGGATATGATCAACAATTTGGTGCTAGACCTTTGCATAGAGCTATTCAAAAATATTTAGAAGATCCATTAGCTGAAGAAATTTTGAATATGCAGGTAAAGGAAGGTGATACACTTATTGCTG
>CAZSUF010000174.1:3087-7769 GCA_964609875.1 uncultured Bifidobacterium sp.
GCTGATTTAGACGAAGCTACTTCATTAATTAAGTTTAGTCATAAAGGAAGTGGCAAGAAAGAAAAGTCTAATGAAGCTAAGGAGTAAAAACTCATAATTTTTTAAAGACTCGTTGCATTCTGATACTTTTTTCACTGATCAGTTTTAACAAGTATTCTCCTCGTTGAAGAAATGAAAGATCTATAGATTTTTCATTTGCTGAAATAATGACTTCTTTGATATGTAACCCTTTAGGGTCCATGATTTGAATTATTGTACTTTTTGATTTCATAGAAGGCTTTTAGATTGATATTTTAAAGTGGATAACTTATGGATAACAATCAAAGTTTCAAATAACATGCCAATTCTTACAACATAACTCTTATTATATATATGTTATTTTTATCTTTATTCATAGTTCCCGTAGAATTAAAAGAATTTAAATAAAATAGGTATTAAATTTGTGGCAACCCATGAAATTCTACTTCATCATTCTTTTCTTATTCTTAGGTGTTTGTTTGACCACGCAAGCCAATAATTCAATTCGTATACTTCCGGATTCAACAGGACAATTTGCCAAATTTGAAATTAGTCGAGTTAAAAAAACAAATTTTAAAGTATCCATGACCAATGAAAAAGGCCTTGTTGTTTTTAATACGATTCAAACTGTAGACGCTGAACCTAAAATTATTTCAATCCCTTGGAGTACTTTTTCAGATGGTATTTATTATGTAAGATTAATAAGCAAGAAAGAAGAAATTAAGCTTATGTTTTGGAAAAAATCTAATCCCATAGTTGACATCAAAAAATAATTTCAAGGTTATTCTTCAGAGGCTTACTTTTGCGCTTCAAAATTAAAATTATGAGCGCGAATAAGATCAGCATGCTAGCCAATGGCAAATTAGAAGTTCCTAATCATCCCATTATTCCTTTTATTGAAGGTGATGGCATTGGACCAGATATTTGGAAGGCAAGTGTGCGTGTTTTTGATGCTGCTGTAGAAAAAGCCTATCAAGGAGCACGAAAAATTGAATGGAAAGAAGTGTTGGCAGGACAAAAAGCCTTTGATCAAACTGGGAGCTGGATGCCTGAAGAAACCATGGAGGCTTTTAAAGAATATACCATTTCTATCAAAGGACCTTTAACTACACCTGTTGGCGGAGGAATTCGTAGTTTAAATGTAGCACTCAGACAAGAACTTGATTTATATGTTTGTTTGCGTCCTGTGCAATATTTCGAAGGAACGCCTTCTCCGATGTGGCATCCTGAAAAAGTGAACATGGTTATTTTCCGAGAAAATACTGAAGATATTTATGCTGGCATAGAATTTATGACAGGAACAAAAGAAGCAGAAAAAATGCTACACTTTTTACAAGATGAGATGGGTGTAAAAAATATTCGTTTTCCTGAAACAACTTCATTTGGTATCAAGCCTGTTTCAAAAGAAGGAAGTGAAAGGCTTATACGTGCTGCGTTGAAATATGCCCTTGAAAATAAATTACCTTCCTTAACCTAAGTGCATAAAGGAAATATCATGAAATTTACAGAAGGTGCTTTCAAAAATTGGGGCTACGAATTGGCTGAAAAAGAATTCAGTGAAAAGGTGTATACATGGAATCAATGGGAAAAAACAAAACAAGAAAGTGGTGAAGCTGTAGCCAATGAAGAAATGAAAGTAGCTAGTATTGGCGGCAGAGTGATTGTAAAAGATGCCATAGCAGATAATTTTTTACAGCAAGCTTTACTTGCCCCTCAAGATTATAGTGTGATTGCTACTTTAAATTTAAATGGCGATTATATTAGCGATGCCTTAGCCGCTCAGGTTGGAGGCATAGGTATTGCTCCTGGCGCCAATATTAATTATCAAACAGGTTATGCGGTTTTCGAAGCCACTCATGGCACGGCGCCACGATTTGCAAATACCAATACCATGAATCCGTCATCGGTGATTTTAATGTTTGAATATATGGGTTGGAAAGAAGCTGCAGATTTGATTCTTAGTGCTTTAAGCAGAACAATTAAAAGCAAAAGGGTGACCATAGATTTTCATAAGTTAATGGAGAATGCAACACTCTTGAAAACAAGTGAATTTGCTGATGAATTAATTAATAGATTATAAAGTTTAAAGGAAATTCTTTAAAAACAAATTTTATTCAGGGTTGCTAGCGGCAACGATAGAACGGATACCCCCTCTCGTTCCTCAAAACGAGAGGGAGTATGAGTGATAGCGTGTTTGCCGCCCAAAATAATAAAATTAACGATTCGATCTACTCTAAGTGAAAATCCCAAGCATCAAATAAAATCTGCAGGTAATCGTTTTCGACCTTGGTGATCACTTGATCTGCTTTAGCTAGGTAAACAGCAAATTTCAAGAAGTCATTTCTTTCTTCAAGCGTTGAATCATCGAGAAAATCTTCGACACATTTGATAAAATGTGGCATCCATTCATCATGTTTTAGTTTGCTGATTACCTCCATTTCTCTATCTAAATTCAGATTAAATGGAAATTCCTGAAACATAAATTCACGAATTATTTTTTCTTCTGCAATATGAAAATGAAAATCAACAGCAGAAAGTATCATAAGAATATGATAACCGGCCATGGCCTTATTCATTCTGTGATTAGGCATACAATCTCTTTATAAGTTCGAGGACAAGATAAGGTTTAAATCAATATATTTTATATCAAACTTTTGGGCTAAGGCACGACTTGTCAACTTTCCTTTATACACGTAAGTGGCAGCCACTAATCCAGGTTTATTATGAAGCATGGTATCTGAGCCCCCAGCGGTTTCGGAACATGATAAAATCAGCGGCATTAATATATTACTGATGGCATTCGAAGCAGTGCGTGATACAGCTGAAGCGATATTCGGCACACAATAATGGATCACATCATGTTTTATAAAAATAGGATCTTCATGAGTGGTTAAATTAGATGTTTCAAAACAACCTCCATTGTCTATACTCACATCGATAATCACTGAACCTGGCTTCATTTTTTCTACCATAGATTCTGTAACCACCATAGGTACGATTCCTTTTTGTGGCTTTAAAGCTCCAATGGCAATATCGGCCTCTTGTAAGGCTTTTGCTAAAATTAGGGGATCAATCACAGAGGTAAAAACATTTTGTCCCACTGTTCGTTGCAATCGCATCAATCTATAAATAGAATTGTCAAACACTTGCACCATAGCCCCGCAACCTAAAGCAGTTCTGGCCGCATACTCTCCTACCATACCTGCGCCAATAATCACTACTTTAGCTGGAGGCACCCCTGCGATACCTCCTAATAAGATACCCCGTCCATTATGTACATTGCTTAAATATTTAGAGCCGATATGAATCGCATGTACGCCTGCAATTTGACTCATAGACCTAACAATTGGAAAATTGCCAGCATCGTCTTTAATATTTCCGAGTGCAATACCAATGATTTTTTTATCGAGAAAGGTTTCAAGATCTTTTTTGCATAATGATGGAATATGAATGGGAGAAAATATGATTTGATCTTTCTTCAACAAATTTAATTCGTCATGTGCAATAGGTGCTGTTTTAAGAATAATATCAGCCTGAAAAATTTCATTCTTATCATAGACTATTTGGGCGCCCGCTTCAGAATATTCAGTATCACTAAACGAAGAAGATGTACCTGCATTATGTTCAACAACCACCTTATTGCCATTGTTCACGATCACCGAGACTGCACTGGGCGTTAAGGGAACCCTATTTTCTTGAAAAGAATTTTCTTTAGGTATTCCAATAAATACCGATTGCTTTTTTTGTGAAACTTCGAGTGTTTCTTCTAGCGGATTGTAGGAGAAAGACACATTGATTACCGGCCTCTGCTTGGAATCCATAGTTGATAATTTTCAGTAAAAATATAAAAATTAAATTTCAATTGAAAGCATATCATAAGCTAAACTTATTCCAGACGGTAATTCAGCCATCAATTCGTGATGTAAGCCAAGTTGGTGACTGATATGTGTCAAAAAAGTTTGTTCAGGATTGATTCTATTTGCCCATGCCATGGCTTCATCTAAGGTAAAGTGAGAAATATGTTTTTCTCGTCTCAAGGCATTTAAAACCAAATACTTAGAGCCTTGTATTTTCAATGCCTCTTCTTCTGAAATAAAGTTTGCATCTGTGATATAAGTAAAATCGTTTATTCTAAATCCGAGTACGGGCATTTTGTGATGCATGACTTCTATGGGAATCAATTTGATATCGCCGATCACGAATTCCTTTTCCTTCGAGATGGTATGCAAGGCTATTTTAGGAATGCCCGGATAGTTGGAACCAGAAAAAATATAAGCGAACTCTGCACGAATCTGAGTTTGAGTTTCTTGATTTGCAAAAATGTCCATTGATTTATCTTGCAAAAAATTAAATGCCCTTACATCGTCTAGTCCAGCAAGATGATCTTTATGGCTATGTGTGTACACAACTCCATCTAATTTTCTAACATCCTGTCTAAGCATTTGTTGCCTAAAATCTGGACCAGTATCTATTACAAGGGTTGTTGTATCGGACTCAATCAGCAAGGAAGACCTAAGTCTTTTATCCTTGGCATGGGTAGATTGACAAACTTTGCATTGGCAACCTATTAGAGGTACACCTTGTGAAGTGCCTGTGCCTAAAAATGTAATTTTCAATCTTTATTCATTTATAAGTAACGAAGATAAGTCTTGAGAAGTAAATTC
>CAZSUF010000174.1:7779-8378 GCA_964609875.1 uncultured Bifidobacterium sp.
AGCTTTACGATGAATTTCTTTTAATTTGTCAATCGTGTTATGGGTGTATATTTGGGTGGCGGTTAAATTCGCATGGCCTAATAATTCCTTTACGGCATTTAAATCTGCCCCTTGATTCAGTAAATGCGTAGCAAAGGTATGTCGTAATACATGCGGACTTTTTTTCTCTAAAGTGGTTGTCATTCCTAGATATTTTCGCACAACTAAATCTATAAATTTGGGGTAAAGCGCTTTACCATTTTCTCTGACAAGCAAAAAATCGTGTGCTTCTTTCACCACCAGCAATCTTTCGTCTTGATACCGCTTGATTAAGGCTAATAATTCGGGCTGAATAGGAATGATTCTTTCTTTATTCCCCTTACCTAATACTTTAATGGATTTTTGATAATGTTGAATATCAGACATCTTAATCCCTTGTAATTCGGATCTTCTCATGCCTGTTTGATATAACAACTCTATAATTAATCTTTCTGTGAGTCCTTTAAAATCTGGACTAAATTCAATATGGTTCACCAATTGTTCCATATTTTTTTCATTCACGAAATTGGGTAGCCTCTTGGTATTTTTGGGTGAAATAATTTTCACCATTGGCGATTTAG
>CAZSUF010000175.1:0-8340 GCA_964609875.1 uncultured Bifidobacterium sp.
GGATTCGGATACATTATCGTTTTTTCTTCGACAGTTGAAAGAAGATTTTGAGAACTTGGTTTTAAAGGGCTGCAACCATCGGTTACTTCGGCTACCATAGCGCCACTGCTTAAAGGCTCGGCTATCATATAATCATTGACAGTGATGGGTTCAAAAAGTATATATCCATTATTCGAATCTGCTTCTAAGGCAACATACACCGAAGGATCGAAGGTAAGCACAGCATCTCCTTGAATCCATGTATCAGATTCGGTAAGAGTTTGTCCATAATTGCCTGTGATAATAATATCAGTCGGACAAGGCGGTGGTGTGCCTGTAGTAATATCTATACTCCACCCTCCAGTAATTTCACCTGCATCACCATCAGCAAAATCTTGTACAAAAAGTTTCCAATCACCATTGGCAGACAAGCCATTAAATACAGAAGCCAGGGTAGCCGTGTTACTACCAAACGGTCCGGGTGTTTGGTAAGTACTAAATCCAGGTGGAGTAGGTGGTGCTGGACTATCAAACATATCCCAAAAGTATCCAGTAGGTTTGTACGTGCCATTGCTGTATGTATTTACATTGGATAGTTGTGCAGGTGCCGCATCTGAAAAAGTATAGGTTAAATTACTTACTCCAAAACCATCTGCAACACCACTCTGCAATAAAAGAGATTCTCCACTGGGTGCTTGAAGCAAGAGGCTTACATCATGCACCCAAGGATGTGTTAGTCCATTGATGGTAACCGTGACATTTGTTATAGCGCTAGTTGTTCCGGATACTGTAATGACAGAAGGAAAAGGATTGGCTGCTGCATTGTCTACTATCGTGATTAAATTAGCATTTGTATAGACAGTCGCTTGTGATGTGTTACTCAAAAGAATAAGCACGCACATAGAAAGAAAGTAGTAGGTTTTTTTCATGTAGTGTTTTAAAAAAGAAGAATAAAATCAAATACGCAAATAAAGATAAGTTCGAAATTGATAAAATCAAACATAGTCAGGACAAACTTAGAAGAAAGTGTTACTAAAATCTTTCGTACTCCTGACTTGTCAGCTGTGCGACATGTTCGGCTTTGCGGCATGTCGTACGATAGATAAAAAGAGTTCTCTGTACTCATCATACTATAAATTAAATTATATTTGAGATATGGTTATTGGAAATGAATACTCATATTCTTATCATGTAAAAAATTGTGGACTAATTGACGTTATATTTATGACAGAATGTTGTTGAAAGAATGCAGGCACGGGTTGCAAACCCGCGCCAGCCGTTGTGGTTATGGAAGACTTGGAATAGCGATACTGGAAATATTTTAGATTATGTTAGAAAGACTATACATTAGATTTATATCTGTCATGCAATTCGTCACTCTCTCAAAAGAAAAACAAAGGGAATATTATGAGCATTTTGTTTATCTACCCGAAGGACTTGTTTCTACTATATTTGATGATGCTTTAATTTACGTCCCCCAATTAGTTGAAGAAAACTATATTTCTGTGGCTGTTGAAAAAGAAATAGAATTATTTAGAACTAAGCTTAATGCATTTCTAGACGAGCTTGGCGATAATTTCGAAGTCAAAGACTTGGATTCAGATCAATGGCATGAAATACAATCAGTAGCAACTAACATACTAATTTCTTCAAATGCAAAAATAGAAGCACCAGATAGGAGGTGGATATAATTTAACTATTCAGAATGTTCCAAAATAAACACTGTGCGACATTTGTAATGTCGTACTGATATCGGCGGTTTTGCAAACCGCATAAATGAACAAAATAGTTGTCAAAGCTGATATAGGTTTGCAACCTTTGCCACATTTAGGTGCACGCTTCGTAGGATGGGTTATAAATTGCAAATTTCTGCAAGTTTGCTAAAAGCAAAAGAATATTGCTACGAAGCGAGGACGCTTCGTAGAGCGGCCCGAATTAAATCTATTTGATATTATACCCGCCTTGATGTGAACGATAATATACATCTTTGAAACAGATCAGTCTGATTGAAATCAAGAGCCCTAGCCCTGACTGCAGTGGAAAGCCCACAGAGACGACGAAGGAGGAGCGAGGACTTGGAACGTAAGGCAGGAATAGCTTCAAAAAAAATTAACTCCGTGAGGTAGCCGCTCTTCCACCAAGATAAGAAAATACAATAAATGAAATGCATGAGGAGGCTGTATACCAAATGGGCTGTGGAATGGTCACGAAATAAACAATGCCTCCAAGTAGCATCAAAAAGCCAATGGATAAAGCACCGAACATTTTAAATTGCGCCGAAGCAATTCTGGCAGCCGCATACCCGCCAAAAAAACTACTCAATATCCAACCGCCTAAAATGATGCTAAACATGGGTAAAGGAGAATCTTGTATCATCTTGATTCTTTCTGCTACCGTCGGATTCATGATGGGTGAAGGAAATATTTTTGCATTCAGGGCATCGACTAAATTCACCACGAATAAAGAGATAAGTATTCCACACAAAATGGCGATGACTAATTTAAACACTGGATGCATGAAGATAATTTTTTGGTTTGTAGAATATTGTAGCGCATAATTTTTAGACTGGCGAATACCCAAATTGCGACAAATGATGCATGGCATGTTTATGCAACAAGTGGGCCCATTCTGCTCCTGTGAGTTCACCAAAAAATGGATTCTTCACCGTTTTTTGTTGATCATGATTAAAATGCTCTACAAATACATCAATCTCTGTTTGCAATTCATCTAAGGAGGCTTGCAAGTTGTCAAATCTTGTCGGCAAGGGCGTTTCAGGCATTAAAGGATTAGGC
This sequence comes from uncultured Bifidobacterium sp., assembly GCA_964609875.1. Taxonomy (GTDB): domain Bacteria; phylum Bacteroidota; class Bacteroidia; order Chitinophagales; family Chitinophagaceae; genus OLB11. The sequence continues at coordinate 2,772 of CAZSUF010000175.1, forward strand.
GTATTTTCTTTAAATGGTTTTTCACTCATCATGAAGGCTTTCATTTTTTCTGTAACTCCTTCAGGTTGATCGTACTGAGGTTTTATTTTTTCTGTAGCAATTTGTATGCTATCTGTCATATGCTCTACCATCTGATGGATAGTCATTTTACCCCATCGTGGAGGTGTTGATGGATTGAGTGTAGCGATGATGGATACAAATCGATGTTGTAAAAAATCTAATTTATTCATGACATTAAGCTTTGGTGTTTTTCCAAATTTGGTAATGATTTCCTGCGTTTCGCTGTACTTGTGCTGAGGCATCTCGTAGGGGTTCACAAGGGATTAATTCCTCATGACAATCGTCTGCAAGTTGCTGATAAATACCTGTGCCTTCAGTTTTCCATGCTATCATCTCGTCACTCACTTCTCTGATGAATTTAGCTGGATTGCCTGCCACCAAACTTCTTCTTTCATACTTCTCCTTGGCCTTCACAAAACTCAAAGCCCCAACGATGCATTCATCGCCTAATTCTACTTCATCCATGATTACCGCATTCATACCTACTAAACAATTTTTTCCAACTGTAGCTCCATGAATGATGGCTCCATGACCGATATGTGCATTTTGCATCAGATGAACTGTGGTACCCGGAAACATATGTATGGTGCAATTCTCCTGCACATTACAACCATCTTCTATAATTATTTTTCCAAAATCACCACGAAGTGCCGCGCCTGGTCCAATATATACTCGCTTGCCAATAGTCACATCTCCAGTCACTATGGCTTGAGGATGCACATAAGCCGTTTCGTCTACAACAGGTTTGATTCCTTTAAATTCGTAAAACATGTATTGATATAATTAATGATAAAATGTGGTTTGCTCTTGTTGCATTTTTCTTAATAATGGTGAGCAACGATATCTGTCTTCGTGATAAGTCTCGTACAAAGTATCTAAGGCTTTTACACATTGGGCGATCCCTTTCTCGTCTGCCCATAACAAAAGTCCCTTTGGATAATTTACACCCTTTGTCATTGATAAATCTATATCTTCTTTACTGGCCACTTGCATGTGTAAAGCATGTGCTGCTTCGTTGATCAGCATCATTACAATTCTTGTGCATATTTCTTCGGCACTTAAAATATTCAATGCTGTATGCACAGTAGTTGCTGAAGTATCATACTGATAAAATCCTCTGCCTGTTTTTTTCCCTAACCACTTGGCTTCGACTAATCTTTTTTGCGAGAATGAAGGGGTATATCTTGGGTCAAAATAAAAGGCTGTCCAAACAGATTCTGTCACTGCATAATTCACATCATGACCAATTAAATCCATTAATTCAAATGGGCCCATTCGAAATCCACCACATGCTTTCATAGCTGAATCAATTTCTGAGATGCTAGCCAATCCTTCTTCATACATTCGAATGGCTTCACTATAAAATGGCCTCGCAATTCGGTTCACGATAAAGCCCGGTGTGTCTTTAGCAGTGACAGTTTTTTTCTTCCAACTACTTATGATTGCACTGGCTTCTTGAGTAACTTCTATAGAGGTTTGTAAGGCAGGCACAATTTCTACAAGCTCCATGATAGGTGCTGGATTAAAAAAATGTATGCCAATGACTCTTTCAGCATTCTTGCAAGCGGCAGCAATAGAAGTTATCGATAAGGAAGAAGTATTACTGGCAAGAATACATGTTTCTTGAACCAGTGTTTCGAGTTGTTGAAACACTTGCTGCTTCACCTCTATTTTTTCTACGATAGCCTCTATCACTAATTCAGTTTCTTTAAGCCCCGCCATTTCATGTACCCAAACAATGCGCGCTTGCATCAGTTGCGCTTCTTCAGTTTGCATCTTTCCTTTCTCTACTAATTTCTCGCAAGTCTTTTCTAAGCCTGTTTTAGCTTTTGCTAACATGTCAGTATTCAAATCAAACACCACCACTTCATGTCCAGCTTGGGCGGCAACCTGTGCAATACCAGCCCCCATAGTTCCACTTCCTACGATACCAATTTTTTTCTTCATAAATATGTCTTAATTTTTATGTTTCATTTTTTCTTTGGGTGTGCCCTTTCGACTTTTCTTTATAGTTTTTTTAATTGCAAAAGTCTCAAGGTCGGGCTATCCGCTTCAAGCCATCTCGTTTTGAAGAACGAGATGGGCTTTCCGCTACTATCCCTCACACGGGTTATCATGATGTATCTGTCTTACAAATTTTAAAGTTCGATCAGACATATACGCTAATGAATACTGCCCCAAGATACTCTTACTATTTCTTAGCATGCAAAATCTAAACTGATATAAACTGTGCAACAAGTATACTGATGCTTCAAGTCTAATCAACTTTTAGAGCGCAAATATAAAACAGAAATCCCGTCTCAATTGTATGAAACGGGATTTCTGACTATGAATCATTTGAAGATTTATCTTACTAGAATTACATCTCCTTTGAAAGTTTTTGTTGGTCCATCAGGATAAGCCACACGAATCAAATAATAGAATGTAGCTGCATCTTGAGGCTTACCTTTAAAGTATCCGTTCCAACCTCTGTTATCAGTTGCAGAGAATACTTCCTGACCCCATCTGTTCAAGACTCTGAATTCTTGTACTTTTTGGAAGGTAAGGTTAGCAATGCGGAAGAGATCATTTTTACCATCTGCATTCGGTGTAAAGGCAGTTGGAATAAATAAGTTGTCTTTATAGTCGATATCAACATAGATACTATCCATATTGCGGCAACCAAATTGATTTAAGCCATAAACATAATACATGGTTGGTTCTGCAGGAGAAACAATCGTGTTCGGCATATTTGGATTACTTGTACCCCAAACTGGTGTCCAGTTATATACATTTCCTCCAGTTGCAATCAGATTCACTTCTTGCTCATACTTTATCTTGATAGAATCTCCATTCAAAATAGAAATAGTTGGTTTAGGGTTTGCCAATACACGAATGGTCACGGTATCTCCACAATTGTATGAATCAAGTCTGGTACAAGTGTAAGTATGGTATCCACCACTTGGCGGAGTAATAATTGGTCTATCACAATTTGTACAACTTAAACCTGTTGAGGTACCATTTTCATCATACCATAAGAAGCTTTGAGAAGGTGCGCTACCAATTCCAGTTGCAATAGCTTGATAAGAATCACCTTCACAGATTACAGTATCCATTGGAGTTACTTTCAAATCATGAATAGATAATGTAACCAAAACAGAATCGCTTACTTCACATTTGTTACCACCCGTTGTGTACACATGGTAAGTAGTTACGTTATTTACATAGGCAGTTGTAACACCAGCGGTTGAATCATATACAAAGTTTGCAGGCTCCCAACGGTATTTCCAAGTTTTATTTGGAATATCACATAATGAGAATAGAATATTTGGACGAGCTGTAGAAATAATAGGCGTACTTGGAGATTGTGCCGTTGGTAATTCGCAACCACCAAAATTAGATCCTTGACTATAAAACTGTGGATTAGCCGTATTTGTATAACTAACAGCATCACCACTTCCATTAATATTTCCTTGTCCATTATAGAAGCAGATTTCAACAACTAGGTTTTTAACGCCATCCCAAACAAAAGGATTGTTGAGTGTAAATGTATTTAATCCGCTAAAGGTATTATAGTTTGGATTTTGATAAACTTGCTTCAATTCTGCTGAAGGTATAAAGCTACTTAGTTGAGTTATTGGTGTGCATCCCATTTTGATATACATATTAAATCCACTAAAACTTGTTTTTGTAGTTACATCAAAAGCGATAGATTCAATTTTACCTTTTGTAATTCCTAAAGCATTTAATTCCGCTGCAGTAAATAGCATTTGAGAGCGACCTCCTGCATAAGCACCATAGAAAGGAGTTAATGAAGTATTTGAAGTTATACCTGCCCCAGCTTGATATAGATTAAACGGAGCCACGCAACTTACGTTTTCTTCACCGCACTCATATACAGGTGGTGTACCAGAAGGTGTACCTGTAAGTGTGATTAATCCTGGTTCGCAAATTACTTGAGGAGAAGCTGTTGCCACAATAGCATTTGAATTATCAACCACCACAGAAACTGTATCTTTTCCAAAACAATTTGCATTACTTGGAGAAGTAACAGTTACGATGAAATCAGTATTCGAGTAAATTCCAGATGAATATGGATCCTTAGATGTTGGGGTCGTTAAGGAAGCTGGAGGTGTCCAATCAAAGTTGAAAGTTCCTGTCTCACAAGTTTTGAATCTTGTGTTTGGTCTTATTGCACCAATAATAGGCGAGGTAGCTGTTAAACCACAACCTGTACCTGAGGTTTGGTTTTGATGCATGAATTGAGTATTCAAAGTGCTTGAACAAGCAACAACGTCTTGGTTAGTGCTAAAGCCATTCACATCATAACATAATTGTAAAACTATGTTCGATACCCCATCCCAGAAATATTCGTTAGTGAAATTATGCGTGTTCCAACCTAAAATTGAATAATACTTTGGCAAGTAAGCAACTTCAGTTAATCCTGTTAAGAATCCTGTTGTTCCATCTAATGAAGTTTGAGAAGTACAACCAAGGCTAATTCTTACATTTCTCATAGTATCACTTCCTTTAGAAACTACGTTCCAAGCAACGTTTTGAATATTTCCAGGTAAAATACCTGCAGCTTGAAGCTCCTCAGCAGTAAACAACATTTGTGTTTTGTACGCATCATACCAAAAAGTATAATATGGAGAGTATTGGTTATCTTGAATGTTTTGGGTTCCAATAGTTTTCACAGTACTTGTTCCGGAGTTACAAGGGAAATTCGACAATCCACATGGTTGGGAAGATGCATTTGAAAATAATTGGAATGGATAACCAGGACAAACACTCGTTTCAGAAGACATAGCATTTAATATAGGTCTTGCTCCGTTAACAGTTACAAGCGCATTATCCGTATACTTACATCCATTATCATCTATATATAATAAGGAATAATTGGTTGTCACTAAAGGGGATGCCCAAGGTTGAAATGCAGTAGAATCACTTAAATCATTTCCTGGTGTCCAATCAATAATCGGATTAATTTGAGCAGGCGAGGCTGTTGCCAGCAACTGGACTGAGTCATTGGCGCAAATAGTATGGTTTCCACCTGCTGTCACAGTGATCCCTGGTGCAATTGTTACAGTCACTGTATCGCTATTTTTACAAGCAGTTTGAGCATTGGTGTTTAATATATATGTTGTCGTGGTAGCAGGAAATGCCTTTGGATTAGAAATATTAGGATCTGAAAGTCCTACAGCAGGACCACCACTAATATCTGTCCATTGCCATTGCGTAACTGTTATTGGGCCAGTACCATTTAATTGCACAGAATCTGCATCCGTACAAGTAGTTAAATCTGGACCAGCAGAAACACCTTGTAACACTTTAATTAATACAACAAGGTAAGATTTTAATACAATGGGTTGACCAACTGTGCAGGTAGAATCAGAGAAAGTCATGATTAAGGTATGATCACCAATATCAGAACCAGCTGGAGTCCAGTTGAAGGTACCAGTTACAGGATTTCCTCCAGGTATTGGTGTTGAAGTATATGTTGAACCTGGGCAAGAGTTAACATTATTGG
>CAZSUF010000176.1:0-3925 GCA_964609875.1 uncultured Bifidobacterium sp.
AGTATTTGGTACTAGCCAATTAGAATTTTGCATTATTCGACGAAATATTTTTGATTCGCTTGATTTTACAAAAGAAGAGAATCATACATTGAATAAGTCAACAAGCTATCTTCTTGCTTTTAATTTGAAAATAAATTTGACTGAGGCCTTTTAGCACAGCCTATAAAATTCATGTGATATAGAACTGAATTGTTATTCAGCCCAACTCATTTCGTAATTTTCATCTTCGATTTCGAGCGCATAATTTGTTAATTGGAGTGGCCTAAATGTATCGACCATGACTGCCAATTCTGGGGTGTCTTTTTTGCCAATACTTTTTTCTACAGCGCCTGGGTGTGGGCCATGAGGTATACCACTTGGATGAAGCGTTATCATGCCTCTCGTAACATGTTTTCTACTCATAAATTCTCCATCAACATAATAGAGAACTTCATCACTATCAATATTGCTATGATTATAGGGAGCTGGAATAGATTGAGGATGATAATCGTATAATCTTGGCACGAATGAACAAATGACGAAATCTTTACCATCGAAAGTTTGGTGCACGGGTGGTGGTTGATGAACTCGCCCAGTAATTGGTTCAAAATCGTGAATAGAGAAGATGTAAGGATATTCATATCCATCCCAGCCTATCACATCAAAAGGATGGGTGCCGTAAGTAATTGGATAAAGTAAGCCTTTCTTTTTGGTGTAAATAATAAATTCACCTGTTTCGTCGTAGGTTTTTAAATCTTGTGGTTTGCGAATATCTCTTTCGCAGAAAGGGGCGTGTTCCATCAATTGTCCTTCGGTAGTCTTGTATCTTTTAGGGAAACGAATAGGGCCGAAAGATTCGACAATAAACAACCTGTTTGATTCTGTATCAAAAGTAATTTGGTAAATAGTACCACGAGGAATGACAATATAATCACCATAAGAAAAAGGCAATTCTCCATATTGGGTTAAGACTTTCCCTGTGCCTTCATGAATGAAAATAACTTCATCGGCATCTGCATTCTTGTAGAAGTATTTTGTCATACTTTGCTGTGGTGAAGCTAAGGTGATATGACAATCATTGTTCACAAGTACTGGTTTTCTGCTATCTAGGTAATCTGCTACGGGTTTGATATTAAAACCTTGAAAACTTCGATGCTTTAAAATATTTGTTGTGGCAATGACTGGGTTGATATCGCGAGGTTCCTCAGAACGAATAATTTTTGTTGGAGGATGAACATGATATAAAAGCGAGTAGTTATAACTGAAACCTTCAGTGCTAAAAAGTTGTTCACTATATAAACCACCATCTTCTTTTCGAAATTGAGTATGTCTTTTGTGTGGGATTTTTCCTAAAGTGTAGTAATGTGCCATGAATAAACTTGTGTATGGTTACAAATATAGAAAAAGTAAACACAACATGAATTAATTCAAGATGGAATAAACAAACTAAATATAAATCTAAAGAAAGCTTACATCAATTGCTTAATAATTCCTTCTACCTTTAAGCCATCTGCTTCGGCTTTGTAATTCAAGACCACACGATGACGAAGGATAGGAATGGCTACAGCTTTTACGTCTTCTATATCTGGACTGTATTTTCCATGTAATAAGGCATAGCATTTAGCACCTAAAATTAAATTTTGAGAGGCTCTAGGTCCTGCGCCCCATGAGATATAATTTCTTGCGGTATCAGAACCTTGATCATTCGGTCTTGTTTTGTGAACCAAGCCTACGGCGTATTCTAGTACATTATCTGGAACAGGTACTTTTCGAACTAATTGTTGAAAGTACAGAATATCTTCGCCACTCATGACTTTAGGTAAATTTACTTTTTTGTCTGAAGTGGTATTTTTAACTACACTTAATTCTTCTTGAAAGCTTGGGTAATCTAACCAAATATTAAACATGAAACGATCTAATTGCGCTTCCGGAAGAGGGTAGGTACCTTCTTGTTCAATAGGATTTTGAGTAGCCAATACAAAGAAAGGGGCAGGAAGCATATGAAGTTGGCCACCAATGGTTACGTGTCTTTCTTGCATGGCTTCGAGCAAGGCAGCTTGTGTTTTAGGCGGGGTTCTGTTTATTTCATCTGCTAAAATGATATTCGAGAATAAAGGGCCTTTGATAAACTTAAAATTTCGGTGTTCATCTAAAATTTCTGCACCCATGATATCGCTAGGCATAAGATCGGGTGTGAATTGAATTCGCTTAAAATCGAGGTCTAACACACGAGCAATTGTATTTACTAATAATGTTTTTGCTAGACCTGGTACACCTACTAATAAACTATGTCCATTGCACAATATAGAAATAATGACGCTTTCAACTACTTCATCTTGTCCGACAATAATTTGAGCTATGGCGTCTTTAAGTTCTTTAAATTTTTTTTGAAGGCCTTGGGCAGCTTCTACATCTGATGTATACATACTTGAATTAGTATTTGTTGAATGAAGTCGAAAAAACTTATTTCTTTTTTGTCACTGATGAATTCCATTTAGCGATATTGCTACAATTTTGATATTCGTCATCGATCATAATATAAAAAGTAGAAATTCTGTCGTTAATCCATTTGAAAAGAAAATCGTTTTGTTATTCTGCAAAAGCAACTTGTTGAATCTTATTATAGTCATCATTTAGATTTGCCTTGTGAGGTTCTGTTCTGTTTTTAAGGTAAATAATTCTTACTAATTTATCCCCTGAATTTTGATCAGTATAAGAAGTGGGTTGAGAGAATTCGCCTACTTTTAAATCATTGATGATTAAAGCTACTGAAGGTTCTAAGTCTTCAATTTGAATTAAGGTTCCGGCTGTTTGTGGATTCGCAAACATACCACCCGTATTTTTTGTGAAATCATCAAAGGTGTATTTACCCACCGCTTCAGAGAAAAGCATTTTGCCACTTACTAAATTAGCCCTCACGCTATCGGCTTTTTTAGTAGCCACTCTTACCATATCGTTCGTGATAAGTGGTTTAATCAGAATATGCCTAAGTTTAGCTTTTTCACCTTGTCTGTTGACCATTTGAACAATATGGAAACCGAATTTGGTTTTTACAATATTAGATATCTCTCCATTTTGGAGTTTGAAAGCTGCTGCTGAAAATTCAGGTACATAATCATCACGGCCTTGGATGCCTAAATCGCCTCCATTATCTTTGCTGCCTGGATCTTCGCTATACACACCCGCCATCACATCAAAAGTGGATTTTCCTGAAACAATTTCTTGGCGAATACCTTCTAATTTTTGAATAGCGTAATCTTCAACTTCTTTATTAATATCTGGTTTAAAAACGATTTGTCCAACTTCGACCATAGAAGGGTAAAAGGGCAAACTATCTTTTGGAATTTTATCATAAAAGACCTTCACTTCTTGTGGGGTGATTTTTACATTAGACATGATAGTCTGTTGCATTCGTTGAGCTGTCAACTGATCTTTAAATAAAGGTCTATAATCATCTTTTAATTGATAAACCGTTTTGCCAGCCATTTCTTCAAGTTTTTCTTCAGAGCCATACATGCTTACAAAATAACGGATACGGTTTTCTAAAGCCCCTTCAATTTCTTCGTCAGAAATAATAATACTATCACGATCTGCTTGTTCGACAAGGATTTTTTGACTCAAATAATCTTCGAGAAGTTTGCATTTGACGCTATCATCAATTTCTGGGTTTTCTCTCTTATAGTCTGCGAAACCAGCTTCGATTTCGGATTTTAAAATAATTTTGTCTCCGACAATGGCAGCAATTTTATCTAAATTTTCTTTTTGTGCTAAAAGGGGCTGAATTCCTAGGATATTTAGGGCAAACAGGCAAATCAATAACTTAAAGGTATTTTTCATAAAGTGCGCAATTTACACATAAAAGCGCTTGACTTTACTTTTGTTTTTCCTCATTTAACAAAGATTTTGGGGTTGTTTGGGGATATTGTGGCGCTTTCATATACGAGGA
>CAZSUF010000176.1:3963-8339 GCA_964609875.1 uncultured Bifidobacterium sp.
TCGTGAAATTGTATAAGCAAGAATGAAGTGAATGATTATTTTTGCTCCCATTCATGAAGCTAATCTCAAAACCAATATTACTGCAAGAATTTAGTTGGACGAAGGAAGAGTTAAGCCTGATGACTACTTGGAAGCCAGAAGCAAATTTGGATATACTGCAATTATCTTCGAAAAATGCCTCCATGCGTCTTTCTGCTATGCTGCATCAGCACAAGAGTAAATTAAAATTTGCAGACAAGTTGCCTGTTTTTTGTCGAACCCCAGATGTTTTTATGCCTCCTTCACTTAATTTAGAGCAAAGTTCGTCTGAGTTGACGGCTCAATTTAAAGCGGGATTAGTTCAAGGGAAATTCTTTATTGATTTGAGTGCAGGCATGGGCATAGATGGGTATGCATTTGCAGAAAAATTTGAACATGGCTTATTAGTTGAGAAAGAAATGGAATTATCTGCTGTAAGTGCCCATAATGCAGCTTGTATGGGAAAATTTAATTTGGAATTTCTGGGAGGGATTACGGGGGAAGCCTATCTTCAAGATTTTAAAGGACATTGCGATTTAATTTATTTAGATCCAGATCGAAGACCGGGGAAGTCAGGAAGAATTTTTAGACTTGAAGATTGTGAACCACAAATCATAACCTTGTTGCCCAAATTATTTGAACACACACAGCAGGTGATGATAAAATGTTCGCCCTTGCTGGATATTCAATCAGCTTGCAGTTCATTAGGACAAGTTAAAGATGTATATGTATTAGCCATAAAAAATGAGTGTAAGGAGTTGGTCTTTTGTTTGGAGAAAGATTTTAATGGCCAGGCCACCATTCATGCGATAGATTTAGGCGAGAAAAGTCAACATGAAATAAAATTTTTGATAGCAGAGGAAAAGTTACTTGACATAGTACCTCATGAAATGCAAACCTTTTTATACGAACCCAACGCGGCCATTTTAAAGGCAGGCGCTTTTAAAACGGTTTGTTCGCAGTATCCGGTGCATAAATTACATACAAATACGCATTTATACACTTCGGAAAAGTTGGTTGAAAATTTTCCGGGAAGAAGATTTGAAGTGTTAGGTTTGTGTAAGGTAGATAAAAAAGCCTGTATGCAATTGTTGCCGAATCGAAAAGCCAATTTGAGTATAAGAAATTTTCCAGGGACACAAGCTGATTTAAAGAAAAAATTGCAGATTCAAGATGGGGGTGATTATTATGTATTTGCCTTTACAGATTGTTATAATCAGCATCAATTAGTGATTGCCAAGAAAGTTTGAAGCTAGACATTTGTATTTCTGCGTGAGGGATAGTAGTGGAAAGCCCATCTCGTTCTTCAAAACGAGATGGCTTGGAACGAATAGCCCGACCCGACAGCCAAAAGAAAACTACAAGGGAGGGGCACGCCCAAAGATTGAAATTTATTTTACAGAAATGGGAAGTTTTTTATTGGCATTAAACCAAGTTCCGTTGAGTCCTTGTTTGGATAAGGTTGCATGAATACTTTCATCGACGTGGCTATCGTAAGTTGAGTTGCATTGGACCTTGATACTATTATCTTGTACACTACCAAAGAAATCGATGCGTATACCTTGTGAGGCATAATAATAAAACCCATTGATAGTTTCTGTTGGGGCATCGAGGTAAAGTACTATGGGGGTATTGCCTATGGAACCGTACAGAGGTCGTTTGAACATACTCGCATGATAGGCTTCGGGAACCGCTTGATGAAGTATCAATATTTTTTTGCCATAAGAATTCAAGAAAGGTTCGATGTTTTTAAGGGAAATGCCAACGGCGAAATTTCCATCCATGGCTTGATAAGCATGAGGCAAGCATCTTGGTGATTGAAAGTGAATAGAGTCGTTTTTTATGAAGAAGTAGGTATAGGTTGGATACGACATACAATAGCTAAAAAAATTTTATATAAAATCAACATCATCAGATTCGAATTCTGCTTTGAACTCAGGATCTTTTTTTAAGTTGCTCACATGGGTATTAATTTTTTTAAGTCTTTTGTTTCGAACTTCTTCTTTTAATTTTTTTAGTCCATCTTGGGTGCAAAGGTCTTCTAGATAAAGAATATCGCCTGTGGTTGCATTGAAGTTATAGGCGGATTCGAAATAATCTGGATAGGCAGCCATGGTGCTTCCCCAAAATGTAAGGCTTAGTATGGCTTGATTTTGCGTGCGAGTTTCATATTCAAGATTTTCTAAAAAACCATGTTGATTTGAATCTGAAAAATTGAAAAGAATTTGATTGAATAATTCTTCTTCTTTGCATTGGGCGAGCGTTCTTTCTGCGATATCGATTTGTAAAAATTCATTTAATTTTTTTGAGGCTACTTGGTTGTTGTAGAGATTTACGATGGGAAATTCAATTTTTGATTCGCCTCGTTGAATGCTTAATTTTCGAATATTGAGTTGTTTGGTTTGGGCAAAAGAATGTTGGGAGAACAAAGTAGCTAGGAGAAGAATGGAAATGAAATAAATTTTAGGAAAAGAATAGTTCATGTATTGACTTTTGAAAAATAATTAGACTAATGGTGATTATTTGGCGAATGTAAGTAAATGTTTTTAGTTTGATATCGAGAAGAAAGGGAATTGCAGGGTATTTGAGCGTTTCATGTTTGCAAGATTATTTTGAATGAATCCTGGAATTTATTTATCATGAAGTTAGTCAATTTGAAAAGCTAAACGCTTTGCTGTAAAGGAATTTAATGGAATTCATGGATACTTTTTTATCATTTCATAGAACTAGTATTATCTTTAGCCATTAAATTCTAGATTTATTTATTGTGTTCGAAATAGTGTATTCATTCTTTTGTTGCTTTTCATGCAATTATCTGTGTATGGGCAACAGACTAGTAACTTATTGAGGCAGTATAAACAGGCAAAGACGATAAATCAGAAAGCCGAAATATTTAAAGAGATTACTGATTTTTATTGTAAGCCATATTCGATTGAAAAGGAGCAAGGCTTACTTAAAGATATTCAAACAGCTAAAGAAGCAAAGTCGTTTTATGATTATGCCATATTAAATTCAATCCTTGCGAGTTTGCAGGGCGTGAAAGGGTTGAATGAGGAAAGCAATTTTATTTGTGAAAAGTTGCTTCATGAGGAAAATACATATATTGATTCGTTGATAAGGGTAAAATTGTATTTGACAAAAGGGTTTAATTATTCGAAAAAGATAAAGTTCACGGATGCTAATAATATGTTTGTGGCTGCGAGAGATTTGGCTTTGAAAATCGGTAGTTCGAAAGATCATATTTCAGGAGAACTTGGATTGTTGGCTGGTTATTTATTTGTTCGTCAGCCAGAAAAAGGATTGGCTGATTTGGAAAGAGTAAAGGCGATGATACCTGCCTCGGAAATGGATTTCTATGAACCTAAATTTTATCGGATTAAGTTTACCTGTCATATGCTTAAGACTTTGAAAGGTGAAAAGTCGAGCAGAAAGGAGATGATGGATTATGCACAAAAGTGTGAAGAGTTTTCGAAGAAACAAGATGATGAGGTTTCCTTATTGAGTGTGTATTTTTCTTTAGGAATTTTTTATTCGGGTGAGGAAAGAAATGATACCTTGTCAGAGAAATATTTGTTGAAAGCGATTGAATCAGGTAAAAAAGCTGGATGTTTTCGAGAAATTTATTTAGCCTATAATTATTTAGTCCAAAATAGTTTACGTCAGAATAAGTTAGAAGATGCTGAGCGATATGCACGAGCTTCGATACTAGATGTTTCGATACCTGATTTTGAGGAATTTAGAATTGAAAAATACTATTCATTGGCGGGCATTTATCTAAAAAAGAATGAAGGCAATAAGGTTATGGAAATGATAGATTCTATTCGGTCGAATATGATTTTATCATTCAATAGACGATATGATAATTCATATTCGGAATTGCAAACAAAGTATGAAACAGCTCAGAAGGAAAGAACGATAGGGCAGTTAGACAAAGAGAATCAGCAAAAGAAATTGGTTATTGCGCAACAAGCCACAAGTTTATTGAAGAAGAAATTAGAGGAAGAGCAACGGACTTATCAAATAGGCTTGTTGAATAAGGATAAAATGTTGTTATCCACGACTAATGAATTGTTGTTTAAGAAGAATGAATTGAATGAAGTTGTCATAGAAAAAACTGAGGCTGAAATAAATCAACAAAAGATAGAGAAAGAGAAGCAACGAATTGAGATTGAAAAATTGCATGCGACACAGCAATATGAAAAATTGAGAAATACCTTTATTTATTCTATTATTGGAATTGGAACTTTGTTTTTAGGTCTTGCTTTTTGGTGGCAAAGAAATAAGCAAAGGCAACGAAATAGCCTAGAGAAACAGCGCTATGAAGTGGAAATTCTAGAAGGGAAGTTAGCTACTTATAG
>CAZSUF010000177.1:0-2392 GCA_964609875.1 uncultured Bifidobacterium sp.
CCACTCTTTTTCGATCAACATATCCAAGTTTATCAACTGCATCAATAGCTGCTTCTGCATCAGCAATTAATTGCGGAAGAAAGGTGTCGTTAGGTTCTTCTTTGCCTTCACCAATAATAGGGAATGAAGCATCATCTAAAACAGCATAGCCTTTTGTCACCCAATAAACAAAAGATCCATAATTCGGAAAGGTAAATTCATTCGGATTGGATTTATTTTGCCCCGCACTATTTTTATCTTTAAATTCTTCTGGATAGGCCCAAATCAGTAAAGGGAGTTTTTCCTTCTTTTGCATGTCATATCCTTTAGGTAAATACAAAGTGCCATTTAAATCAACGCCATCATTTCTTTTATATTTGATTAGCTCCTTATGAATGTCTTTGATACTTTCAAAAGGATTCTTGAAAAAGGTAATTTGTGTTAGGGCGTTTTTCTTCTTGATATTTCTGAAATAGTAATTTGGAAATTCTGTGGGCGATTCAATGCGTACTAACACATCTCCATTCTTATAATCTTCGATAGATTGCAACTCTTCTTTCTTATTCGAATAAGTAGATTGATACAATCGCTTAGTTTGAAGTGTTTGCATATTCATTTCATCGATAAAAGGAAATTGACCTTCTTTTGTAAATCCATTACCTAATAAATAGGACTTGTTGTTTTCCAAAGCAAGTATATATCGACCATAATCATTTTTTTTCATTTCAAATTCACCCGGATCGGTATATACATCTTGAGAATTTCTATCAAAAATAATTTTAGGTTCTTGAGCTGGATTAGAAGGATTAAACAAATAGTTTTTTTCATTTCTTGTATCATACCATGAATCATAGGCAAGAGCTATATTAGCATTGCACCAACTGATGCCGCCAAAACGCTGTTTGGTTTTGATAAGACTAATCGGCTCCTTATCAAATGGCGCTCTCCACATAAACACCTCATCTCTATAATCGACCTTGTTTTCAGGATTGCCTTCGTCTAAGGCATTTACATAAGCCCAAGTAGCCGGTTCGTCTGAACGCCATCCTAAACTTCTCTTACCTTTTCTTACGGCAGAAAAACCTTTAGGCATAATTTCAGAAAGAGGTACTTGATTTACTTGTTTAATGAGTTGTCCTTGCATATCATACACTTGGGTAGTTTGCGGAAAGCGAGAATAAGGAACTATATAAGAAAAGGGTCTTTGTATGGTGGTGATCATGACATATTTGCCATCGGGTGAGATAGATTCAGAACTATACAAATCCTTGCTTTTAAATAAATTCATTTTTCCATCAAGCCCAATCAGATACAATTCCGAGCTAGCAATCGTTTCAAAATTTTGTTCGTCAATCGGGGTTTTTAGCATATCCGAAAAAGTTCTGTTTTGAGATTTAGCTCCATCGCTTTTTGAAAAAGTAGGTCCCGTTGGAATTGCATTTTTAGTATCTACAATGGCAGGGCGGTTTTTAGGCAAAACTTTAATCAGCAGGTGTTGGTTGTCGTTGAGCCAACTATATAAGGTGCCAATATTTGCATTGAGTATACCGTCACTTAGTTTTTTAGCACTTGCATTGGCAACATCTAGCACCCATAGTTCTACACCGGTTGATGAAGTATGTGTAAAAGCTATTTTCTTTTCGTCTAACGACCATGAAAAGTTTGCAATCTTTGGGTTTTGGGGTAAACCACTCACTTGAATATCTTCACCTCCTTTAATTTTTCTCACTTTTAAATTGGTGGTATAATTCATGGTGTTTGCAATGTTTGTCACAGGATTAATTCTCAATCCAGCTAACTTTAATTCTTCTTGATTTAGATCTTCTAAAGTTTTATACATATTTCGATATCTCATTATCATGTATTCTTTTTTTGTATCCATCATGACACTTGGGGCTGGTTGCACATCTACTAAATCTAAAATTTCTTTCGGTGGTTTTTGATAGAGAATATTATCTTGTGCTTTGAGGCTTAGGGCAAACAAAAAGGCAATCAATAAACATAAAGGAGTTTTCATAAAATTATTTTATAAGGGTAAATGTAAAATTTTCTTGAAATATATGTTTGAATTTCTAGTGATAGATTGTGTTAGCTTAAATAATGTCAATGAAAATATTATTCTTGTTGAGAATACGAGCAGAAATGGTTGTGTCTAAATCAGTATCTGTATACCTAAATACATTCTTTACTAAAAAAAACTATATTTGGTACCTAAAATATTTTCATGAACAAAAGCTTATTATTTTTTATATTTATTCTAGGCAGTGCATGTTTAACTGCAGTCAAATCTAATGCACAAACTTATTTTCAATATACCATTGATGGCGTTGAGTATAAAGCCATAGATGAGGTATTTAATTCAGTAGCTCTATATGCTCGAGATTTAGATTCTGGTAAAAAAATTGGAAAGATA
>CAZSUF010000177.1:2402-6566 GCA_964609875.1 uncultured Bifidobacterium sp.
ATTTCAGTAAGTAATTATGGGGTAAAAGATTATCTATATACACCGAGTATTTCTGCTTACTATAAATTAAACCAAGAATTTCAAGCACAAACATTCACCTTGGATGATGACTATACTTACTTGAAAAAAATTCCGGTTGGCTTTATCGAATTAACAAAGAAAACGGGCAAGGAGTATGACGATACCTATAAATCAGAAAAAGGTTCAGAAGGATATATCAAAATAACTCGTGTCGATGATATCGTAGTTGAAGGAGAATTCGAAGGTGTATTGACTCTTCAAAATTCAACTAAGAAAGATAAAATTAAAATAACTAAAGGCAAGTTCAGGTTTCCAGCAGAAAATCTTCAAATATTTGAATAAAGACCTTGCCTCTACCTGATGAGCGTAAAATCACCTTGTTGAACATGATCAACACCTAAAATTCTATATTTAAAATAATAGAAATAAACACCATTAGGCATTGGGTTTGATTTATATTTTCCATCCCATCCCCATAAGCCAGTTTTATCACTAAATACTTCTGTACCCCAACGATCAAAAATTTGGAAACGTAAAAATTTTACATTTTCAGCTATTGGTCTAAATTCATCATTCAAGCCATCGCCATTAGGAGTAAATGCATTCGGAAATTGAAGGTAAGAAGGATCTTCAGTGACTGTGCCACAAACTTGGGCAGTATCAATACATCCACTGGGTCCGGTGGCTGCCAATTGAAAACAAAAATCGCCCGTTTTGGAAATTTGTTTTTGGGTATTAAAGCTTGTTGAAAATGGAATATAATTTAAAAACCAAAGATATTTATTGGCATTTTGAGATTGATTATTCAATACAAAATAAGCATTTTTTAGGGTAGTTGTTTGTGGAGTTAATGTAAAGTCAGCTATAGGAGAAGGTTTTACTGTAACTGTGAATGCCAAGGTATCTGGCAAGCTACATATTCCTCCATCGGCTATCAATCTATAGGTAGTTGTTGCTGTAGGACTTACAATAATTTTATTACTATCGTTTTGAAATAGCACAAATTGATTGGGTAAAACTGATGTAAATTTTTCTTGACTATTTTTAAGCACTATACTCAAAGATGTTCCTTCGCAAATAGTTGTATCAGCAACATAAGGTATTTGAACTTGATTTGATGAAATAACATTGATACCAAAATTTATTGAACTGCTTGCAGGACAAACACCTCCGATTGAAGCGTTGATGGTATACGTGGTATTGGTAGTTGGAGTAAAGCCAAGCAAACTAGTATCCACATTTGTAAATACATTCTGTAAAGGAGTCCAGCTTAGGGTATAATTCGGATCAAGATTCATAAAGGTGGTATCACCAATGCAAATGCTCAAGGGATTGGGCGCATTTAAAATTATTTGCCCTTGATTTTGAACAACAATGGTAAACTGCACAGTATCAGGTTGTGAACAAACACCATATCGACCAATGACTGTATAATTTGTAGTGATGCTTGGGTTAAAGGTTAATATACTTGTATCTACATTAGGTGTGACTCCAACATTTGGAAAGTATTGAATATTTAAGTTCGGATCAAGATTCATGGTGGTTGATTCGCTAGGACAAATGAGCGTATCCAAGGGTTTGATGAGATTAGGTGTGTTGTTTGCATTGATCAATAAAGAAAATACTAAAGTATCAGCACCAGGACATGTTCCTGTATCAATACCCGTGACAGTAAACGTGGTGTTTGCCAGAGGCGCAAAATATAAAATAGACGTGTCGATATTGGGAAATACAGATCCATTGGAAGACCAACTTACCGTTGCTGTACTTGGAATGAGCATAGAAGCCGTGTCGCCATAACAAAGCACCGTATCGAAAGGTGCCAACAATTCGAAAGAGGCAACAAGTGGTGCACTAAAACAACTCGTATCGGGTTTGAATCTCCACAAATCATTAAATAAATTCGATCCATCCTGTCCACCAAAAATCCATACATTATTGGCTGTATCTGTCCACATACAAACTCCAAATCTTGCTGAAATCATATTGCTTGGAGAGGGCACACCTTGAGTACCAAAATTACCAGGATTATTCAGGGTACTATTTCCACTTACGAAAGTCCATTGTAAATTAGCCGTATTAAAAATCCAAAGATCATTGTAGTTTGATAAGGAAAAACTTCGTCCACCGAACGTCCAAAAAACATCAGAACAGCCAACTGTTTGGGCTGTTTGGTTTTCATATCGAGCAGAAGGAAAGTTATTGATATTTGGATTACAGCTTACATAAGTTCCAGTCTGATTGGCCGTTGAATTTCCTGAGATCCAAGTCCAATTATTGGTCGCAGGTTTATATTGCCAAACATCATTCGACGAACCAGTTTGTGTTTGTCCTGCGAAAGTATAAAAATTACCATCGTTGCTTTTCCATTTAGTATAACTCCATCTGGGTGGTGGCTGATTGCTTGGGGCTTCGATGCCTAAGGCTCCATAATTACCCGGAGCATTGGGGATGTTCGGACCTTTCATCCAAGTCCATTCGTTGGTTGAAATATTATACATCCATAAATCACCCAAAAAAAGAGAAGAACTTGAGGAGGAGTTACCACCACTCATCCAAAGTTGATTAGATATATCAACCCATCCAGATTGTGTTTCGGATCTTGCTCCTGGTGTATTCGCACTATTCGATACACCTTGAATCCCGTATACTGCTGCTTGATTAATTAGATTATTGCCTTTTACCCAAGTCCATTCACCTGTGTTTACATTATAATGCCAAAGATCGCTAAGTATTCCAATTCCGTTGTTCGCATCAATACCTTCACCTGCGTATAGCCAAAAATCACCTGTTTGGTCAACCCAACAAATAGATCCATTTCCTCTTGCACTTGGATAATTACTGATTGATGGAATTCCTTGGGTGCCAAAATTTCCATTTTGATCACTGATATATTGAGGTCCACCCATCCAAGTCCATTGGTTATTACTCACTGTGTATTTCCACAGATCGTTATATAATACAATGTTTACACCGCTTTTGCTACTTCCACCAAAGAGCCAAAAGTTTCCATCAAGGTCTCTCCAATAAGCTGCTTGGTAACGATTGGGTGGTACATTGCTTGGAGCACTTACTCCTTTAAGGCCATAAGAACCAGCACTATTAGGTGTTTGATTACCCTTCATCCAAGTCCAAATGCCATTTTGAGCGTGAGCGCTTGAAAGGCTTAAAAAACATAAAGAAACAAAAAACAATATTCTAAACATGCGTTAAAAATAAGTCTTCATAGGGATGCGAACAATTTTATACCATAAAATGAGATGAAGGCGAATAGACATTAGAAATAAGAGCGCGATTATTAAAGTTGTATTTTCTATTACTTTAGTAGATTTTAGACTGCAAAGAATCAATAGCGCAATAGAATGTAATCCTTTCTGCTTTTTTTTTACATTGATTCATAAACCACAATTTTCATTTACTTTTAACCCCTCAAAAATTTACTATGCAATTTGTTCAAAAAATAGCTATCATCAGCTTGGTTTCTACAGCCATGATCACGTCTAATCAAACCATCCTTTTAGGTCAAGTACAAACTAATCCTTTATTAAAGAAAAGTACGCTTCAATATCAAGCACCACCTTTTAATTTAATTAAAGACGAGCACTTTAAGCCAGCCTTCGAATACGGATTGAAAATTCATGATGCGCAAATTGAAAAAATTGCCAATAATACAGCAAAGGCTACTTTTCAAAATACAGTTTTAGCTATCGAAACTAGTGGCGAAGATCTAAATCGAGCAACTGGTATTTTTTATAACCTAACGGGTTCTAATACCAATCCCACCTTGCAAGCCATTGAAGAAGAGTATGCGCCCATCTTCTCTGCTCATACCGATAAATTGTATTTGAATTCAAAAATCTACAACAGAATTAAATCTTTAAATTTAAATACTCTAAAAGGTGAAGACAGAAAACTGACTGAATATTATCTCCAACAATTCGAATTGGCGGGCGCAAATTTGTCTGACTCCGACAAGGAAAAAATGAAAAAAATTAATGAAGAACTTGCGAGTTTAAGTACAGCTTATAACAATAAATTATTGCTAGCGCGAAAAAATGGAGCCGTATTATTTTCTGATGTAAAAGAACTTGATGGCTTAAGCAAAGATGAATTATCAGCCGCTCAAGAAAAAGCCAAAGAAGC
>CAZSUF010000177.1:6619-8319 GCA_964609875.1 uncultured Bifidobacterium sp.
GGTCATAAAGGGATGTACCTTATCGGCTTATTAAATACCACCCAACAACCTTTATTGCCAAGTTTAAAAAATAGAGCTACCCGAGAAAAAATCTATAAAGCCTCTTGGAATAGAGCAGAAAAAAATGATGAAGGCGATACGAGAGAAGTGCTTGAAAAAATGGCCAGACTCAGACTTGAAAAGGCAAACCTTATGGGTAAAAAAAGTTTTGCAGAATGGCGTTTGCAAGATCAAATGGCGCAAGTTCCAGCTAAAGCCATGGATTTACTAGCTCAAATCGCTAAGCCCGCTGTGGCAAAATCTAAAGTCGAAGCCAAAGAAATTCAAGACATGATTGATGCACAACAAGGTGGCTTTAAATTAGAACCTTGGGACTGGAATTTTTATTCAGAGCAAGTTCGAAAAGCAAAATATGATTTAGATGAAAGCCAAATTAAACCTTATTTTGAAGTGACGAATGTCTTAGAAAAAGGCGTGTTTTATGCTGCAAAAATCATGTATGGTATTACTTTCAAAACCCGAACTGATTTGCCTGTTTATCATCCTGATGTTAAAGTGTATGAAGTGTTTGATAAAGACGGAAAATCTTTAGCCATTTATTATTTAGATTTTTATACAAGAGATAATAAAAGTGGAGGCGCTTGGATGAACAATTTTGTAAGCCAATCCCACTATTTGAATCAGAAACCAGTCATCGTGAATGTTTATAATTTTGCCAAACCTTCAAAAGGTAATCCTTCATTCATTAGTTTCGATGATGTAACGACCATGTTTCACGAATTCGGACATACCTTACATGGACTATTCGCCAATCAACAATATGTGAGTTTGTCAGGTACTGCAGTGCCAAGAGATTATGTAGAATTTCCTTCTCAGATTAACGAACATGCTGCCTTAGATCCTTTGATCCTAAAAAATTATGCCATTCATTATCAAACTAAAAAACCCATTCCTCAAGCATTGATCGACAAAATCAAAAAGGCAGAAACTTTTAATAAAGGGTATGAAGTAACAGAATTATTAGCTGCAGCTACCTTAGATTTAGCTTGGCATAGTATAGAAAATGAAAGGGATTTTAAACCAACTTTAGAATTCGAAAAGGAAGCCTTGTCAAAGTATGGTTTGTTAGTCGATGAGGTGCCTACACGCTATCACACACCTTACTTTGCACATATTTGGGGCGGTGGTTATTCAGCAGGTTATTATGCATATACATGGTCTAAAACTTTAGATTATAATGCATTCGATTGGATGATGGCAAATGGCGGATTAACTCGTGCCAATTGCGAACGTTTTAGAAAGTATATTTTATCCGTGGGCAATAGTGTAGATTTAAACAAAGCCTTCAAAGATTTTATCGGTCATGATATGAAGATAGAACCTTATCTGAAAAATACAGGCATGTAATCATTGTAATAAGTTTTTCTTGGGCGGCACACACGCTGTTCGTTACAAGTCCTCTCCCGATTCGGCTGTGATCATTTGAGTAAAATTCAAATGTCGAGAAGCCTCTCGGGATGCGGGCTTTTCACTGCCATCGTTGCCGCAATACAACATTCGTTTTCATTTAATTTGTTTTCTTGTTCGGATTAAATAAACTACTGTAATAGTAGCTGTAATTAAAAATGGAAGCGTTGACAAGATTATCTTTAGGTTGCTACTTATGATACCAATAAAGCACATCAAGGTTAATAAAATGC
>CAZSUF010000178.1:0-2748 GCA_964609875.1 uncultured Bifidobacterium sp.
TGGAATTATGAAAAAGTAAATCCACGTATTTATTTCAGTATTCTCGGTCGGCCTCTCCCCAAAAACCATCATTTATCTTGGCTTTGGTTCTTCAGCGGACGCTGTAAATAGAAGCGGAACTAGCGGACGTTTGCACCATGATATACTTCCACCATGAAGGTTCGCGTGAAGGATAGTAGCGAAAAGCCCGGAGACTGAGGAACGAAGGCGAGGACTTGCAGCGGATAGCCTGTTCTGCTTGGGCAAGAATTAATCATTCGGAAACATCTAAACATGATGCCCAAGTAGACACGCCCAACTCATTTAATATTTTGCGCCGCTCACCCCAATTTGTTCGATAGGATGCCAAGTGGTTTTTGTCTCTTGAAAATCTAAAATCTTGTAAGGATTTTGTGTGGTGGCGGCGGTCCAATCTTCTTGCCAACTCACACTGCGCTTCACATTCAAGGAAGCGTTTTCGGCCATTAATTTTTTCTCCTTCTCATCGTTGCGTGCATACAAACAAGCGTTTACATCCATGTGTGAAGAAAATTGCCCAGCTAGTTCTGTAGTATTGCCAGTAAGAATATTGACAACACCCGCTGGCAAATCAGATGTAGCCAAGGCTTCGGCTAAGGTAATACTGCATAAAGGTTTAGATTCGGAAGCCAACACCACACAAGTGTTGCCACCTGCAATTACTGGAAGTATCACTGAAACTAGACCTAATAAAGCACTGTCTTCGGGAGCAATGATAGCCACCACACCCATAGGTTCTAGGACAGAAAAATTAAAATGTGAACTCGCGACAGGATTTACCGAACTAAAAAGTTGCTGATATTTATCGCACCAACCACAATAATATACACAACGATCGATGGTTTGCTGCACTTCCATTTCGGCTTTTTTAGTACTGTAACCTACAAGAACTAACTCTTCGATAAATTGTGTTTTGCGCCCTTCAATAATTTCTGCAAGTCTGTAAAGTATTTGTGCACGATTGAATGCAGCACGCTCACTCCAAGATGTTTGGGCATTTCGTGCAGCTTGCACTGCATTGCGAAAATCTTTTCTTGAAGACAAACACATATTGGCAATCACTTCCTTTTTATCATTGAGTAGAGGATAAAATCTACCGCTTTCTGTTCGGGGAAATTGTCCGCCTATAAAAATTTTATATGTTTTTAAAACTGCAATTCTTTCCATGGGTATATGTAGATAATCTTTGTTAAAATAAATTTGGTATCGAAGTCCTTATGCTGTGCTTGATTCAGCAAACAAATGTGAGAAAAAATGTGGACATGCGCAACAAAACCTATGACTTATCACTTTTTATAAAAGTTTGCGACTATGGCTGCCTTTGATTTGCCAATAACTTTTGCGATGTCTTCTTCTGAGGCTTGCTTAATTTTAGTAATTGATTTAAAATGAATCAATAAGGTTTCAGCCGTTTTTTCGCCTATGCCTTCAATGTTTTCAAGTCCATTTTTTACGATGCCTTTGCTTCTAACTTGTCTGTGAAAGGTAATAC
Source organism: uncultured Bifidobacterium sp. (assembly GCA_964609875.1). GTDB lineage: Bacteria > Bacteroidota > Bacteroidia > Chitinophagales > Chitinophagaceae > OLB11. The sequence continues at coordinate 1,511 of CAZSUF010000178.1, forward strand.
CGAAGCGATGTACTTCGTCTCTAATACGTTTCACTAAATTTAAAGTGTCGCTTTGAAATCCAAGTTTCAAGGAATCTTTATCACCAGGGAAAAATATTTCTTCTACATTTTTGGCGAGGCCAACGACTGTTGTTTTTCCCAATAAATCTAAGGCGCGAATACTTTCCATGGCAGCGCCTAATTGTCCTTTACCGCCATCAATGATGATGAGTTGTGGAATTGGCTTTTTCTCGACTAACAATCTGGCATAACGACGATACACAATTTCTTTCATCGAAGCGAAGTCGTTTGCACCCACCACCGTTTTAATATGGTAATGTCGATATTCTTTATTTGAAGGAAGTCCATCTCTAAAGCAAACCATAGCAGCAACTGGATAGGCTCCTTGAAAATTAGAATTATCAAAGCATTCGATATGGGTGGGAAGTTCTTTTAAGTTTAAGTCTTGTTTTAAATCATGAAGCAATTGTAGTTGTTGGGCTTCAGTTTTTTCTTCGATAAGTAAACTTGCTTTGCGTTTGCAATCTTGCATAAAAAAGGTAGCATTTTGCAAGGAGAGCTCCATGAGTTTTTTCTTGTCGCCCGATTTAGGAACTGTGACTAAAATACCATTAGGTAGTTCTAAAGGCAAAGGCATCAACACTTCTTTGGAATAACTTTGAAACCTTTCGCGCAATTGCAGATAAGCGAGAGCCAGGATTTCTTCATCTAATTCTTCAGGCAATTTATCGATGCGTACAGAATGTGTTTGGGTAATGCTCCCTTGAACAATGATCATATAATTAATCACGAAAAGATTATCGGACGTGAGCATACTACAAACATCTACATGATCTATTTTAGGATTCACAATGATAGATTTGGCTTGATAGTTTTTGATGAATTCGAGTTTCTTTTTGACTATTTCTGCCTTTTCAAACTCCAAGGAAGATGCATGCTGTTGCATTTCCTGCTTGTAGTATTTGGTAATCTCACCTAGCTTGCCTAAAAATATTTCTTTCACTTGATTGACATGCCAAGCGTATTCAGATTTAGTTTGCCAACCTACACATGGGGCTTTGCAATTGCCAATATGATATTCTAAACACTCTTTGAATTTACCTTGAGCAATACTTTTTTCTGTTAGCTGTAAACTACATGTACGAATAGGAATGGTTTGCTTGATAAAATCAAATAAGGATCGAACTTGATGCACATCAGTATAAGGACCAAGATAAGTAGAGCCATCTTTGATATGA
>CAZSUF010000178.1:2758-5760 GCA_964609875.1 uncultured Bifidobacterium sp.
GGCGAGTAAGAAAGATGCGAGGAAATTCTTCATTTTTGATGACAATGTAAGGGTAGCTTCTATCATCCTTCAACATCAAGTTATATTTAGGTTGATATTGTTTGATGAGAGAATTTTCAAGAAGTAAGGCATCTTGTTCTGAATCGACCAAGGTAAATTCCATGCGCACAATTTCTTCGACGAGTCGTTTTGTTTTATAAAATTCCTGATTTTTATTGAAATAGGAATTCACTCTTTTTTTTAGATTTTTTGCTTTTCCTACATAGATAATTTTATCTTCTTGACTGAAATATCTATACACGCCAGCTTGTGTGGGAATAGTTGGATAAATTAAGGCAAAAGCATCTTTAGTCACAGGGCGAAATTAAGTCATGTTGTATGAGTTTTAAAAAAAATGATTGGTAGATAAAAGGAATTCGCTTAAATAAAATTTAAACCTCTTATCAGTTTTTTACTTATCGAATTTATATTTCTTGCATCTTTGCGGAACAAAAAAATTATACCATGAACGCACATGAAATTGATTACAAAATTTATGGGGAAGAAATGCAGCATATTGAAATAGAGCTGGATCCACAAGAAACCACCATTGCCGAAAGCGGCGCCTTTATGATGATGGAAGATGGCGTAGAGATGCAAACTATCTTTGGAGATGGGAGTCAGCAACAAGGAGGACTTATGGGTAAATTGTTTTCGGCTGGTAAGAGATTACTGACTGGAGAGAGTTTGTTCATGACTGCCTTCACGAATGCGGGTCAAGGAAAAAAGAAAGTTCATTTTGCCTCCCCTTATCCAGGAAAAATTATACCAATGAATTTAGCAGAGCTTGGCGGAAAAATGATTTGTCAGAAAGATGCCTTTTTATGTGCAGCGAAAGGGGTGAGTGTAGGCATTGAATTTCAACGTAGGTTGGGTACAGGTATTTTTGGCGGTGAAGGATTTATTATGCAAAAATTAGAAGGTGATGGGATGGCGTTTGTACATGCGGGTGGACATGTATTCGAGAAAACGCTTGCACCTGGTGAAGTATTAAAGATTGATACAGGTTGTGTAGTAGCATATACAAAAGAGGTTGATTTTGATATCCAATTTATAGGCGGGATTAAGAATGTGGTTTTTGGTGGGGAAGGTTTGTTTTTTGCCACCTTAAGAGGACCAGGAAAAGTGTGGGTACAATCATTACCAGTGAGTAGATTAGCCTCAAGAATTATGGCTTATGGGACGTTTGGGAGAAGAAAAGAAGAAGGGGGTATTTTGGGAGGACTAGGGAATTTGCTAGATGGAGATGGGATTTAGATAAGGTTATTTGATAAACGCAACCAATATCTTTGATTCAGGATTGTCTTTGTCTATTTCTCATAGGCATCATTGATTAATTTTTCAATGTAAAAGGTCTGTTCAACCCTATTATCTCATAGCCAAATCTTTTACTTGAAACAATTGTAAGCTAGTCCGGAAGGACTATCTAGTATTTGAATTTATAATTTAAAATATGTAGGAGTCGCTTTAAGCGTCTCCTTTTTTTTGTTTATTTAGAAATACCAATAATTGTTAATGTAACGATGTTAACAAGATTCTTATTTAAGTTTGGGTAAAATATATCTTTTATGAAAAAAATAATGACTACAGCTATTTGCTTATTGACAATTATTTCTTTAGGTCAAGCACAATGCAAACGCTTCGAAATTGGATTAGGTGTTGGTCCGATGCAAATGTATCATACTGGCGAATCGAATATTAGTGTAAAGAATCCCAATGCCAATTTTAGTCGAGTGAATAGTGTGCTCAGTGATGATACACGTAAGAAATCTGGAATCACCTCTCCTGCTATTTATTTTGGATATGGAATCAATAAAAAAATTAAAATAAGAGCCTCCTTCAATTATTATCAGGAGACTAGAACTCAGCGGCCTCCTTTACAAACATTTGCACCACTTACAAATTGGAATGAAAATTACTCAGGGAATTTTTCTCAATATCGATTAGCAACTGGGGTGGCTTATACTTTACCTTCATGTTGTTGTATGAGAACTTATGTTGCTTTAGATCTTGTGAACTATCTAGAAAAAGCAAATGAATCCTATACCAAATCTTATTCTGAAGGAGGAAAAGTAGCGAATCAATTTATACAAAATAAAGATCTAACCTATAGTGTAGGATTGAGTCCTGCATTTGGAATAAAAAAGAATTTGTGTCATGATTTTTCAGTGTCATATGAAGCAGGTGCTGAAATAAAATACAATACAGGGCAATTCAATAATGTTAATATAATTTGTACGCCCTTAAGCAGGTTATCTCTGAATTATAAGTTTTAAACTCTTATATAATAAACTGATTTCGAGTGCGTACATGATGTAAATCATATTTTAGGATAAATAGAGACTGTAATTTTGTATGAGAAAAACAGCAACTATATGTATATAAGCAAAGACCAAACCTTGAAAGCACTTCAGGAACAATTTCAACAAAAATACTCCTTATTGAATATTGCCTTTTACTCGAAAAAGCCCATAGATGGCATGGCAAGCAAATTAGAAGATCAATTACATACGCATGAATTAGTCAAGGATATTCAACAAAGGAATCATGAAGGAAGTATAGAGTTGAATAATGAAATGACGGTATCTACTTTTGAAAATCTTTGCGCTCAATACTTTGGATTGTATGTGCAAGTTCTTAGAAAATCTGGACAACTTTGGTTGCAAACTACCCAAACAAATCATTGGACTTTAGCTAAGCAACAAGAAGAAGCTGCTATCATGAATCGGGAGAATCCTAATGAAGAGCTGGATGAATATCACGAGCAAGAGTAGATAGGGTCTATATAAAAATAAGGTTAAGGCTTGATATGAAAGCGCCTGCTCAATAGGCAACCGGATAGACGCGAAAATCCCATCTCGTTCTTCAAAACGAGATGTATTGCAGCAAATAGCCGGCCAGAGAGATCCTGTGAAATGAGAAGATCATTGCCCCAAGAAAAAAATCGATTTCGTAGAGAAGTG
>CAZSUF010000178.1:5770-6633 GCA_964609875.1 uncultured Bifidobacterium sp.
AAGCATGACATTTGCATATCCCACAAAAATTGATCAGGTAGGCGTAGAGGAACGAATTGCGAGACTCAATACTCGTAGCATCAAGAAAGTCAGTAAACAGGAAGGTTTGCGTCTTGCCTTAAGCATGATTGATTTAACCACTTTAGAAGGAAAAGATACTGTTGGTAAGGTAAAGCAGCTTTGTTATAAGGCGCAACATATTGCAGATCATTTGTATAATATTCCGCAAGTGGCAGCAGTGTGTGTATATCCCAATCATGTAAAAACAGCCAAGCAAGCACTAGGTAATTCGGGTATTAAAGTGGCTTCGGTGGCTACAGCGTTTCCGAGTGGAAATTCGAATTTGAAAATCAAATTGAGCGATGTAAAAATGGCCGTGCAACAAGGAGCGGATGAAGTGGATATGGTCATTAGTCGCGGTCGATTTTTGGAAGGCGATTATCAGTTTGTATATGATGAAATCGCGGCTGTTAAAGAAGCCTGTGAACATGCTCGATTGAAGGTGATTTTAGAAACTGGCGAATTATCGACCTTAGATAATATTCGAAAAGCCAGTGAAATTGCCATCATGGCGGGTGCGGATTTTATAAAAACATCTACAGGAAAAATACAACCTGCGGCTACCATGCCTGTAACCTTGGTGATGTTACAAACCATTAAAGACTATTATGAAGACACAGGAAAAATGGTAGGCATGAAACCTGCAGGGGGAATTTCTACTGCCAAAGGAGCCTTGCAATATTTAGTGATGTTATATGAAACACTAGGTGATGCTTGGATGAGCAATGAATGGTTTCGATTTGGCGCGAGTAGTTTGGCGAATGATATTGTGATGCAATTGGCCAAGGAGCAATTGGGTGTGT
>CAZSUF010000178.1:6643-8241 GCA_964609875.1 uncultured Bifidobacterium sp.
CTGGTGATTATATTTCTAAAGACTAACAAGAACAGAAAGAGAAGAAGATTTCTTTCCAAATAAATGATTTGTATTTTATGGCAAAAATTATAGCAGCAAAAACTGCATCCCCAAAAAAAGTCGTGCGTAAATCTGCGACAACTGAAAAGAAAAACTCAGTAAGCAAGAAGGAAAATAAAAATCCACATATAGAAAGAACAAGTTGGACTTATGCACCTGCACCCGAAAGTACAGATCATGTAAAGATTGAAGCGCAATATGAATTATTCATTAATGGAAAATTTGTGAAGCCAAAGTCGGGGAAGTATTATGATACAATCAATCCGGCCACTGAAAAGAAAATCGCTCGTATAGCACAAGCTGATGAGAAGGATATTGATATAGCAGTCAAGGCAGCGAAGAAAGCTTATACAGATGTTTGGTCTACTTTATCTGGACAAGAAAGAGGTAAATATATTTATCGAATTGCGCGCATGATACAAGAGCGAGCTCGAGAGTTTTCTGTGATTGAAACCATGAATGGCGGCAAATCAATTCGTGAAAGTAGAGACATTGATATTCCTTTAGCAGCCAATCATTTTTTTTATTACGCGGGTTGGGCAGATAAATTGGATTATGCATTTCCTAATCGGAAAGTACAGTCATTAGGTGTGGCCGGACAAATTATTCCATGGAATTTTCCTTTATTGATGGCAGCTTGGAAAATTGCACCAGCTTTAGCCACGGGTAATACAGTGGTATTGAAGCCTGCAGAGAGTACCCCTTTAACAGCTTTGAAATTAGCTGAATTAATTCGTGATGCGGGCTTACCTGATGGCGTAGTGAATATTGTTACAGGGTTTGGTGATGCAGGTGCTGCTTTGGTGAATCATCCTTTGGTGAATAAAATAGCATTTACTGGGAGTACGCAAGTAGGTAAATATATTCAAAAGGCTTTAGCAGGGACAGATAAAAAATTGACCCTTGAATTAGGTGGCAAAGCTGCGAATATTATTTTCGAGGATGCTCCGATTGATCAAGCCGTGGAAGGTATTATCAATGCGATTTTTTTTAATCAAGGTCATGTATGTTGTGCGGGATCGCGATTGTTTGTCCAAGAAAGTGTGGCAGCTAAAGTGATTAAGAAATTAAAAGATCGTATGAAGACCTTGATTGTAGGAGATCCTATGGATAAAAACACGGATATAGGAGCCATCAATTCTAAGGAGCAATTAGAAACCATACAGAAGTATATTCAACTTGGGATAGATGAAGGCGCAGAAATTTATCAACCATCTTGTGCGATGCCATCGAAAGGATATTTTTGCAAGCCCACTTTGTTTTTAGAAACAGCGCAATCTCACCGCATTGTTCAGGAGGAAATATTTGGACCCGTATTAGCAGTGCAAACCTTTAGAACCATAGAGGAAGTGATTGAAAAGGCGAATAATATCCCTTATGGTTTAAGTGCCGGGGTATGGACAGATAAAGGGTCTAAGATATTTAATTTAACGACTCGTTTAAAGGCTGGCGTCGTTTGGGCGAATACCTTTAATAAGTTTGATCCTACCTCTCCTTTTGGAGGGTATAAAGAAAGCGGATTTGGTCGCGAAGGCGGA
>CAZSUF010000179.1:0-8216 GCA_964609875.1 uncultured Bifidobacterium sp.
GAATGATGCGGTTAGACAACAAATTATTGGGGGCATAAAAAAGCCATCAAACTTACAAACAAATTTGATGGCTTTGGAAAAGTTTAAACCCCTAAAGTAGAGCGGACAGTCTGTAACAAATCCATCACTTCTTCATGGGAATTGCCTTCGGCATAAATGCGTAATAAAGGTTCAGTTCCAGAAGCACGAATCATAGTCCAACAATCATTAGGCAAGGTATATTTAAATCCATCGATCAAATTTGTTTCGAGTACTTCGTATTTGCCGAATGCTTGAATGCCAGCTTTGCACTGATTAATTACACGTTGTTTTTCGCTTTCGAGTAAAGTAAGATCAGCGCGTTCGTAATGAAATTCTCCGACTACTTCATAAATTTCTTTACAAAGTTCTTTCAACGATTTTCCTGTGGCTATCATAAATTCAAGAATCACCAATCCATCGTAAATACCATCGCGTTCAGGAATATGACCTTTCACGCTAATGCCTCCGCTTTCTTCGCCACCTACAAGCACATCTTCCTTCATCATAATTTCGCTGATATGTTTGAAGCCGATAGGTGTTACTTCGCAAGGGATATTATAAAGCGCACACATCTTGTTTACACGTAAGGTGGTTGAAGCTGCAATGGCAACCTTGCCTGTTAGATTTTTATATTTATGTAAATATTGAATTAATAAAAGAATGATATGATGAGAATCTACATAAGTGCCTTCTTCATCATATAAGGCTATTCGATCTGCATCTCCATCGTTCGCTAAACCAAATTTTAATTCTGGTGTGTTGCGCATCGTTTCAGAAAGCTCAAGTAAATTTTTATGTAAAGGTTCAGGTGCTATGCCTTTGAAGGAAGGATTGATATCGCAATGTAAAAATACGGCCTTAGGAAAAAGTTGTTTCATCACACGCTGACCAGCTCCATACATGGCATCGTATCCCATTTTGAAGGGAGAATTATTCATGGTATCGATATCAAATTTCGAACGGATATAGTCGATATAGTCTTTTTCGAGATCAATATATTGTAATAATCCTGCTTGCTCATAAGCGGCCAAATCTCCAGCATAATTTACTTCATGATCGGGAATAAGATTTTCTACTTCAGTAATTTGGTAAGGTGGGGTAGGGCCTCCATGTGCTCCTTTTAACTTGAATCCATTATAGGATGGAGGATTATGACTAGCTGTAATTACAATCCCTTGATGAGCTTTATAGGTAAGAACACCAAAAGAAATCATTGGTGTACTCACAAAGCCTTTGCTTGTATATACTTTGATACCGTTATTACATAAAACTTTAATAGCAGTTTGGGTAAATAATTCGCCACCGAATCTACAATCATAGCCAATCACGATGGAAGAGTTAGGTGTGGATTGTTTAAGCCATATTGAAACAGCTTCAGTAACACGAGCTACATTTTGTACAGTATAATCTTCTGCGATAATGGCTCTCCACCCGTCGGTTCCGAATTTTATTTTTAACATGGGTTATATATTTTTAGGTCCGCAAATATACATGATTGCAAGAATAGATTCTTGGGTAATTGCAGAACAATCCTACTTTTTGGCATCAGCCTTTACGTAAATTTATTGCCGTTTTTTCAAGACTCTACTCGGTTTTTGGATTTGCGTTCGGTGTGGAATAGAAAACACAAAGTTTAAATCTAGCTTAAAAGACTATAGAAAAAATCCTGAATTTTTGGGATTCAGCGCAGTACTAAAGTAGCACTGACCCAAAACCAATGTTGGAGGTAAGGTGATATTAGATTGTCCTATCAATTAGTTTCTCCGGATTTTGTCTACTATCCCAAATGCTAATAATAATTATTTCATCTAACATCTCCTGATAAACAATTAGATAATCTCTTACTACACTTAAGCGAACATCATCTCTACCCATAAGTCGACCTATTGTTGGGTGTTTTTGTATAACCATAATGTTCTCCTTGAAAAGTTGGTTTAGTTTACGACTGTATGTGTTCGATTTGTTTCTAGAGTCCAATATTGAAATATTTCTTTACGGTCAAATTGTGCACTTAATGTCCATCTTATTTGTTTAACCATTCATCAATTTCTTTATTTGATTGTTCGTCACTAATTAGTCTATCAAGCTTTATATCTTCTAAGCCTCGATCTATAGAGGCATTAAGAGATTTGCTATTTAGTATATCATCCGAAATTGGTAATCCGTTTTGCAATATATCATAAACAACTTCCAATATTGTATCATCATTTGTGGAATCCAATCGACAATGAATTTCTTGTTTTATTTCTGCTTGATTCATATTGAAATTTTTCTCCATCAAATTTAGATAAATAATATTTCAGGTACAAATTCTTTTTGGAGATTACGCGCAACTCTTACAAAGATCCCCTTATTTATTTGGCAGTAATAAAATGTATTAAATCATTCAAACTTGTATATTGCCAATGTAATGAATCAAGAATAATTTAACTTAATTTGTTTAGGGCATTCAACAGATTTTCAAATACAAGCGGAATTTGCTCGGCATTACTCGTACCCACACTTAAACGATACCATTCACTTTCTTTGTCAGCACCAAATGCCGAAAAGGGCACTAAAGCAATTGAAGCTTCTTGAAGTATGAATGAGGTAGTCTCAGCGGTAGTTTCTATTACATGGCCTTGAGCATCTTTTTTTCCTTTCAAAGAAAATCTAACAGTTAAGTACATAGCTGCAGAAGGTGCAATCGCTTCAACAGGATATCCAGCCTGTTTCAATTTGTCAAAACCTTCATAAAATAGTTGAAGTCTATGATAAATTTTGGTTTTGGTATCTGTTAAAAAATGATCCACTGCCTCGTGCTTTTGTAAAAAATGAGCGCAAGCAACTTGCTCTGCCATAGGGCTCCAGGCTCCAATATGACTCAAAATGCCTTTCATTTTATCAATCACCAAATCTGGCCCAAAAGCCCAACCCACTCGCACTCCTGTGGCACAAAATGCTTTACTAATACCATCAATATAAATCGTATAGTTTTTTAAGTCTGGAAATAAACTCACAGGATCGTAATGCACCGCCTCGCCATAAGTCAATGTCCAATAAATTTGATCATATAAAATATACAAAGGTTTTTGATCTGGAGTTCTTTGTTTATTTTCTTCGAGTACAGCAGCACAAATTTTTTCTAATTGATCCTTTGAAAATACAGTTCCTGTTGGATTCAGCGGAGAGCATAAAGCAAGTAAACAAGCTTCTTTAAAGTGAGGAATGAGCTGTTCAGCAGTAGGTAGAAAATTATTTTCAGCGTGGGTTTCTATACAAATATGTTCACCTTCCACAAAGTGTGTATAATGATTATTATTCCATGATGGAACAGGGTAAATAACCTTTTCACCTTTGTCGCAAATGGTTCTGTAAGCAGCATAAATTAAGGGTCGCCCACCACCAGATATTAAAAACGAATTCGGCGAATAGGTCAATCCTTGTTTTCGTTGAATAAAATCCGCCACAGCTTGTCGCAATTCTTGTATCCCATTGGCAGGAGGATAATTTGTTTTTTTACAACGATATGCCTCAATAATATCATCCTCTAATTCTTGGGGAATAGGAAATATAGATGGGTCAAAATCGCCAATAGTGAAATTGTAAATTTGTTGTCCTTCTCGAATTCTATCATTGATTTCATTGCCCAATTTGATGATTTCGGAAGGTATTAGGGTAGAGGCGAGTTGTGAAATTGTTGACATAAATCTAAGTAACAATTTCTATGTCGAATTTCAAAATCATTTGATTGTTTTTTTAAGAAATAAGTTCATGAGGTGGGTAAAAATTTGGGCGGCACACGTGCTTTTCGCGTCAAGTCCTCCACCGAATCGGCTATAAGTTTGCAGCAAGAATTTTATTTCGTGAAGCCTCTCGGGGTGCGGGCTTTCTGCTGCAATCACTGCCGCAATACAACTGTGTAGTCAAGAGTTATTTCGCGTGCTATAAAACTAATGCTTACTTCGACCGATTCAAAAATATTTCATGCAACTGAATCACTTGAGGTATCAGTAAATCCTCTTCACTATTTTGTATGTGAAAATTACAGTAAGTCATTTTAAATTCATCAGTGGTTTGCAAGTTGATTCTTTGCAAAATTTCTTCTCGTTCAAGTCCATCTCGTTTTTTTATTCTGTCTATTCGAGTGTCTAAGGAACTTGTCACTAAAACCAATTCATCCATTTCTTTGTATGAACCACTTTCAATAAATAAGGCAGCTTCTTTGATCACATATTTGGCATGCTGCTCTTGAAGCCATTCGTGGAAGTGTAAGCCAACAAATGGGTGCACAAGACTATTCAGTAATTGCAATTTTTGTGGATCCTGAAAAACTATTTCCTTCATTTTTATTTTATCAAAACATCCTTCAGGATAAACTGCTGAACCAAAATGTTCAATCATCTTTTTTTTTAGATCAGCATTGGAATCATACAATTTTTTAGCTTCAATATCTGCAAAATAAACGGGTACGCCAAGCGTTTCGAAAATTTTACAGACCGTACTTTTTCCGCTACCGATACCTCCTGTGACCCCGATTTTTAACATCTTTGTATTTTATTGAGGGCAAAATACAAAACAGTATTAACTTGCGTCATGGATTTTTTAAAAGATTTATTTAAGGCCCAATATTTTCCCGACTCATTTTTTCTCTTAGCAGGACCATGCGTGGTAGAAAGTCAGGAAATTTTAGATGAAACCGCTTCGGTATTGAAAGAAACTTGCCAAAAGCTAGAAATTCCTTTGGTTTTTAAAGCATCATACACCAAAGCCAATCGGAGTAGTGTGAACTCATTTACCGGAATAGGCCATGAAAAAGCATTGACTTTATTAGCCAATACCGGACAAAAATATGGTATTCCCTTAGTAACTGATATTCATACAGAAGCTGAAGCTGATATGGCTGCTCAATATGTAGATGTATTACAAATTCCTGCTTTTTTATGCAGACAAACTAGTTTGTTAGTGGCGGCAGCTAAAACGGGTAAGGTGGTTAATATTAAAAAAGGTCAATTCCTTGCCCCTGATGGAATGCAATTTGCCATGGAAAAAGTTCAGTCTCAGGGCAATGAAAAAATTATGCTGACAGAAAGAGGCACTACTTTTGGTTATCAAGATTTGATTGTGGACTATCGTGGTTTCCCAATCATGAAGAAATTTGGAAAACCCGTTTTAATGGATTGCACCCATGCCTTGCAACAGCCTAATCAACCAAGCGGTGTTACAGGAGGTAAGCCAGAATTGATAGAAACCATTGCTCGTTGTGCCATTGCAGCAGGGGCTGATGGTTTGTTTATTGAAACCCATCCAGACCCAACAAAAGCCTTAAGCGATGGAGCCAATATGTTGCGATTAAATGATATAGAGCATTTATTACAAGGGCTCGTGAAGATCAGAAAAGCGATTTTATAAATGGCCTCCAAAGAGTATCCGATTGAAGCTATTCAGCCTTATCTTCCAGCTGGAACTGCGGATGAAGTCATAAAATGGCTGCACGATTATAAAATTCATTTGAAAATAAAGCGCGAACGCAAATCTATTTTAGGTGATTATCGTCCGGCTCATCAAGGCAAACCGCATACCATTTCAATTAACGCGAATTTAAATGCCTATCATTTTTTTATTACATTCTTACATGAATTGGCTCATTTAATCAATTTCCTCAATCATGGTCGTAGGGTTATGCCCCATGGAAAAGAATGGAAAGCCGTGTTTGTGATATTATTAAACAAATTTCATGGGAAGCAAATCTTTCCCGAAGATATTCAAAAGGCTTTACTAAATTCTATGCAGGATTTAAGTGCAAGCACCTGTAGCGATCCTGATTTGTATAAAGTGCTCAGAAAATATGATGAAGTAAAGCATACTTTTATGGTAGAAGATGTTGAAATAGGGGAAGTATTCCGAACAATTGATGGGCGAATTTTTAAAGTATTGGCCAAAAGAAGAACCCGATATGAGTGCGTTGAAGTAAAAACAGCTAAAAAGTATTTATTTCCTGGGATTTATGAAGTTTATAAAGAATACTAAAAAATGTAATCTATTTTTATATATTTGTAAGCACGAAAATAATGTCAATGAAAAAACAGCTCCTGAGTTTACTCACCATACTGTTATTCTTCAATGCGAAGGCTCAATACGAATATTCTCCTACCGGACGAAATGACGCACCTACTTTAGGCAAAGTCGGGGGCTTTACTGGAGGGTATTTTACCTCTATGCTCAATAATCGCGATGATTTAAACGCCGATCAGAGGTTAAATCCAGAAATGATGAACTTTAATTATGCGGCTGGGGTTGAGTTAATGAGTTGGTTTCAACACACTGTAGGTTTTGGCGGACAATTGATGTATTGGAATGCTGGGGCAAGTTATACGGGCGAGGATACATTAACTAAAATAAAATTATCAGGGAAGACTTCTTTAACCTATATCAAAATGCCATTGATGTTTTATTTTAAATCTTACAATCGTTATTATCCCAATCGACGTATTCGTTTTAATTCTGCTTTTGGGCCTTATGTAGCCTTATTGACAGGCGTAAAGGAAGGTGTAAGGTTTTACGATACTTTAAATAATACAATCAACGAATATTCTTTCTCGAACAGAAGTTTTAAAGGCATGGGCACAACTAAAGCAAAGATTAGTGGGGATTTGATGAATCCTTTTGATTTAGGATTTGTGTTTAGTTTAGGGGGTGAAGCTCGACTTTGGAGAAGAACAATTATTTCCTTGAATATCAGAACAGATATCGGTTTTGTGAATGTAGAAAATACACGTAAGATGAAAATTCTGTATGATGGTCAAACACAAGATCAAGATTTTGCTTTTTGGAATGGGTATTACGCAAAGTATATTAATCCCAATGCAACCGATGTTGCAGCGGGTTGGGAAGCAAATAGGCCTGCTACAAAAAACTTTTCTGTAGGAGCCTTTTTAACGGTAAAAAAATATTTGTCTAAGTAGTAGAACTGAGAATAAAGTTTCAGATGAAAAAAATTTGTATAATGTTATTGGGTGTATTATTTGGACAATATTGTCAGGCCCAAAATGAAGGTAGAGTTGGGATTTTTGCCGGGATGAATAAAACAAGCTTGCAAAATGCTGATGATGCGGCCTTCGGTGATATGTTACCTACATTTAAACCCACTGTTGGTGTAGATGCCGGCTATCATTTTACCTTGTTTAAAAGACTTCCCATGGGCTTCAGTGCCCAAGTAGCTTATAACAAACTTGGTCAAAACTATCGAGGCTATTATGCAGACAGCACAAATTATTTCGCTTATAGTCGCCTAAATTATATGAGAGTAGGGGTGGGCATGCATTTTGGTTCGAATATGAGAAGACAAGTAGCCTTAACATTTTCAGGTGGTGCGACATTTGGTTTTTTAACTGGTTACCAGGATCGATATGAATTTATACGATATGATAATAGCCGAGTAATTTTAGATGTAAATAACACGAATGTTGCACAGACAGATTCTTTTACAAAAAATGGTACCTTGTCTAGGTCTTTATACAACAAAACAGATATGACTGTATACGGTGCCCTAGGTTTAGATTTTTTAATCGGTGAAAATTTAGTCTTTGGCGTAAATGCACGACTTGATTATGGTTTGAAACCAGTTGAAACAGGCGGTAAGTTTAATATCTTTTATCAAACAAACCCAAGTTCAACAGTTGAATACAAACCTTACAATGTGAAAGTAAAATATCGAGGTCCGATTAGCGATTTAGTGACGCGTGCTCAAACGAATAATTTATTTTACGGAATTTATTTTAGCTTGAAATATCGTTTATACAACAAAGAGAAAACAGAATTCTGGTATCGTGAAAGAAAGTCGAAATAATTTCCTAGGGACTTATTAATTTGGGCTATCAATTTATAGGACTAACATAAATAGGCAAATTGATAGCGCTGTATAAATCAACATATGTATATCTTTAAACGAATCCAGGATTTACAGAACTACTTGAATAGATTTAAGGGTCCAATAGGATTTGTTCCTACAATGGGGGCCTTGCATCAAGGTCATATTTCATTAATGAAAAAGGCAAAGGAAGAGAATGAACTTTGTGTCTGTAGTATTTTTGTCAACCCCACTCAGTTTAATGATAAAAAAGATTTTGATAAATATCCAATAACGCTTGAAACTGATATTGCTCAATTGATAGCCGCAGAAGTAGATGTGCTTTTTTTGCCTGAAGTAGAAGAGA
>CAZSUF010000180.1:0-8203 GCA_964609875.1 uncultured Bifidobacterium sp.
GTTATGTGTAGTCATTTGCATTAAAAAGTAATTTAGCGGATAATCATTAGAATTTTAACTTGAATAATGCCAATATCAAACACACGCTAGTATATTATGTGGTACATACTACAAAACAAGTAGAGTTATCTCAAACACTGAATCACCTCAATCACACAGCCAAGTATTGGGTTTACTCATTATGACTTAATTTATGTAAAGAATGAAGTATACTTGTGTTAAATTCCATCCTGTGAAATCATTGAATGCCCTTATCGTAGATGATGATAAAATAAATAGAGAATCGCTGAAGTTTCTTTTAGAACATGATTGCGAAGGGCTAACTGTCATGGGTATGAGCTCTAGTGCCAAAGAAGCCCGTGAGTTTTTGTCTAACAGTTCTATAAAGCCCGATGTTGTTTTTCTAGATATACAAATGCCCGAAGAAACAGGCTTTGATTTTTTGGCTAGTTTGTCAGAACGAAATTTCGAAGTTGTTTTTACGACAGCTTTCGATAATTATATTTTGCAAGCCATCAAAGTAAGTGCAGCTGACTATTTAATGAAACCAATTTCTATAGATGATTTGCAATTGGCTGTTGAGAAAGTGAAAAAAATAAAAAGCCAAGTTCAACCTGTTTTTCATCAACAAGAAATAATTGAAAATTTATTACAAAATCTGAACAATACCCAGCAAACCAAAATTGCGCTTCCACATATTTCCGGAATCAAATTTGTGCCTTTGCACGACATCACGCATTTAGAGGCAGACAGTAATTATACAATTGTTCATTTGCAAAATCTTCAAAAAATTGTCGTGTCAAAATCACTCAAAGAGTTTGAAGAAATATTGCCTCCACAAGAATTTATGCGTGTACATAAATCAAGCATCATCAATTTTAAATTTGTAAAGGAATACTCAGGCGTGCATGGCGGAGAAATTGTGTTGCTAGATGGAAATTCAGTACCCATTAGTAAAAAATATTATGATCAATTTATTGCAGCCATGAAACATGTGTCATTAACCTTTAAACGATATGGGTAGTTTAGGTAAATGGTTTTTTTTTGTGACCTTCTTTACTTGTATTTTTCATACAGGGTTTTCTCAACTATTGCTTACCACATCCTATAGCACTTCAGAAGGATTGCCCAATAATATTGTGTATTGTGCCACCCAAGATCGTTTAGGTTATTTATGGTTTGGCACAGACAATGGTCTCGTTAGATTTGATGGCGTAAATTTTAAGTTGTACTCTAAGAAAGATGGTTTAAGAAGCCCTTTCATATTGGATATTTTAAATTATTCGGCGGATACTCTAGCCGTTCTAAGCTATAGAAATGGAATTGATTTTATTAATATTGTAAATGGGCAGGTTAGACAAACTGCGATGAACACAAGAAAGGGAAATTTGTTTATGGCTCAAAAAGATAAGTTTTATGTTACTCCTTATGCTTATCCGTATTACGAAATTTTCGACAAGGAAAAATTAGTGGCAAGTAATGAATTTTTGGAGAAAGATTTTGTCGCGAAAAAAATCATGTATGGTTTTACCAAGTATCAGGATCAAGTATATGCCAATATGAGTGGGGGACTTTTTCGCATCAACGATCAACATACCTTCAGTTTGGCCGAACCTTCTTTGAATCATATTCCTGTGTTTAAAAGTTTGTTCATGGATAATGGAGATCTCTATGTAGCTACACTCGGAAAAATATTGTTGATTCGAAATAACCAAATCGTTAAAACATTTACTAAAGGGATACCTCCTGATTTGGAATTTAATCATCTTGCCAAAGATCATAACCAAGTAGTGTGGGCAACAGGCCGAACTAATTTATTGTTTAGAATTAAAGGGGATGAAATTTCAGAAATCAGCCAAGAAATCGGATTAGAAGGCATTACAATTTCTGGTGTGTTTGTAGATCGTATGAATAATGTTTGGGTCTTAAGTCATGGAAGAGGTTTAATTAAAGTAGAACCCACAAAATTCAAAACAACTTTATTTAATCAAAAAGAAAATTATTTAGTCATTGATAAATTACTTATCGATAATTCAAATACACTTTGGATCGGAAATAAAAGAGGCTTGTCTTATTTAAATCATGAGCAACATGAAATTAAGTTGTTTTCTCAAAAAAATAAAAGCAGGTTTAAAAATATTGAATATATCATAGAACCTAAACCAGGTCAGATAATACATAACATGGATGATAGAATGTTTGTCAAAGGAAATCCAAATCACCATGTAAAAACCACGCAGAAAGTGGTGTATACAGAAACAGAAACTTACAGCCATCATCAAAAAGTGATCGGATTTAATTCTTTCAATTTAATTCCATTTCCTAAACGCAATTTGTATTTGTTTTTTCATACAGGTGATGGATTGATACAATGCATTCATGATAGTACTTATCTCTACGAAGAAAAATTTGATCAGCAAAAAGCTATTTTGGGTCGAATAAATTTTGATTTAGATTCATTAAATGGACAATACTTTGTCAGTAGCGATCAATGGATTATGAAAATGAACGATTCTATTCAACTTACGCCTGTATTTAAAGCCACAGATGATTTGCAGCTTTTTGGCATGTTGCATAGCTTGTCAAATACGCTCTTAGTAGCCACTAACCATGGTATTTATGAATTTGATGGTAAACAAATGAAGGCCAAATATCCATTGGGACAAGAATCGGCCGGTCAATATTGCACTTCTTTGTGTTATGGACATGCAGGTGATATTTGGGCAGGAACAAACAATGGTTTGTATAGAGTTCGTTCAAATGGATTCGCGGAAGTATTTAAAAAAAATAGCGGATTGCCAGATAATACCATCACAGCTTTACAGTATGATTCATCAACCAAACGATTGTGGGTTGGTACTATGTCTGGATTAGCTTCTTTGCAAATAGATGCTGAACCCCAAAAATTAATAGCGCCCTTACCTATTTTTCTGTTGACATGGACAGCCAATGATACTATTCAAATACATCCACATCAAACATTAAAATTCAATCAGAATAATATTGTCATACAAGTCAACACACCTTATTTTGGAAATATTCAAAATCTGCAATATGAATATCGCGTAAATAAAGATTTGAATTGGAAAAAGATGACAGGAGATAAATTGTATTTAGATGCCCTGTCACCAAAATCATATCAAGTACAAATACGCGCTCATGATATAGATCAACAACTCTATGGTGCTCCACTCATCTGTTCGTTCGAAATCCTAGCACCCATGTATCAGCGAGGGTGGTTTATATTTCTTGCCATTCTCTTAGTGCAAGCATGCATACTTTGGATATATCGTTATTATGCCAAAAGAAGGCAAGTGATGTTGGATTTGAAAAATCAACTAACACTCTCAAAACATGAAACCTTTAGCGCAAGCATTAATCCGCATTTTATTTTTAATGCCTTAAATAGTGTGCAACATTATATCAATACAAATGATAGATTAAATGCCAATAGATATTTGACAGGTTTTGCTAAATTGATTCGGAAAAATTTTAATGCCACCAAACATTTAGAAATTACAATTGCCGAAGAGGTCGAAGGCTTGCAATTATATCTCAACTTAGAAAAAATGCGACAACAAGATGCCTTCTCTTACCAAATTGACATTGATCCTGAACTGGATGCCGAAGAGGTGTTAATACCCGTGATGGTCATACAGCCCTTTGTAGAAAACGCAATTATACATGGTTTTGTGGGTAGTGAACAACCTGGTATGATTAAGATTTCATTTAAAAAAATAAATCAGTTTCAATGCAATATTTCCGTTCAAGATAATGGCGTTGGCATAGCTCGGAGTCAAGCCATTAAAACAAATAGCCATCATAAAAGCAGTGGAATAGCCATCACAGAGCAGAGAATATTTTTATACGGAAAAATAAAAAATAAAGATGTGTCAGTGTCTAACAAAGTAGCCTTTCCAGATTCGATCACCAATCCAGGATATCTAGTGGAGATCGTCTTGCCAATACAAGTTTGATGTTGCTTAACTTTTGCATCAAGTTTTGCAAACCAGTGTATTCAGTTTGAATTGAATTCGCCTCATAGCATCTACCAATGTAACATTTGTAACTAAGTAATTGATTATCTTTATTCATCTTTGCAGCTTATATTTAAAACATGGAAATAATAGGCTATTTAGCTTCGATTTTGATTGGTGTTGCCTTAGGATTAATTGGAGGGGGTGGAAGCATCTTAACCGTTCCAGTATTGGTGTATTTAATGGGTGTAGATGCAGTAGCTGCCACAGCGTATTCGCTGTTTATTGTAGGGGCTACAAGTGCAGTTGGTTCTGTTCAGTATTTCAGAAAAGGATTAGTAAATATCAAAACGGCCATCGTGTTTGGTATTCCTTCTATAGTGGCTGTATTTCTTACCCGTGCATATATTGTGCCAGCCATTCCCAAAGAAATTATGTCTATAGGCGATTTTGTGATTACTAAAAGCATACTCATGATGTTGCTGTTTGCTTGCTTGATGATAGCCGCCTCATATAGCATGATTAAGAAAAGTAAAACAAACAGTGACGAAGATACTAAAGAACAAAAGTTTAATTATCCAGTGATTTTAATCGAAGGTTTAGTTGTAGGTATATTAACAGGCTTAGTGGGCGCAGGTGGTGGATTTTTAATTATACCTGCTTTGGTTATCTTATCCAAATTGCCAATGAAAGAGGCTGTCGGCACATCATTGGTAATTATAGCCGCAAAATCATTGATAGGCTTTTTTGGTGAAGGTGCAGAGACTGTCATCAATTGGCAAATTATTTTGAGTGTAACAGCCTTTGCCGTGTTGGGTATTTTTATTGGCACCTATTTGTCTAAAAAAATTGATGGCGCAAAATTGAAACCAGCATTTGGTTGGTTTGTATTGGTCATGGGTATTTATATTATTTTGAAAGAAACGATTTTTAAATAGTCTGTTCGAAAGATGTTTAGTATATGTTGGGCGGCATACACGCTATTCGCTACAAGTCCTCTCCCGAATCGGCTATCATCATTCTAGAAGTGTTGAATAATCGTGAAGCCTCTCGGGATGCGGGCTTTTCGCTACTATCGTTGCCGCAATACAAGCAACAAAAAATGTCTTTTGTATTCATGAATAGTTCGATGATTGAATTAACTTATAAATTAAAATGTATGAAATATTCAATGTGGGTTTTGTTGTTAGTGATGGTAGTTGGTATGACTACTGTATATAAAAATTCTGTGGCACAGGCTAGTCGGGCTGAGCTTGCACATGCCATGAGTCAAGGGGCTTTGTTGGTTGATGTACGCACGCCAGCAGAGTTTGCTGAAGGCAGTGTGAAAGGAGCCATTAATATTCCGCTCGATCAGATTCAACAACACATTCTAAAATTTAAAGGCGGGGCCAAAAAACACGGCCAAAAAAAAACCACCCCGCGGGTATTGCCGCAAACTTTAGAATCAAAAAGCCCGGATCATGCGCTTTGGCATGAACGGACTTGGAGCGAATAGCGTGTGTGCCGCCCAAAAAAATAGACAGATTAAAAAATAAATAAAATAAAAAACATGGAACAAGAAGTAAGTTATCAAATGCCTCGAATTGGTGATCAAGCACCAGATTTTAATGTCGTAACCACTATCGGAGATATAAAGTTGTCTGATTATAATAAAGATCATTGGGTGATTTTGTTTTCGCATCCTGCCGATTTTACGCCAGTGTGTACAACCGAAATGAGTGGGTTTGCCTTAGAGAAAGATTTTTTTGCATCACATCAAACCAAGCTAATAGGATTGAGTATAGATAGTATTCATGCGCATATTGCATGGGTAAATGCAGTATATGAAAAGACAAATGTATTATTTGAGTTTCCAATTATTGCCGACATAGATATGAAAATTGCTAAATTATATGGCATGTTGCAACCTGGTGAAAGTGAAACTGCTGCGGTAAGAGCCGTATTTATAATTGATCCTACTGGTAAAATTAGATTGGTGATGTATTACCCTTTAAATGTGGGACGTAATATGGAAGAAATAAAACGCACCTTGATTGCATTGCAAACATCGGATGAACATAAATGTGCTATGCCACTCAATTGGAAAGAAGGTGAAAAGGTAATTGTGCCAGCACCTAAAACTGTGGATACCTTGCTAGAAAGAAAGAAAAGTGATTTGGAAATGGTTGATTGGTATTTAGCAAAAAGAAATTTATAAAAGTCAACATACAAAAAAAATACTTCATGGAGATGCCAAACGATTGTAACAAATGTAACCGAAACTCTTGTATCACGTTTTTAACTTTGCTTCTCTAAAAAAAATAAATCTAATAAAAATGAGTCATTCAAATACAATGCAAGTAGAGCAAATCTACACGGGATGTTTAGCACAAGGTGCTTACTATATTACAAGTAATGGGGAAGCGGCAATTATTGACCCATTGCGTGAAACACAACCTTATATTGATCGTATGATAAAAGATGGCGTGAAAATTAAGTATGTTTTTGAAACCCATTTTCACGCCGATTTTGTAAGTGGACATGTAGATTTAAGCAAGAAAACGGGGGCTGAAATCGTGTATGGTCCAAATGCAACTTGCGACTTTGATTGTACAAGTGCTGCGGACGGTCAGGAATTTAAAGTAGGGAATGCAACCATTAAAGTCTTGCACACGCCAGGACATACTATGGAAAGTACGTGTTTTTTATTGAAAGACGAAACAGGGAAGGATATGGCGTTGTTTAGTGGAGATACACTTTTTTTAGGTGATGTGGGTCGACCAGATCTTGCACAAAAGGCAGCCAATATGACCCAAGAAGATTTAGCGGGTTTGCTATATGACAGCTTGATGAATAAAATTATGCCATTAAGTGATGACATTACAGTGTACCCTGCACATGGTGCCGGTAGTGCATGTGGTAAAAACATGATGAAGGAAACGGTTGATACCTTAGGTAACCAAAAGAAAATGAACTATGCATTAAACCAGCCAAATAAAGAAGCTTTTATTGTAGCTGTTTTAGATGGCTTAACGCCACCTCCTGCTTATTTTGGAATGAATGTAGCCATGAATAAAAAAGGGTACGATAGTTTTGAATCGGTCTTTGAAAAAGGCATGGTGGCTTTGTCTCCAGCTGAATTTGAAGTGATTGCAGACACAACAGGGGCCTTAATTTTAGATACAAGAGATCCTGCTGAATTTGCAAAAGGGTTTGTGCCGCAAAGTATTAATATTGGTATCCATGGCGATTTTGCACCTTGGGTAGGTGCCATGGTAGGCGATGTAAAACAATCAATACTTATAGTAGCTGCAGAGGGTATGGAAGAAGAAGTGATTACTCGTTTAACGCGTGTAGGATTTGATCATGTAGTTGGTTACTTAAAAGGTGGTTATGCTGCTTGGAATGAATCAGGTAAAGAAACTGATCAAGTAAATCGAATTACTGCAACGCAATTTGCATCAGCATTTAAACCTAAAGAATTAAAAGTAATTGATGTAAGAAAAGAAACTGAATATGCAGCTGAGCATGTTGATGAAGCTTATAGTAAACCATTGGCGCAAATAAATGATTGGATTAACACAATTGATAATCAAGAACATTTTTATTTGCATTGTCAAAGTGGCTACAGAAGTATGATAGCAGCATCGATATTATTAGCTCGAGGTTATAGAAATTTTACAGAAGTTGAAGGAGGCTTTAAAGCTATTGCACAAACAGATGTGCCTAAAACAAATTTTGTTTGTCAAAGTAAAGTGTTAGCCTAATTATAATCATTCAGTCATTCAAAATTCTGTAAATCAAATTCGCTTGAATTTTGTTTAGGCTGTTATAGAATGTATGTGTAATTCTAGAAAAATCAATCTATATCAAATGCTAGAATTGTAATTGTAGGTGATGGTGATATAGGTTTGTCTTTAGCTTCACAACTACTTAGAAAATATAGATCTTGATATCTATTTTTAAATCCAGCAACGAAGCATTATTATCTACTAGTATAAAAATTAGATGTTGAGGGTTTAGTTGTTTTACATCAATTTGAAAAAATGAAGTAGCTTATTTTTCAGTAAGTACTTGCTAGGATAAACAACCTATGATATTGTTTGATTTCAAATTTTAGAAAAATTGTTTGCAAACGTATAAATGATCGAAGAAGTTTATTCGTAAAGCAAAAGTTTAATGTAACAATTGTAACCAAAGCAAAGTTTTTATCAAACTAAGTTTGCTAACTAAATTATCAAAGA
>CAZSUF010000181.1:0-255 GCA_964609875.1 uncultured Bifidobacterium sp.
ATCGCAGTCTGTCGAATCAATTAAATTACTGGAGTCTTTAAGCTTATTTTTCATTTTTGATTCTCGTGGTTTCGCCGTATCATTGTTTTTAAACTTACTTGTTTGAAAAAGATAGATATACATACCCATATTATGCCTGAGAAATTACCTAACTGGTTCGAAAAGTTTGGGTATGGCGAATTTATTCATCTCGAGCACCACAAACCGTGTTGTGCCAGAATGCGATACGCCAAATATCCGCGTAGACCCACGGCA
>CAZSUF010000181.1:424-8183 GCA_964609875.1 uncultured Bifidobacterium sp.
AATGTGTTGAAACGCATCCGGAGCATTTTATAGGTTTAGGCACTGTACCCATGCAAGATCCTGAAATGGCCATTATAGAAATGACAAGAGTAGTAAAAGAGCTCAAATTGCCAGGCATTGAAATTGGTTCAAATGTTAATCAAAAGAACCTCGGAGAACCCGAATGGGATATTTTTTGGGAAGCAGCACAAGAACTTAATTGTAGTATATTTATTCATCCTTGGGATATGATGGGCGAAGAACAAATTACCAAATATTGGTTGCCTTGGTTGGTAGGAATGCCTGCAGAAACTTCAAGAGCCATTTGTAGTTTAATATTTTCGGGCGTGATGGAAAGATATCCACGGTTAAGAATTGCTTTTGCCCATGGAGCGGGTTCATTTCCCGCAACCATAGGTAGAATTGAACATGGATTTAACGTAAGGCCTGATTTATGTGCCATCGATAATCCAATCAATCCAAGAAATTACCTAGGAAAGTTTTGGGTAGATAGCCTAGTGCATGATCTTGATGCTTTTTGTCTATTAAGTAAAGTCATAGGATTAGAAAAGATATGCTGTGGCAGTGATTATCCATTTCCATTGGGTGAACATAGACCGGGTGAATTGATTGAACAACTTAAAGTTGATGACGCTATTAAACAAAAATTACTAGTAACCAATGCTTTAGAATGGTTAGGATTAGATCATCCAAAACTGATATAATTTGAGTTTTCTTCTCATAAAAACTAAGCATTTCGTAATTACCTCCTTATAAGAACTTTTCATTTAAATTTGTCCCCATAAATTTCTACACTTGAAGAAAATATTTCTCATCTCCTTAGCTGTTCTTGGTTTAATCGTTTTCTATATTGGGTTTGTGATGTTTCGTTCTAACACACAAGATTTTGGCGAAAAAAAATATATCTACATTCCTACAGGTAGCCGATACCAAGACTTATTAACTAACTTAAAAAACAATCAGGTTCTGAATGATGTAGAATCTTTTGATCAAATGTCTTCTAGATTAGGTTTAGTCGATGATATCCATCCCGGCAAATATGAAATTCGTCAAGGTATGGGAAACTTTACCATCGTAAAAATGCTGAAAGGGGGCAAACAAGTTCCTGTGAAATTAGTAATTAATAAACTTCGTACGAAGAATGATATCATTCGTAAAATCTGCACCCAACTTGAAGCAGATAGTGTACAACTTAGATCTTTACTTCATGATCCTGCATTTTTAGCCCAATACGAAATTGACTCAAATCAAATTCAATGTGCCATCTTACCCGATACTTATCAATTTTATTGGAATACCGATGCAAAAAAGGCCTTTGAAAAAATAGCCAAAAATTACACCAAGTTTTGGACCAACGAAAGGAAACTCAAAGCAAGTAAATTGAACATGACACGAGCTCAAGTAATTACACTGGCTTCTATCGTTGAAGAAGAAACGAATAAGGAAGAAGATTAATTGAAAATAGCGAGTACCTATATCAATCGATTAAAAAAAAGTATGCCTTTACAAGCCGATCCAACGTTGAAATTTGCCGTGAATGATTTTAGTTTACGCAGATTGCTCACAGTACATACTCAATTCCATTCTCCCTATAATACTTATCTTAATGCAGGTTTGCCTCCAGGGCCAATTTGTACACCTTCTATGAGTACCATCGACGCTGTTTTAAATGCCCCAGCTACAAATTATTTGTATTTCTGCGCCAGAGAAGACTTTAAAGGCTATTCGAATTTTGCTGCCACCTACGAAGAGCATAAGCAAAATGCAAAGCGCTATCAAGAAGCGCTCAATCAAAGAGGGATAGTCAAATAATTGATTACAGTATATTCAACTACGCAATTTACAAGATTCTGCAATATCTTAGCATGATTCTTCATGACCAGAATAGAGTATCATATCATTCGTTCTAAACCAGTTCAAGCTATCATCCATTGGTTGAAACGAATTGTTTTACCTGGCTTCGAAGGCGTATCATTATTTGATTCTTTAAACTTTTTTAGGAAAGAAATTTTTTCCAATCGTTTTAATGGACGAGCTAATGCAGTATCATTTTCTTTTCTGATGGCCATGCCTCCCTTGTTGCTATTTTTCTTTACGCTAGTTCCTTACTTGCCCTTGCAGGAGGCTAATCTCGTGAGCATGATCGATAATATGTTAATTTTAATTTCTCCAGGAGAAAAAATTCAACAAAGCATTTCAGCCATTATCAAAGATTTTATCACACACAAAAAAACGGTGCTCCTTTCCTTTTCCGTATTGCTTACTATCTTTTATTCTTCCAATGGCATGATGGGCTTGATGAATAGTTTTGATAAACAAATGCCAGGTTTCAAAAACAGAAATGCTGTAAAAAAAAGAATGATTGCCATTGCCTTAACCTTTCTCCTCATTTTTGCTATTGTATTAACCTTGAGTTTCATGATTGTGCAAGCATGGATAGCCAGTGGATTAGGCATCGAATTTTTACAAAGTTTGTATTACTTGAAATTTATTGCCTATGTGCTTATTATAGCCGTTTGCTTTATTACGGTGTCATTCATTTACCGTTTTGGTACATCCACAGTTACAAGATTAAAATTCGTCAATCCAGGATCCGTCATCGCAACAGTGCTCATTATTTCCTTAACAGTTGGGTTCTTCTATGTGGTCAATAATTTGGTGAACTACGATAAAATTTATGGCTCTATTGGAACTTTAATTATCTTTTTAATTTGGGTCAATTTTATGGCACAAATTCTACTCATAGGATTTGAACTCAATGCGAGCATCGTAGTACACCGAATCAAATTGCATGGGCCTAATCAAAAAAAAATCGATCATGCTTAGGCCATATTTATTACTTTTTGTTATTGCCTGCTTTTTATTCAATTGCAATTCTTCTTCACCAACTTTTAGTCATGACATTGCACCTATCATCTATAAAAAATGTGCGAGCTGTCATAGACCCAATCAAATTGGCCATTTTAATTTATTGACTTATAAAGATGTTCAATCCAATGCTGACAAAATAATCTATACTATTACCCACAAGCTCATGCCCCCTTGGCCTGCAGATCATACGTATACTTCATTTGTCGGAGAAAATATTCTTACAGATTCTGAAATTGATTTGATACAAAAATGGGTAAATTTAAAATGCCCCGTTGGAGATTCATTACACATACCACCTCTTCCAGATTTTCCACAAGGCTCCTTGATAGGAAAACCAGATATGCATATTCCCGTGAAACCTATACTCATCAAAGGTGATTATGCAGATCAATTTTTAATTCTCAAAGTACCTTTCGAATTGCCCACAGATAGTCAAATTCAAACAGTAGAATTTCTGCCTGGTAATACGAGTGTAGTTCATCATGTGAATGGAGATTTAGTTCGATTTGATTTTGAAAAGAAAAAAGATATCTATGATGGTTCTTTTGTAGAAAATGTGGTGTGGGATAGTACGGTCAAACAAGTCTATCAGCGCATTGGCCTCTTGCATGATGATGGTTCCTATCCCACACTTGCCAGATCAGTCGTGAATTATTTACCCGGTGTCATTGCACAAAAATATCCCGAAGGCATAGGAGGGTGGGCAGTGAATAAAAAGAATGCTTTCTTGTTTTCTGATATTCATTACGGCCCCTCTGTCGACAAAGTGTGGGACTCATCTTATGTGAATATTTTCTTTGCCAAAAAAAAGTTGGCTAGACCATTAGCCGAATTCCAATTAGGCACCTTAGGAGTTTCACCTATTGTGCCTCCTTTACATATTCCGCCCAATAAAATCAGTACTTTCCGATCCTCTTTTACTATTCCGAAAGCTATTTCTATTCTTACTATAAATCCACACATGCATTTATTAGGAAAAAGTTTTTTTGCTTTTGCCTTAACGCCCGAAAAAGATACCATCAGATTAATCAAAATTCCACGCTGGGATTTCAACTGGCAAAATTTTTATACGTTTAAAAAGATGCTAAAAATTCCAGCAGGATCTACGATTTTTATCGAAGGTGTTTTTGATAATACATCGGACAATCCGTACAATCCCAATCACCCGCCCATCGAAGTGCATGACAACAATGGAAGTATGCGAACCACCGATGAGATGTTTCAATTCATCATCACATATTTACCTTATCAAGAGGGTGATGAAAATATAAGTTTAGAAAATTAATTTGGGGCCATGATCATTCGAGTTCTCTTCAAGTTTCTAGCGCGCTATTCGCTGTATCCACGCGAGGCGCGTGGGCTGCCGCTACTATCGCGTGGCCATAGCATATTTTCGAATTCTCATGATCAAAAGCAAAATGGCTAACTCCTCTGTGGATCTCTGTGTTGAATTTTCTCTGTGGTTCTCTGTGTCATGAAACCTAAAACAATAGTCATGTACTTAAAGTGAGTTTGTTTACTTGGAGCACCGCAGAGTCCTGAGGCAGAGACTCTTCGGAGAGTAGAAGTTCTTAAGTAAAACCTAGCTAAGAATTTTCCTTACTCCCTTGTTGATGATATTACACCTTTTTTGAAATTGCTCCTAGATCTGAAGTTAGATTATTATTTTCTTTTCCCTTAGTCATCTCGGTTAATAAATAAGGCGAATTGTTCAAGTAAATAATGGCAGATTCTGATAATTGGTGAAAGTCAGGTTTATTCATAATACCAAATTCTCCAAATTTATGAATGAGATTTATGTTAGATGGTATACCAGCTTGTATACCTAGTTTAAAATCGCATTCATTTAAAAGTTCAGCTACAAATTCACAATGCGAAATACTTAAATAACCTGCATTGTAAACCACATTTAAAAACACCGAATAATCTTTGGCCGAAATTTGAAAATTTTGATCTTGCACATTAGGTACAGGCAAACCCAAATCTGCAAACATCCTGGTAAAGATATTTAAATCTAAATTTTCATTTAATAAAAAAGTAGCATTATTATCAGAATAGGCAACCATATATCGAAGCAATTCTTTTATTGTGTAACTCTTTTCAGGTTCAATTTGTTTGTTGGTATAAGTTTGTGGCGGCAAGCCTCCTGGCGGTATATGAAATACTATTTTTTTATTTAAAATACCTGGCGCATTTTCTTCCATTTGCATATAAGCAATTAAAATAGGCAGCTTGATCAGAGAAGCCGGATGATACATCTCATTATCATTGATGCCAAAATATTCTTTGGTGGCTAAATTTTTAAAGTATACCGATGCCTTATCAATAGAACCGCTTTGTTGCAATTGTGTGATAGTTTCATCTACTTTATTTTTTAAGGATTGATACAAGGGAGATTCGCAAGAAGGATTGTTGTATAAAATTGGTTTAACAAATTTATATCCATCCAAACGGCGAGTGACAACTTCGCAAGTTCCAGACCCGCTGCTATTTGATGATTCTGTGTCTGAATCTTTCAGAGAAACTACTGTAACCGCTACTGCACTGCATGCTACCGACACTAAAGCAAGTGTAAGGGCATTAAATCTTTTATTGAGCATTCTTTATTTTTTTACAATTTTTATATTTATTCTTCCCCAGCATGTATCCATTTGGGTACAATAGGCGCTTTGTAATTCATCATTTTTTCGATCAAATCAGAAGCATTATCACTGACAAGCAACATACTTTGGTTTAATGGACACAAAAATCCTTTATCCACCATTTTCTGAATAAAACCTATTAAGTCATCATAATAACCTTCAACATTCAATAAGCCGATAGGCTTTTGATGTAGACCAAGTTGAGCCCAAGTCAACATTTCAAAAAGTTCTTCCATGGTTCCAAATCCACCCGGAAGAGCTATTACACCATCACATAGTTCATTCATGGTTGTTTTTCTTTCATGCATCGTTTCTACCAACTTCATTTCATTCAATCCTTGATGCGCTATTTCTTTGCTTGCAAGAAAAGTAGGTAATACACCTATTACCTTACCATGATGTTGCAAAACTGCGTCTGCCACTGCACCCATCAAACCAACTTTGGCGCCACCGTATACTAGTTGAATTTGTTTGCTTGCTAAAATTTGTCCTAACAAATAGGCTTGATTTTGGTAAATCTCCTGATTGCCCATACTCGAGCCACAAAATACAGTCAAACTTTTCATTGCAATTTAAAATGTAAAATTAGGTTTAAACAAAGCACCATAAACTAGATAATTTTTTATAACTATTTAGTAAGATATCGTCTAGACGACGCAAGTTAGGTTTAGGTTAGAATGTAAAAATTTCTTTTTGAATCTTAATCGATAAATCAATAAATTAGTCAGATGAAATTTCACCTTAAATTTTTATTGGAGTAAAAAATATTTTGAATTAGCTTTTGAACATAGTACATTTGCGGCGGCAAGTCTTATACGACCAGCTCCTACTACTCCTCCAGGATGGGAACATAGCAAAGGTATGCGGTCGAGCGGTGCGATATAAGTAACTTGCCATTTTTTGTGCCCCTATGTGAAGGTTTTTTTAGAATGCTATACAAATTTCTATCCTATTTTCTGCTTATTATGTTTGAAGGTGTATTGCGGCAACGATAGTAGTGAAAAGCCCGCATTCCGAGAGGCTAAATCATGATTATTTTATCTGAAAAGCATCCGCCGATTCGGAAGAGGACTTGGAACGAATAGCGTGTATGCCGCCCAAATTTTTTAGCGGTGTATCTTGTTATCATCAATATGTTGTTGGTGAAGAACAGCAGCAATAGCGAGGTGAAAAACAATATGTTGTTGGTGAAGAACAGCAGCAACGGCCAGAGACATAGCTGAGTGAGTCAATTAAGACAATAATTTTCAATCATATATTAAATAGATCCTATCAAATATTCATTTGCATTGTGTCCAATCTGACTAAATACTAACTTTATGAGATGGTTATATGTAATCGTGTTCACTAAAACTTCTCAGTATCACTCATCCTAAATCATTTTTTATGAATAAGTCTTCATACCAATTGACTCATATTTTTCGATCATCTCTATTAAAGTCCTGGGGTTTAATGACCCTCAGTATTCAGCTAATTTTTATCCAATTTGCGGGTGCTCAAACTCTTTACCAAGGCAGTTCGAGTGCTCAAACAAATTCAAACACAGGAGATTACTATTCTTACACCCCAGAAGGAAAAGCCACTTATAGTTTGTCTATGTCTAAAGTACTTATCCAATTTAAAAATGGAGTCAGCTTTGATGAGCAAGCGAGTATATTAAAATCATTAGGCATCTTTAAAGCCTTAGAACCATCTATGGTATTGCCTTCGCCAAAAGTAACCTTGGCTGAAATTGACGATAAGCTTTTAAGCAAATCCAGTCTGTTAGAAATCATCGCTACTTTAAATCAACATA
Source organism: uncultured Bifidobacterium sp. (assembly GCA_964609875.1). GTDB lineage: Bacteria > Bacteroidota > Bacteroidia > Chitinophagales > Chitinophagaceae > OLB11. The sequence continues at coordinate 7,733 of CAZSUF010000181.1, forward strand.
AGCAAGTGGTGTATGCGAATCCGTTTTTAATCTATCAAGATGGTACGCCTCAAGGAATCACCAATCGCTTTTTTGTCAAATTAAAAAATCTAGCAGATAAGAAAATATTGCAAGAACAAGCTAAACAAATGCATTGTACATTGCTTGAAGCCTATCCTTACGACAAGCTTTTATACTTTTTAGAAGTCAGCAAATCTTCAAAGCTGAATGCATTAGAATTAGCCAACTTGTTTGCAGAAACCAAACAATATGCTTGTGCTGAACCTGATTTTTTATTACTGCTTCAAACTATGAATACGAATGATACGTATATCAATTATCAATGGTCATTGAATAACACAGGCTCAGCTATTCAATTTAATGGGATTGCAGGTGCTGATATGAAAATTTTTGATGCATGGGGAATAACGATGGGCAATGCCGCAACTAAAGTAGCTATCATCGATGAGGG
>CAZSUF010000182.1:0-394 GCA_964609875.1 uncultured Bifidobacterium sp.
ACCACTTCCTCCTGCTCATCGAACTTCACACTCATAACAATGCTAATAGGCTTGCTATCTTTTACTTGAAATTCATAATCATTGTAACCAACATAGGAGAAAACCAATGTCTGACCAATACTGATTTTTGCACTGAAACTTCCTTTGTCATTGGTCTTGAAGAGCACTCCTGTTTGTTTAACTTTAATAGTCACTCCTTCTAACACTTCACCGGTAGCATTTTTTACAATACCACTAATACTGTTGTTTTGGGCAATTACTTCTACATTAAATAATGTAAAAACTGCGAAAAGTAATAGGGTAAAAGGTTTACAGGATAAAAAGGCGACCCTAATGTGATTTTTAGGAGTACTTTTTGGATGTAACCAAAAACTAATCATTGATTTCATAAGCA
>CAZSUF010000182.1:404-8094 GCA_964609875.1 uncultured Bifidobacterium sp.
CATCGTTTTGATTATAGTAATGGCATGTAATGATTGGATGTAAATGATCATAGAAGCGTATAAAATGTTTAGACTTATGCCCTAACATTTTATGTCTACCCTTTAATCCCTTAATTCAATCGATTGAATGAAAGTAATTCTCTTTTGAATATCTGCAAACTTTTTTTTGATTTTTTTTTGAATTGATTCGACAATACATTTACTCTAATACAATACACCATGTTTAAAAAAGCAACTTTAAAGGATATAGCTAACGAATTAAGTATCACAGTTTCAGCAGTTTCGAAGGCTTTAAGTGATCATCCTGCCATGAGTGACGCTACTAAGAAATTGGTGAAGGAAACTGCTTTAAAATTAAATTATCAACAAAATAAAATTGCTCTTTCGCTCAAAACTGGAAAAAGTCACATCATCGGTGTAATGATACCTAGTGCAGAAAAGGCTTTTTTTGGTTCAGTAGTACATGGTATTGAAAAAATCATAAATCCTCTGGGCTACAATTTGTTATTATTTCAAACTAATGAATTAACGGCCTACGAAGTAAGGGGTATTGACACATTTTTACAATCAAACGTTGACGGAATCATTGCTTCAATTGCAAAAGAAACTACGCATTACGAACACTATGAAGAAATAAAGCAAAGAAATATTCCGCTGATTTTATTCGACCGAGTTGAAGAATCATTAGGCGTACATGGTGTGAAAATCGATGACTACGCAGGTGGTTATATGGCAACAGAACACCTTATTAAAAAAGGGTACAAACATATTTGTCATATTGCAGGTTTACAACACATACAAATTTTTAGAGACCGTTTAAAAGGCTATAAAGATGCATTAAAAGCACATAAGATTAAGTTTGAGGAAGCCATGGTTTACTATGGTAAAAACTCTATAGAAAGTGGTGGCGAGGGCATGAAAGATTTGTTACGTAGAAACATTAAAATAGATGCCATATTTTGTGTAGAAGATTTCTCGGCTTTAGGCGCCATTCAAGTTTTAAAAGAAGCAAATATTAAAATACCAAAAGAGATGGGTGTTATTGGTTTTGCCAATGAATCGTTTAGCAAATATATATCTCCATCCTTAACAACAATCGATCAACAAACCATTAACATGGGCGAAGAAGCTGCAAAACTGTTTCTCAAATTGAAAGACAAAAAAAGCATTTATAATAAACTGGTTTGTACTACACTTCAACCAATAATTATTGAAAGAGCATCCACACAAAAGAGTTCGTGATAGTTGTTAGTGTTACTTTATGAAAAATCTCGTTTCATCAAACTGAAACGAGATTTTGTTAATGAATGATAAATGGATTGTTAAACCAATCATCATCATTATTCCATTTCAATATTTTTTTCAGGTAACAATACCAATGTTTGATTTTTTGTTTCATCCATCTTGCATTTTAATTGTTCTTGAAAGGCATTATTTAAAAATCCCGTTTCGGTTAACCGAAACGGGATAGATATATATTGATCTAAGACTATTAATAGCCCATACCGCCCATATCAGGTGCACCACCATGCATGTGTGGTTCTTCTTTCTTAGGCTTATCTGCCACTACACATTCTGTAGTTAACAACATACCTGCAATAGAAGCTGCATTTTCTAAAGCCACACGACTTACTTTAGTTGGATCGATAACACCCGCTTTGTATAAATTTTCATATACTTCAGTACGTGCGTTAAAGCCATAATCGCCTTTTCCTTCACGTACTTTTTGGATAATAATAGAACCTTCTAAACCGCAGTTGGCAACTATTTGACGAACTGGTTCTTCTAAAGCACGACGTACAATAGAGATTCCTGTGTTTTCATCATCATTGATACCTTTTAATTTTACAATCGCATCAATCGCTCTGATAAAGGCAACTCCACCACCAGGTACAATTCCTTCTTCAACAGCAGCACGCGTTGCATGTAAAGCATCATCCACTCTATCTTTCTTTTCTTTCATTTCTACTTCTGTAGCAGCACCTACATACAATACAGCTACACCACCAGCCAATTTAGCTAAACGCTCTTGTAATTTTTCTTTATCATAATCACTCGTCGTAGCTTCTAATTGAGCTTTAATTTGATTGACTCTAGCTGCGATATCAGCTTTCTTTCCTTTACCACCTACAATTGTTGTATTGTCTTTATCGATGCTAATACTTTCGCATGAACCTAAATAAGTTAAGTCAGCGTTTTCTAATTTAAAGCCTTGATCTTCGCTGATTACGATACCACCTGTTAGTTTAGCAATATCTTCTAGCATTTCTTTTCTACGATCGCCGAAACCAGGTGCTTTTACAGCAGCTACTTTAATAGTTCCACGTAGTTTATTTACAACCAAAGTTGCTAATGCTTCGCCTTCAAGATCTTCAGAAATAATTACTAATGGACGACCAGCTTGAGCTACTTTTTCTAAAATATGCAAGATATCTTTCATCGTTGAAATTTTCTTGTCATAAATTAAAATCATAGGATTGCTTAATTCAGAAATCATTTTTTCGCTGTTTGTCACGAAATAAGGCGACAAATACCCACGATCAAATTGCATTCCTTCTACAACATCTACAGTTGTTTCAGTACCTTTTGCTTCTTCTACTGTAATTACACCTTCTTTACCCACTTTAGCCATAGCTTGAGCGATTAATTTTCCGATGGCATTATCATTGTTTGCAGAAATAGTGGCTACTTGCTCGATTTTTTTATTATCGTTGCCTACTTTTTCTGATTGAGTGCGAAGATTCTCTACCACAGCGGCTACAGCTTTGTCGATACCTCTTTTCAAATCCATAGGATTCGCACCAGCGGCCACATTTTTGATTCCTTCAGTGATAATAGATTGTGCTAATACTGTGGCAGTTGTTGTACCATCTCCAGCTGCATCTGCAGTTTTAGAGGCTACTTCTTTGGCCATTTGTGCACCCATATTTTCAATTGGATCTTCTAATTCGATTTCTTTGGCTACAGTCACACCATCTTTAGTGATTTGTGGCGCGCCGAATTTTTTCTCGATTACTACATTACGACCTGTAGGGCCAAGGGTTACTTACACTGCATCTGCAAGTGAATCAACACCTTTTTTCATTTTATTTCTCGCTTCAATATTGAAGAAAATTTGCTTTGACATTGTATTTTATATTTTGAATATTTAATTAATAAGATTTCATTTCTATGCCAAAAAAGATTTACATCCTGTAAATGCTTCAAGGCCAATCTTGATGTTAGATAATAGCAAGGATATCGCTTTCTCTCATTATAAGTACTTCATCAGAACCTAACATAATTTCTGTACCTGCATATTTTCCGTAAAGTACCGTATCGCCTTCTTTGACAGTCATTGGCTCATCTTTTTTTCCACTTCCTACTGCAATCACAGTTCCTCTTTGTGGTTTTTCTTTTGCTGTATCAGGAATAATAATTCCCCCTGCAGTTTTAGTCTCAGCTGCTGCTGCTTTCACAATTACACGATCATGAAGCGGTGTAATGCTAACTTTTGTTGTTTTTGCCATGTTTGAATGTATTTTAAGTAATAAATGTTTGAATTACCTCCACTCTATCATGAAATGTGCCAAGCGAGCAGAATAAGACATAATTTCATATAGAACGGGATATACTCAAGCATAGCTCTTAAAATTTGACAGAATTGCACATTGTATTGAATAAAGTGAAAAAATTGTCAGTCTGGCTGTTGAACTAAAGTACCTCGGTTTTAACCTTCTTTACCATATAAATGCCTAATAGAATAACAAACACTCCCACAATAATTTGAAGATTTATTTTTTCATGTAAAAACAAGATCCCCATCAATAAAGCAACCACAGGATTTATATATACATAGATAGACACTAAGCTCAAAGGCAATTTTTTTAAGGCATGCAGATAGCAAACAAAACACAGTATAGAGCCAACTGCTATTAAATACCAAATAAGTAACCAGGCTTTTAAAGGCAAGTCAATCATATTCACTTGCTGATCAAAGAGCCCTGAAATAATCAATAACATGATACCGCCAAACAGCATTTGCCAACCCAAACCCTCGAAAGGGTCAAATTTAAATTTATTTCTAGTCGTAATTAAAGTGCCTATAGTCCAAGTGGTAACCCCAATTAAAGTCATGCCAATACCCCACGTAAAATTAGGATGATTGATTTCTGTTTGAAATGAAAGGAGCAAAATACTCACGCCTGTAAATCCAACCAGCAAACCTATCAAGGACAATAACTTGACCTTTTCTTTAAACAATACGAAATTAGCAAGTATTAAAAAAAACGGCATCAGGCACCCTAATAAAGCACCGAGAAAGGAAGGAATATACTGAATTGCGGCTGTGGTAAGCCCATTGCTACAAGTGAAAAGTAAAAAACCTATCCCAGCATGATACAATAATTCCTTCATCGAAGGCCATTTCTTCGTTTTCAATAAAAAAAATGAAATGAGTAATATGCCCGCTATACTTTGTCTGGTGCCCGTTAACTGCATGGCTGGCAAGTAGGATATTACAATTTTAGAGGTAAACCAAGTTGTGCCCCAGAAAAACGAAATGGCAGCGAGGGCCCAATAACCAGATGTGGTATTTGATTGATTCAAGAAAGGCAAAGAAAGCATTTTTGTTTGAAATTATTGCCTCTTGGCAAATGTTAATTCTTCTTAAATGATGCATTTTATTTCAAAAATAGCCTACTTTTGACTTTCACTTTAAAAACTCAAACTCATGAAAAAAATAATTTTTGTAGCCTTAGCGCTCTTGATCACTGGAACAACTTTCGCAGAAAAAAAATGTTGTAAAGACAAAGCTAGTTGCAGTAAAGAAGCTAGTTCAAGTACTAAAGCTTGTTGCAAAAAAGGGGAAGCTAAAACTGCAAGTGCAGATGCTGACGCTAAAACTGAAGCAACTGGTTCATATAGTGGAGCTTCTGTTTCAAGCACACCAAAAGCTTGTTGCAAAGATGGACACAAAGCAACTTGCAACAAACAAGCTGCTTCTACTCAACAAACTGGCGTAAAACCAGCTAACAACACTAAATAAGTTGAACTTATTTCATACTAAAAAAGAGCAGATTTTCTGCTCTTTTTTTATGTACAAGCAAGTCTTAAAATTATTTTCTACGAGGTGAATTTTTTATTTGGGCGGCACCCAGGCTTTCCTTGCAAGTCCGCTTCCGAATCGGCTATTATCTTTAAAGTAACATTCACTGTCGTGTAGCCTCTCGGAATGCGGGCTTTCCACTCAATCCTTGCCGCAATTCAATCAAATTTTTTAGTTCTAATAAACCTTAGATTAAATCAACGTGTTGATTTCTTGAGCTAATTCAAGGTCTCTACTCGTAATGGCATTTACATCATGCGAATTTAATCTTAATACCACACGATTATATACATTCATAATTTCTGGGTGATGATTCGCTTTCTCTGCTAGAATGCCAACCTTGACAATAAAGGCAAGCGCTTCTTTGAAGTCTGCAAATAACCAAGATTTTTCTATGGCATCATGCGCATGAACCCAACCATTTAATGTTTCAAGTCGACTATCAAGACTTGCCTTATCTAAAATCATGATGTTTAAATTTCTCGATTCGGATCAAAACGCTCCAAATCATTTGCTACTTCTGTTAAAAAACTAGCCCCTAAAGATCCGTCTACAATTCTATGATCATAACTTAAAGACAAATACATCATATGTCTGATAGCAATTACATCACCTTGAGGTGTTTCAAGCACCATAGGTCTTTTCTTAATGGCACCCACAGCAAGTATAGCCACTTGAGGCTGATTAATGATAGGCGTTCCCATCAAACTGCCAAAAGTACCTACATTGGTCATTGTAAAAGTACCTCCTTGCGTATCATCTGGCTTCAACTTATTTGCCTTGGCATTTCCTCCTAAGGTATTCACTTCTTTAGTTAAGCCAAATAAATTCAAAGTATCAGCATTTTTAATTACTGGCACAATTAAGTTTCCAGTAGGTAATGCAGCTGCCATACCAATATTGATATCTTTTTTGACAATGATTTGTGTTCCTTCTAAACTAGAATTAATCATTGGGTATTTCTTAATGGCATTGATGATAGCCTCTATAAAAATCGGTGTGAAAGTAATTTTTTCACCATATTTTTTTTCAAAAGGTGTTTTAATCTTGTTTCTCCAATTTACAATATTAGTCACGTCAGCCTCTGTAAAGCTTGTTACATGAGGAGATGTGGCTTTGCTTTTCACCATATGATCAGCGATCATTTTTCTCATCCTGTCCATTTCGATAATTTCTACATTCCCTGAGGGTGCTGTTACCGACATAGCAGGCGTTTCTATTTTAGCTGTTACTTCAACAGCTGCTGGACTTGCAACAACAGGGGCCGAAATTGGAGCAGAACTCACAGCAGAAGCGCTAGCCGAAGTTCCTGCTTTACGATTCGCCACATATTGTATGATATCTTTTTTAGTTACTCGACCTTCATTTCCAGTTCCATGAATCTTTTCCAATTCGCTCATACTTATTCCTTCTGAAGAAGCTATATTTAGAACTAAAGGAGAGTAAAATTTATTGCTTGATGCTGAAGAAACAGTATTTACAGCTACTGGTGCTTGATAAACAGGCGCTGCTTGGGTTGCTGGGGCACTAGGAGCGGCAGGTGCATTTGCTGTAGCCACAGCTCCACTGCTGATTCGCGCAATAATAGTTCCTACAGGCACTACATCATTTTCTTTAAATAAAATTTCTGAAATTGTTCCCGCTGCTGTAGAAGGCACTTCGCTATCTACCTTATCTGTGGCAATTTCTAGCAAAGTTTCATCCATCTGAATGGAATCACCTACTTTTTTATTCCATTTTAAAATGGTGGCTTCCATAATACTTTCGCCCATTTTAGGCATTACCAGATCAACTGTTGACATATCTTTTCAATTAAGTGTGTAAAAGTAAAAAAAACTACCTGTTTTTCAGTTTTCTTTTATAAAATGACAAAAAAAGTTTAGAATACTGTTTTCAATTCACATGTGACAAACCTATGACAATAAATCCTAAAAAATCATTACCTTTATTCGTCCAAATTAACCTTAGGGTTGATAAGGATGAACCTTGCCCACAATTAGAAATTCTTTGAGAATGAATAGATTTAGACTTAAGCACTTTATTGTAATATTGGCTATTGTGCATTTTTTTTACCGCCCTGCTTTGGCACAAATGGTAATTACCCCAAATCAGACAGCTAATCAAATGGTTGATAGACTTGTCGGTCCTGGGGTAGCCTATACAAATCCTTCCTTAACTTGCGCCACTAATGCTTCTGGTAAATTTGATTTAGCCACTACAACAACAATTACCATGGATAGTGGTATTGTGCTTACCTCAGGATCTGCCTTAAATGTCGGCTTAGCAGGCTCTTTTTCTGCCAGTACAAATAATCTCTCCTATATCAACGATGTAGATTTACAAAATGCAGCTACAAGTCTAATTTACAATATGTGTAAACTTGAATTTGATTTTGTGCCTATCGGAGATACGATAAGATTTAATTATCGTTTCGGATCAGATGAATATCCTACTTATACTTGTAGTAATTTTAATGATATCTTTTCTTTCTTTATTTCGGGACCAGGATATGGAGCCCCAACGAACGTGGCATTAATTCCAGGTACATCTTGTCCTGTATCAATAAATACGGTAAACAATTTAACCCTAAATCCATGTGGCAAT